>CAMATI010000030.1 GCA_945861095.1 Asaia bogorensis | reverse complement strand
AATTTCACGGATTTCGGCCGCGCGATGCTGACTTTCTTGCGCGATGAAGTGCCCGAAAAATGGCAGACCTACTGCGATGAGGTCACCGATAATTTCAGGATCATCGATCCTACGGATTTTCGGATTCTTGCGTGAGCAGGGTATATCTGGGCAAGATTCAAGAATTATAAGCCAGAGGCGGAGCATTAAAGTCGCGGGGTTTTGGGTCGCATAAGCCGGGTGCAAAGCTACAAGATGTTATCTTGAGGATAAGCGGCAATTGGGCTACGATGTAGTCCACAAATATTACAGCCATAGATCCAGAATTCCGTTGTCGGTGCCCGGATTGACGAGGCGACCAAGGCCGAAGCCGCCGCTGTACTGGCGACCATGGGGCTTTCTCTGTCCGATGCCTTTCCGCTGTTGTTGAAGCGTGTCGCCGTCGAGAAGGCCTTACCGTTCGAGCCGTTGACGCCCAACGCTGAAACCATTGCCGTCATGAGGGAAGCTCGTCAGGGCAAATTGCCCCGCTTCAAGAAAGTTGAAGACCTGCTGCGGGATTTGAGTGCGGGAGATTGAGCGCACGACGCAGTTCAGGCGCGACGACAAGCGCGAAGCGAAAGGTCGGCATCGTGCTACGCTCGATGTGATCGTGTCCGAGGTATTGCACGCGCTGGTGATCGACGCGCCTTTGGCGACGCGCTACCGGGATCATGCTCTGGTCGGTGAATGAGCTGGCTATCGAGATTGCCATGTGAGACCGGATTTGGTGATCATCTATAAGAAGCCGGACGATGACACGCTGCGCCTGATCCGCATTGGCTCTGACAGCGAGCTTGGCTTATGAAGAATGGCTGCTGGCAAGGCCAACGTCGGGCCGGAGGGCAGCGATGGATCGCGCGCGTTGCGAGACCCGCCCGCCTGACAGGCAGCATGCCACACCCAACGCGGGCCGGGTCAGCTCGCCGGCCGCGTCACCCGCGCGAGGGCAACAAAGCACCCAGCCGACAGAACCGCCGCGACCATGCAGAAGGCCACGACGCTCCAGGCGCCGGAATGCTCCAGCACCAGCGACAAGGTGAACGGGGTCATGGCCGAAACGACCAAGCGGACCGAGCCGAGCCGCCCGAGCCAGGTGGCGTAGTTGGATTTTCCGTACAGAGCCAAAACGACGCTGCCCCGGACCACGTAACCCACGCCGGCGCCGGCGCCGAACAACGCGGCGAACAGGATCGCGGTCCACAGACCGTCGGCGAACAGCAGGACCCCCAAGGACAGCGCCACCATCCCGCTCGCGACCACGGCCACGCCGATCGGATGCAGGCGCTGGCCGAACAGCAACTCAAACAACCGCCCGGCTGTCTGGGACGGTCCGAACAGCATGCCCGCGATCAGGCCGCTGGCGCCCAGCCCCAAACCCTCCAGGACCGGCGGCATCAACACGGGAAGGTTGTAGGCAATACCGCCAAGAGCAAACGCCATCGCCAGCAGCACGAATGTGCCGGAAGCCTGGCGCGGAGGGTCGGGGTTCGGATCAGGGGGCGGACCATCGGCGGAACCCGAACGCGCCTTGTGTTGCGTGGGAAGCCTGCCGACCAGGAGAGCGATCGGCACACAGCCCGCCGCCATCAGCGCCGCATAGATCAGGAACATCTGCCGCCAGGCCATATGCTCCAGGGCGTAGGTGGTGATGGGCCAGAAGACGGTCGATGCCACGCCGCCCCACAGCGTGATGTTGCTCATGGCCACGCGCGCCCGATCGCCCGCCACATCGACCGCGGCGGCGAATGTCGCGTCGTATTCCGTCAGTTGGCTGAAAAGCTGGACCGCCAGAAATGCCACGACGAACAGCCAGAGATCGGGGGCCAGGGCCATGAGGGCAAGCGCGCCCGCCCGCAGCAGCGCGCCGATCGCCAGCACGCGAGCGGCGCCGAAACGATCCATCCACCGCCCGTATCGCGGCGCAAGAACGGCGGTCAAAACCAGGGACACCGAAATCAACCCAAACACCACCGAAACGCCAACCCCGAATTCCCTCGCCATGCTCGGCGCCGCGGTGCCAACGGCATAATAGGCGATCCCGTACATCAACAGGACGTAAAGGCCGAGCAGGTGGGGGGCCAAGGCGGTGGCGCGCGTGGACATGGGGCTGGTGGTCCTGTCTGACGGTGCCGACATAGATCGCGTCCAGCGCGCGCCCGGGGCTTGCCGACATGCGTGCCACAAGCTTTAATTTCTTTCAACGTGAAATATCGAATTATGGAATTCAGAGGTCGACCGTGAACATCGACGACGCAGCCGCCCGCCTCGAAGCGCTTGGGCACCCGACCCGGCTATTGATCTATCGCGCGCTGGTCCGCGCGGGCGAACCGGGCCTGCCGGTCGGCGGCTTGCAGTCGATGCTGGATGTTGGGCCATCGACGTTGTCGCATCATCTCAAGACGCTACTGATCGTTGGCCTGATCGCACAGGAACGGCGCGGGACATCGCTGATCTGTCGCACGAACTACGAGACGATGGACGCCCTGGTTGCCTTTCTGGTCGCGGAATGCTGCGTGGATGGCGGAGGCGTCACATCGGCCACCGCGCCGCGGTGACATGTGTGGGGACAGTGGTCGCGGTCGATGACACCCGAACGTCGCATGCCGGCTCGCGGGCGTGACGGTCGGCGGCGCCTTCCTATCGGACGGAGGGCACGGCCTGGCGCACCAACATCGCGGTCAGCCCCAGCGCGACGACCGAGAACGCAACCCCGGCCGCAAAGACGGCAAGATGGCTCTCCCCAGTCGCGGCGAACAGGGCCGCCAGCGCGAACGCCACCGCGGTTTGCACGATCCCGAATATCGCCGTGCAGCGCACCCACAAGGCAACCGAGGCCAGGGGCGCGAACTCCCGACAGACCGTCAACGTGACCGTCGTCGTGCCCATGGCCGAGAACCCGGCAATCGCCGCCGCCGGCAGCACCAATGCCGGGTGCGGCGCCAGGCACAGCGACAGGGCCACGACCTGGATGAAAATCCAGACCAGCAAGGTCGGGCGGCTGCCCATCCGGTCCGCGACGCGGCCACTCACGATGCCGCCGATCATGCCGCCCAGGCCGAACAGCAGCCAGGCAATGGCTCCCGCGGTGACACCCAGGCCGAGGCCCCGGGCGGCGAGGTCCGCGAGATAGATCATCGGCGGCACCATGCCGGCGCTGTGAAACCCATAGGTCACCAGTAACAGGATCGCGCGGGGCGGGGCGGCCTGCGTCGCGGCGGTCACGCGCATGTCCGGCCAGGATCGATGCGCCAGCAGCCAAAGCGCCAACACGGCACCGGCGGTGGCCAGCCATGTCGCCGCCAGCCCCATCGGCAGCATGGCCGGCACCAGCAAGGCGCCGCCCGACAGGCCCAGTCCGACTCCGGCGATGACGATGCCTCCCGCCGCACCGCGCCGCTCCGGGGGCACGCTGGCCAGGGTCGCCGGGCCGGCCAGAGCCATCAGGAAGCCACCCGCGACGCCGGCCATGCCTCGCCACGACACAAGCCACCAGAATCCGCCGTTCCATGCGCAGGCGGCAAGGGACAGGACCACCAGCGCCATCCCCAGGTCGAGCGTCCGGGGCACGCCAATCGCTTGCGCCACCCGGCCGCCGCCGAGGGTGCCGATCAGATATCCCGCAAGCGCGACGGCGCCAAGGGTGCCGGCCTGGCCGCCATCCACCCAACCGGCCTGCACCATCGCGGGAAACAGCGGCACATAAGAAAAGCGCGCGAGGCCGTTACCGGATGCGGTGGCGGCGCCGCCGGCGAGAGCGACCGCCGGACTATATAGTCTCACGTGGCCCACCACGACAGTCTCACGTGGCCCACCGGGGCGATCGTCGCCCAGCCACGGTGCCGCCGAGCGCCGTAGCGTGGGTTATACGCGCATCGGCATCAGGACGAACAAGGCGCTGGCATCGGCCGCGTCCTGCACCACGGTGGGGGCGGAGCCATCGGCGAAGCGGAATTCGACCTGATCGCCGATCTGATCGGTGATGTCGTTCAGGTAGCGCGCCTGGAAGCCGATCTCCAACGGACCGGCGTCGTATTTGACGTGATCGCCGTCCAGTTCCTCACTGGCGGTGCCCTGTTCCGGGCTGGACGCGGACAGCACCAGCAGATCCCGTGCCAGCGACATTTTCACCGGGCGGGAGCGTTCGGACGAAATGGCCGCCACGCGTCCGACCGCATCGGCGAAATCCTTTTTGCCGACCCGCAGCACCTTGTCGTTGCCGCGCGGGATCACGCGTTCGTATTCCGGGAAGGTGCCGTCGATCAGCTTGCTGGTCAGCAGGATCTGATCGGCGCGGAACTGGATGCGGGTATCGGACAGGGCGACCTCGACGTTGCCATTCACCTCATCGAGCAGCTTGCGCAGTTCATTCACCGTCTTGCGGGGGATGATGACGCCGGGCATCGATCCGGCGCCTTCGGGCAGAGGCTCCTCCACCCGCGCCAGCCGATGGCCATCGGTCGCGACGGCCCGCAACACCCGCACGCCATCGCTTTCGACCGCATGCAGATAGATGCCGTTGAGGTAATAGCGGGTTTCCTCGGTGCTGATGGCAAACCGGGTGCGATCGATCAGGCCGCGCAAGGTCTGCGCGGACAGGCTGAAGCGATGGGCCAGGGTGCCGGCGGTCATGGAGGGAAAGTCTTCGACCGGCAGCACGACCAGGCTGGTGGCGTAGCGGCCGGCGCGGAGAGCCAGTTGCGCATCGCCGCCGGGATGATCCAGTTCCACCTGAGCGCCATCCGGCAGTTTGCGGACGATTTCATAGAGGGTGGAAGCGGGCGCGGTGCAGGCGCCGTTACGGGTGGTGCTGGCGGGCACGTCCTCCACGATCGCGATTTCCATATCCGTCGCGGTCAGGGTCAGTTTGCCATCCCGTACCGCGATCATGACATTCGCCAGGATCGGGATCGTGTTGCGCCGTTCCACCACGCTCTGGCCATGGGCCAGGGCCTTCAGCAGAGTGGCACGGTCGGCCTGCAGCTTCATCGTGTCACATTCCTCAAATCCCGGAGCGAGGCGCACTGGAAATCCCAGAGCGAGATGCTCGGGGCGTTCCAGAGCGGGAAGCTCGGGCCGATTGTCCGCCGCGGCCGGACGGCGCGGACGGGTGCGCAGTGTAGCAATGGGCCGTTGCCCACGCCAAGCGGGGTCAATAGCCGATTATTATCCCAAACGCTCGTTTTCCGACGCGACGGGCAGGGATCGCCGGGTTTTCGGGTCTTTGAGCGGTATGTCGGCTGAAGACGCTTCTCCCACTCCCCTTGCGGGAAGGGGTTGGGGGTTGCGGCGAGCCCCCTCCCCCCAACCCACTCCCGCAAGAGGAGTGGGAGTCTTCGCGGTCATCGCGCGGCACGGTTCAATGGGAACCGCGCCGCGTCCGATGGGGTTAGGCCAACACCAATCAGGCCAACACCAATCAGGCCAACACCAATCAGGCCGGTCCCATGAAGTCCCGCTTGCCCAGCGCCACGCCGCGATGGCGCAGGATGTTGTAAGCGGTGGTAGCGTGGAAGAAGAAGTTCGGCAGGCAGAAATATTGCAGGTAGGCCTGCCCCTTCATGCTGCGCTGGTTGCTGCCGGCCATCCAGGTGATTTCCTTGTCCTCGGTGCCGTCGATCTGCGCCCTGGTCAGGCTTTTGACATAGGCCAGGGATTGTTCGGCGCGCGTCTTGGCGTCGGCGAAGCTGGCGTCGTCGGTGGCGGCGAATTCCGGCATTGCCCCGCCGGCCAGCCGGCCCGGACCGTTACGCCCGAAATCCGTCGCCTGACGGATCTGGCGCGCCAGGCAGAACATGTCCGGAAACAGGCGGTCGGACAGCAGCGCCGCTTCCTCGATCTTGTTCGCGACGCAATGCGCCGCCGCCTTGTCGATGATGGTGATCAGGGAGCCAAGTTGTTGGGTGCACATCGGCACCGACGCGTCGTACATCGAAAATGCCATGGAACGATCCTCTCGCGGTTGTTGTGACAAAATCAGCCGCACAGATTGGCCGCATCAGGCGGGGTGGAACAAGGGACCCAGCACGTCCTCCACGCCGGTGATGAGGATCTGCACGCCGATGCATAGTAGCAGAAAGGCGAACAGCCGCGACAGGGTGCGGCTGCCGGACGGTCCGATCATCGCCACCAGCCGGTCGGCGAAGTGGTAGAACAGCCAGATCACCACCGACATCGCCAGCGCGGCCAGGCTGACGCCGACAATGAAGCGGGCCATGCCGCCAAACCCATGCGGATGCCCCGACCCCAGCGCGACGGCCACCGCCATGGTGCCCGGACCGGTGGTGAAGGGGATGGTCAGGGGGAACAGCGCCACATCCTCCGCCCCTTCCGACGGCGCGGCTTCCTTCTGCTTTTGGGCTTCCCGCACCTCCGGGGCATTCAACAGTCCCCAGGCACTCAGCGCGACGACCAGTCCGCCGCCGATGCGCAAGGCGGCCAGACTGACGCCGAAGAACTGCAACAGATGGGTCCCGGCCCAGAGCGCGACCATCATCACGACGAACGAATAAACCGCCACCAGGCGGGCCAGCCGCTGACGCTCCCGCGGGGGGCGCACGGCGGTGACTTCGCGGAAGATGAAGGCGCCGCTGATCGGGTTGATGATCGAGAACAGGGCCGGAAAGGCGAGCAGGAACGCCTTGATCGCTTCCTCGACCGGCATCAGGCGGTCTGCTTTTGGCCGGTCTGGTTTTGCCCGGTTTGGTTTTGCCCGGTTTGGGACGCCCGGACGATCATATCCAGCATGCGATGACGGGCAATGGCGGCATCGAAGCCAGGCACGGCGGGTTTGCCGTCCCGAATGGCCTCCCCCAATTTGGCGTAAAGCTGCGCCACGTTATAGGGCGAACCGGCGGGGACACTGGCCGGAACCCAGCGGTACTGCGCCGGTACTTCCAGGTCCGACAGGTCCTTGGCGCCGCCCTGCGCACCCTGCACACACAGTTCCTGCCGCTGGGTGGACGCGCGCATGGTGGCGGACAGGACCAGATCGCCCTCGGAGCCATGGATCTCGAACAGGAATTCCTGGCCACGGGTCATGCCGCCGCGCACCTGGGCGGAAACGACGGCGCCGCTGTCGGTGATCCCGCTGACGACGAGTTGGTCGGGCACGTCCTTCGGAATGGCACGTCCGGCGTCGTCGGCCGGGATCGTGTCCCGCTGGCTGACGGCGAAGGCGGACAATTCACGGAACTCACCCAGGCAGAAACACAGCGCGTCCAGGTTATGCCCGCCGGTGATCGTCATCAGGTTGGCGCCGTTGGCAAAATCGGCCTGGTAAGACCGGTCCAGGCTGGCGCCCCAGTTCGCCGCGTTGACAAACAATGTGCCGGACAGCGGCTTGCCGATATAGCCCTGCCGGATCAGGTCGCGGACATAGCAGATGGCCGGCGACACCCGCCCTTGCAGGCCCACCGCGTGGCGGACGCCCTTGGCCTCCGCCGCTTCGTACATCCGGGTGGCTTCCGCGGTGTTCCGGCCGAGCGGCCATTCGGAATAGACGTGCTTGCCGGCGTCGATGGCGGCCATGACGGGGTCGAGGTGGTCGGGCACCTTCACGCACACCGTCACCAGATCGACGTCCTTGTGTTGCGCCAGTTTCACCGGATCGGCGAAGGCCAACGGCACGCCATAATGCTTGGCAGCGGCATCGGCGGATTCCTGGCGCGTGGTGCAGACGGCAACGATCTCAAAATCCGGCAGGCCTTGCAGGGCCGGCATATGGGCGATGGAGGAGAAGCCTCGGTTGGGCGTGATGCCAACCATGCCGACACGGATCTTGCTTGCCATCTTGACGGTTTTCCTTCCCGGAGCGCGTTGGTCGCGTTTCGCTGGCTGAAAATCGGTGCTTATTTCCGGTTTGACAAGGCGTGCCACGGCATCGCGGTTCGCCGCGCAGCCCGGGCATACAGTGCGCCCAGGACAGGATCGACGGCACCGGGTCGCCCCGATGCCGCCCCTCAGATCAAACCAACGCGGGCCGCTTGTCCGCCCAGGGTTGCACCGCCTCCAACGCCGCGGAGGCCTGCAACACGCCCAGATCGTCGAACCGGCGCCCGACGATCTGCAAGCCCACCGGCAGTCCATCCGCGGTGAATCCGCACGGCACGCTGGCGGCGGGGTTCCACGACATGTTGAACGGATAGGAGAACTCCGCCCAGCTCACCCAGTCCCATTCATGGTGTGGCCAATGGTCGGGCATCAGTTTCTCGGCCGGGAAGGCGGCTACCGACACTGCCGGGGTCAGCAGGAAGTCCCAATCCTGGAACCACCGATGAATGCCCGCCACATACGCCATCTTCCGTTCCCGCTGGGCCTGGTAATCGGCGATGGACACGTTGTCCGAGGCCTTGATGCAGGCCACCAGGCCCGGGTCCATCCGCGATTCCCATTCCGCCAGATAGGGCTTCAGGCGCGTCATATGAGCGGACCAGAAGAAGCGGATCAGGTCCGGACCGGGTGCGGCCCAGGGGGTCTTCACTTCCTCCACCGTCGCGCCGAGGGCCGTGAACCGGTCGACGGCGGCCTTCACCAGCGCCGCCACATCGGGATCGACCCGCGCCAGACCCAGATCGGGGCTGTAGGCGATGCGCTTGCCCTTGATGCCCTCTTGCAGGCGTTGCAGGTAATTGGCGGGTCCCGCCTCCAGCGTCGTGTAATCCAGCGGATGCGGCCCGGCCATCACCTCCAGCATCAGTGCGCTGTCCGCCACGGTGCGGGTCATCGGACCCATATGCGACGTCATATCCCCCGTGCTCACCGGATAATACGGCACCCGCCCGAAGCTCGGCTTGATCCCGAACACGCCGCAGAAATGCGATGGCATGCGGATCGAGCCCGCCCCGTCGCTGCCCTGGTGCAACGGCCCGAACCCGGCGGCCGAAGCCGCGCCCGCGCCGGCGGACGACGCGCCCGCGTTGTAGCCATGCTTCCACGGGTTATGCGTAATGCCGGTCAGCGGGCTGTGCGACACGCCGGTCCAGCCGAATTCGGATGTCGTGGTCTTGCCCAGGATGATCGCGCCTTCGTCCCGCAACCGCGGCACGACGGGCGTGTCTTCGCCCGGTTGGTTGCCCTTGAAGATCAGACTGCCGCTTTGGGTCGGCATGTCCTTGGTGATCGCCAGGTCCTTGATGGTGACCGGCACGCCATGCAGCCTTCCGATCCGCTTGCCGCTGGACAAATCGGCTTCCGCCTTGCGCGCCGCGTCCATCGCCTGGTCCGCGGCCAGATACGCGAAGGCGTTGACCTTCGGGTCCAGCGCCGTGATGCGATCCAGCAGGCCACGCATATACTCGACCGGCGAGAGTTGTTTCGTGCGGATCAGTTCGGCGAGTTCGGTGGCGGGCATGAAGCCCAGGGTTTCGGTGTCCATGATGCGTCCCCGTTAGAGCGTGATCACTTTGAGCGGAGCGGACCCGCGTGTGAAGCGTTCGGCAAGACAAAAGACCAAAGCGGCTTTCCATTGCGATGCATAGCGCGATCGCGCCCGCCATGATCGGGTTGCACCGCCAGCGAGACACCCTTTGCCACGATCTGGGCAATCGACGTCAGTATGTCGCGCGACCGCCCGAAATGTCGAACACCGCGCCCGTCGAAAACCCGCATTCCTCGCTGGACAGCCAGCAGACCATCGACGCCACTTCCTCGATTTCTCCAAACCGGCCGATGGGGATTTTCGACAACATCCAGTCGATCTGCTGCTGCGTCATCTGGCTGAACAGCGGCGTCTTCACCGCGGCCGGGGTCACGCAGTTGACGCGGATTTCGCTCGCCGCCAACTCCTTGCCCAACGCCTTGGTCAGGCCGATGACCCCGGCCTTGGACGCGGAATAGGCGGACGCGTTGGGATTGCCCTCCTTCCCCGCGATCGAGGCGATGTTGACGATCCGCCCATATCCATTTCGCTGCATGGCCGGCACCACGGCGCGGTTGCAGTAAAAGACGCCCTTCAGATTGACGTCGATGACGCGGTCCCAGGCGGCGACCGGATAGTCCCAGGTCGTGTGGTTGGGCCCGGTGATGCCGGCGGATGTCACGAGAATGTCGATCTTGCCGAGCGCCGCTTCCGTGGCATCGGCGGCGCGCTGCACCGCGTCGGGGTCGGTGACGTCCAAGGCGACCACGTGGGCCGCGCCCGCCAGCGCCAGACGCTCGGCGTCCATGTCCCAGCGGCTCAGGCGTGCACCCTCGGATGCGAGGCGTGCGGCGATGCCGGCGCCGATGCCGGACACCCCGCCCGTTACGATTGCTACCCGTCCGTCGAAGCGTCCTGGCATGTTTGTGTGGTCCCCTGGTTGGTGGAAGGCATAGAGCGGCTTGCGCGGCGGAAGGGCAAGTATGGACCCAGCGCGGGATTGGCCGCCATCTTGCGGACATGGCGGTTTCGCGCACTAATCGCGAACAAGAAAACACAAGGGAGCGACCATGTCCGTACTGCGACGCCTTTGCCTGGCTGCCGGCCTGGCGTGTCTTGCGTCCACCGCCTTGGCTCAGTCCGAAGCCACATGGCCGGACCGCCCCGTTCGCATCCTGCTGAATTTCGCGCCCGGCGGCGGGACCGACAACGCCGTGCGCCCGTACATGGAGCCATTGCACCGCGCCCTGGGCCAGCCCTTCGTGCTGGAACACAAAGGCGGCGCCGGGGGGGCCATCGGGATAGAGGCCGGCATCAAGATGCAGCCCAATGGCTATAATTTCATCGCGACCCCAAGTCCGTCCATCGTCGCGGTCCCGCACCTGCGCAAAGTCGCCTACGACCCGGTGAAGGACATGGTGCCGGTCGCGGCGTTCAGTTGGTATCCGATGATGCTGTCGATCCACCCGTCGGTCCCGGTCGCCAACTTGAAAGAGATGGTGGCCTACGCCAAGGCCTATCCCGAAAAATTGAGCCTCGCGTCATCCGGAATCGGCTCGACCGGACATCTGATCGCCGAGGCGCTGAACCGGTCGGCCGGGATTTCGATCCTGCATGTACCTTATCGCGGCAGTGCCGAGGCGCTGCAGGACATGCTGGCGGGTGTGGTGCAAATGTTCGCGGACCCGACGGTGGCCACGCATGTCCGGGCCGGCAAGGTCCGGCTCCTGGCCGTGACGGGTGGCCGCCACCCCGAATATCCCGAAATTCCGACCTTTGCCGAAACCTATCCGGATGCCGACTTCGTGCCCTGGAACGCGCTGTTCGCTCCGGTGGGAACGCCAGAGCCGATCATTCGCAAGCTGGCGAAGGCGATCAACACGATCGCCGCGTCACCCGAGATGGCGTCCCTGCTGCCAAAGATCGGACAGTTCCCGCTGATCACGACGCCGGAACAACTGGGAGAACTTCTACGCAAAGACTACGACCGGTTCGGGGTGTTGATCCGGGAACGGAACATAAAGTCGGAGTAACCCGGCCGCCGGCGGCTTTCATTGCCGCCGCCGGCGTTGCAAAAGGGCGATGCGACAGACCGGGACGACCCGCACCCAGCGCACGATATCGTTTCGATCGGCGGCTGGACCCGATGACGGCACATCACGATGCAACCCCCGAACCCAACGGGCGCACCGCGCCCTGCCCGCCGACGCGATCCGACGTTCCGTGGGGATCAGCCGCGTCCTAATACCAGGCCGGCCAGCATCCACCAAAGACCCATGAGCAGGCCGCCCAGGATCATCCCGACCAACAGACACACCAGTCTTGGTCCGGTCGCTTCTGTCGTGCCGTGTGGAATCAATTGTCCGGGTTCATCGGTTTCAGAAGATGATGTCCGATCATTCTTTAACGTCGGATGATTGTCGCTCATCGTCCCACTCCTGGTGGAAGTTCGCGGATACCAATTTCACTTTAGCCCGGTTTTATAACCTCAGGGTCGGCTGTCCTTTGAGCATTCCGCGTCCGGCGGGCAGACGCCAAACATACAGGCGTTCACGTCCGGCCACGAACCGTTGCCTTCGTGATGCGATCCATCCAGCGAGGCGGATGCCGCAATCGACACCGCCCGGTAGTCCGACATAGCGTTGCATTTGTTGCCGAACCAGGAAAATCTGGCCACGCCGCGTCGAAGCATCGATCTGGACCAGGCATTAAGACAGAATGACATCGGCGACGGCCTGACAGATCAGCCCCTGTAAAGCCGGATCCAGTAACCGACCTGGGTCAAGCCCGTTGCCGATAAAGTCCAGTTCGACCATCGCGGCCAGATCATTCCGCTCTATGACCGACACATGGGCATACGGATTGTCGCCAGGGTATTCGCTTCCAGCAATCGGCAGCACCGCAGCAAGCAATTTGTCGGCGAATGCCTTGGTCGCGGCATTGCCGCAATGATCTCGCATGCCACGGTGACCTACGGTCCCGAAGTCGGACCGGTGCAGCGAGATCACCAATTCGAACCCAACATCGTCGGCATCGGCGCCCTGCCCCGTCTCCGCATGATCCGGCTCGGTTTCCGGCATTGCGCAACGGTCACACCCAGGCAGCAGAAACACGATCCTGAGCGTAAGGCCATATCGTGTCGGCATGATCGTTGTCTGGCGCTGCCGGTAGGCATTTTCATCGTCGAGGTCCTCGTTATGGACGTCCATGGTCATCTCACGGCGTCCATCGTTGGGATTTCGGTCGAATTCCGCGCTCATGTCGTGCCCTCACCCCCGACGATGCGTCGCGGATCAAGCCTGCTGGCTCGGTCAAACTTCGGTCCGGTTTACTGTTGAGTCGATCCCGCAATACCAGAACGGTCACCTGTCTCATGTTCGGGTCTCCCGCATTCCTTAAGTCGTTGCCGTTTCGGCGATTTTCCGATCGGGGCACAACGAAGCACGGCCGATCGCTACGGGCGCGTGATACCCGGCGCGGCGTCAAACAACCGGCGAAAAAAGCGTCAAAAACAGCACGAGACGGCGCTCGGCATGTCAAAATGATCGGGTTCCGCCGAGCGGTGGGTGGGTTGGCGAAATAGGGTGCCACTGTGGCAGACGGGCAGCCATAGCTACCGTGCGGTTCTCCCCGCGGGCCGCAGCCACGCACAAACCATGCTGCGCCGCTCGGCGCAACCCCATATGCACGACGCAATAGCCGCGTGGTTCGCTGCGCAAATCGCACCCCATCGCATCCGGCGAACACCCCGCCGTCGAAATCCTACTGAAAGAATACTCCAGATAGAGACCCGCCAGCCTTTTCGGATCCGGGCAGTGCGATCCACCGAATTGAACTATGCTGATACTGACGGAGTAAACGATGAAGACGTTCCTGACAACCATCGCGGCGGGACTGATCCTCGCCACCGCCAACACGACCGCCATGGCCGGCACGATCGCGGCCCTCTACAGCACCGAAAACCAGGTCGTGGACAAGGCGAACGCTCAGATCACCCTCAAGCTGACCGGGGACGCGAACAGCGCGTTCAAGTTGGACGGCTCCAAGGTCGTGATGCAGCGCGGCGGGTTCTATACCGTCAACGCGGTGGCGCAGGCGGGCGGAACCGGCACCGGAGAGGTCTATCTGTGGCTGCGCGTCAACGGCAAGGACGTGGCCCATTCGAATGCGATGCTGACCATTGCCACGCCGAAGTTCTCGGGCACGCTGCTGACTCTGGCGGGTATGGAACTTAAGAAGAATGATTCACTGGAGGTTCTGGTCAGCGCCACCGCCCCCGGTCTGGGCGTTATATCCGTCAAACCGCCAGGTATGCCCGAGATTCCCTCAATCACCTTGGGTCTGCTCGAGTTCTGATCGACACGGCCGGGTTGGGCATGATCACGCCCAACCCGGCGGAGCGGCGAAAATCGCTCCAGAATCAACGCTCCATGCGTGACCAATCGCGCCGGTTTTCAGCCTTCCAGACGGGGAATCGGTCGCCCATTCGCCATTACCGCCCAGACCCGGCATAACCGCGCCGAATGCCACCACGCCCAGACCTCCCCGACCTGCCCGTCACCGATGCCCTGCCGGCGTTGACGGACACCCTCGTCCAGGGGCGCAACGCCATCCTCGTGGCCCCGCCGGGTGCCGGAAAGACCACGCTCGTGCCGCTCGCGCTGCTGGATGCGCCATGGCGAGGCGACCAGCGTATCCTCATGCTGGAACCCCGCCGACTGGCCACCCGCGCCGCCGCCACCCGCATGGCAGCACTGCTGGGCGAACAGGTGGGCACCACCGCCGGCTTCCGCACCCGGATCGACAGCGCCATGTCCGCCGCCACGCGGATAGAGGTCGTGACCGAGGGCCTGCTGGTCCGGCGCCTGCAATCCGACCCGGGCTTGGACGGCATTGCCGCCGTACTGCTGGACGAAATCCACGAACGCTCCCTGGAATCCGACCTGGCCCTGGCGCTTTGCCTGGACCTGCAACGGCAACTGCGGCCGGAGTTGCGCCTGCTGGCGATGTCCGCCACCGCCGATGGCGCGCGTCTGGCCGGCCTGATGAACGCCGCTGTCATCGAGAGCGCCGGGCGGATGTTCCCGGTCGCCATCAACCACACCCCGCGCGATATCCAAGGCCCCCGCGACCTGCCCGAGGCAATGGCCCGGGCGATCCGCGCCGCTCTGGCCGAACACGACGGCGACATCCTCGCCTTCCTGCCGGGCATGGCGGAAATCCGTCGCACCCAGACCGCGCTTGATCGGTGCGGCGCGCTGGTGCTGCCGTTGCACGGCGATCTGCCGCCAGCCGAACAGGATCGCGCGCTGCGTCCAGCCGACGGCCGTCGCGTGGTGCTGGCCACCTCGATCGCGGAAACCTCGCTGACCGTGCCCGGCGTCAGGATCGTGGTCGACGGCGGCTGGCGGCGAGCCCCACGGCTGGATGCCAGCACCGGCCTGACCCGGCTGGCCACCATGCGGATATCGCGCGCCGCCGCCGAACAGCGCGCCGGGCGGTCCGGCCGAGAGGCACCCGGTGTGGCGATCCGATTGTGGTCGCCCGCGCTGCATCGCGGCTTGCCGGCGTTCGACCGGCCGGAAATCCTGGAAGCGGAATTGTCGTCGCTGGTACTCGATTGCGCCGCCTGGGGCACCGCGCCGGACGCGCTGTCGTTCATGGACAAGCCGCCAGCCGGGGCGCTGAAGGCCGCCGCTGCCTTGCTTGCCGAACTGGGCGCGCTGGATGCCGACGCGCGCATCACGCCAACCGGCCGGCGCATGGCCCAACTCGGCGCACACCCCCGTCTGTCGGCGATGATGCTGGAGGCGACCACCGCCGGCGAGGCCGCCCTGGCCGCGACCCTGGCCGCGCTGCTTGAAGAACGCGACCCGCTGCGCGCGCCCGACGCGCCGGCCGATATCGCATCCCGCCTGGCCGCCCTCGCGCATGGAGACGCCACCGCGGACCGCGGCGCGATGTCCCGTATCCGCCAGACCGCGCGCCAGTATCGCCGTCGCCTGCGCATCCAGGGCGACCCGGCCGAGGACGGCGACCCCGGCAAGCTGCTGGCCGCCGCCTTCCCGGACCGGATCGCCCAGCGCCGCGGGGAGCCAGGCTCCTTCCGGCTTTCAGGCGGCGGCGGCGCGCGCCTGCCCCGGACGGACAAGCTGGCCGATGCCAATCTGCTGGTCGTTGCGTCCATGGAGGTCAAGGCGTCCGCCCGTATCCGCATGGCGGCCCCGTTGGACGTGGACGCATTGCCGCATGCGCTGGCCGCACGGGTGACGGAAACCGTCGAGTCGGGCTTCGATTCCGTATCGGGAACCGTGCTGGCGCGCCGGCGTCGCCGCCTGGGCAGCCTGGTGTTGAGCGACCGCACCGAGCAGGCCGATCCCGCGCAACTGGCCGAGGCCCTGGCCCGCGCCGCGGCCGATCAGGGGTTGCGGGTCCTGAATTGGACCGACGATGCCCGCCAATACCAGGCACGAGTCGGTTTGATGCGCGCGCTGGAACCGGACCAGGACTGGCCGGACCTATCGGATGCCGCCTTGGCCGCCACTGCCCCCGACTGGCTCGCCCCTCACCTGCTCGGGGTCGGGAAACTGGCGGATCTGGCACGCCTGGACCTGCCGGGCCTGCTGCGCGGATTGCTGCCCTGGGCGCTGGCCAATCGGTTGGATCGCGATGTGCCGACGCATCTGTCGCTGCCAGGCGGGCGCGCTTCGGTCGATTACACGCAGCCGGTGCCGCTGGCTTCGGCGCGGGCGCAGCACTACTATGGTTTGGCGACGACACCGTTGCTGGCCGGAGGGCGGATCGCCCTGCGGCTGGCGCTGCTGTCGCCCGCGGGCCGGCCGATCGCGGTGACCGCCGATCTGGCCGGGTTCTGGAAAGGCGCCTGGGCGGATGCACGCCGGGATATGCGTGGCCGCTATCCGAAACATAACTGGCCCGAAGATGGGGGCCGAACGGTGCAAAACTGACAAAACCGATGCGCGGAATTCTTGTTGCCGGCCATGGCGCATGCCATCTGCTGGTCATGTCAGTCAGAACATCCCCGGGCCGAGGCATTGTCCTCGGTCTGCTCCTCTTGCTTGCCGCCTGCGCGCCGGGTGGCGCGATCGCGCGCGGCACGCCCGACAGTTTCTCGCCCCTGGTCAAGCAGGTGATGCCGGCGGTGGTGAACATCGCGGTCACCGAGCAGACATCCGGCCGGGACCTGCTGGCCGAACTGCCGCCGGAATTGCGCGATACGCCGATGGGGCGGGAATTCAAGCGCCGCTACGGCAACCGCAAGGAACAGACGATCGGCGCCGGGTCCGGCTTCATCGTCGATCCGTCCGGCATCATCGTGACCAACAGCCATGTCGTCGGGCGCGCCAGCCGCATCATGGTGCAGATGACCGACGGCCGGCAGTTTCCCGCCCAGGTGATCGGCAATGACGACCTGACCGACATCGCGGTGATCAAGGTCGCCGGCGTGTCCGGGTTGCCCTCGGTCATCTGGGGCGATTCCCAGTCTGTGGAGGTCGGGGACTGGATCCTCGCGGCCGGCAATCCGTTCGGCCTGGGCGGTAGCGTCACCGCCGGGATCGTGTCGGCGCGCGGGCGGGATCTGGGGTCGGGACCGTTCGACAATTTCCTGCAACTGGATGCGCCGATCAATCCCGGCAACTCGGGCGGGCCGGTGTTCAACATGGCCGGTCAGGTGGTGGGCGTCAGCTCGGTGATCGTTTCCCCCACCGGCGCTTCGGTCGGGGTCGGCTTCGCGATTCCCAGCAACGCCGTCCGGTCCGTGGTGGACCAGTTGCGGTCGACCGGATCGATGCAGCGCGGCTGGCTGGGCGTTTCGGTGGAGGAGCGGGAAGGCGTGGTGCTGATCGCCAACCTGGATCGTGCCGGTCCGGCCGGACGCGCCGGGATCCGGCCCGGAGACATCGTGGTGTCGATCAATGGGGAGCGTATCGAAACCGCGCGCGGCCTGATCCGCTCGGTCGCCGCCGTGCCGCCGGGCAACAATGCCCGGGTGGTGATCCGGCGCCAGGGCCGCGACATCGACGTGCCGGTGACCGTCGGCCGGCGACCGACGGAGCAGGCGGGCTAGGGCATGATCACGATGAGCGGACCGTAGCAACGTGTGAATCATGCGATCAAACATGGCGCCAGAGCGGTTTGCCGTTTCCAGTCAGCATGAAACCGCTTCTGATGCCGCGCATCATCGATAATGGTGGGATCGGGTCGCCAGCGGCCTATCGTGCGGAACATTTTCGGCATAGGTAACTAGACCAACAGCGTTATGGCAAACGGCTGAAAGATCGACCGTTGCACCGCCGCCTCGTCATTGCCGGGTCAAGCCCCGCAATGATGGTGAGGGGACGCCATCGGTCATTGCTTCCGCCAATTCATATTCGCCGGAACGGAGAGAGTACGATGCGTATCCTGGTGGTGGAAGACGACAAGGACGTTGCCGGATTCGTCGTCCGTGGCCTGAAAGAAGCGGGGCACGTGGTGGAACACGCCGATAACGGCCGCGACGGCATGTTCATGGCGGCCAGCGAGGCCTTCGACGCGGTCGTGCTGGACCGCATGCTGCCGGGCGGAATCGACGGGATAAAAATCCTGGAGACCCTGCGCGCCCAGAAGAACCCCATCCCGGTGCTGATTCTCTCCGCCCTTGCCGATGTCGATGAGCGGGTGAAGGGCCTGAAAGCCGGCGGCGACGACTACCTGACCAAGCCGTTCGCCTTCACTGAACTGCTGGCGCGGGTGGAAGCGCTGACCCGTCGCGGCAAGTCCGAAGGCCCGGTGACGAAACTGCAGGTTGAAGACCTGGAACTGGACCTGTTGTCCCGCCAGGTGAAGCGAGCAGGCCGGAAGATCGACCTGCAACCGCGCGAATTCCGCCTGCTGGAATATCTGATGCGCCATGCCGGACAGGTCGTGACTCGCACCATGCTGCTGGAAGGCGTCTGGGATTACCATTTCGACCCACAGACCAATGTGATCGACGTGCATGTCTCCCGCCTGCGTCAGAAGGTCGACAAACCGTTCAAGACCCCCTTGATCCACACGGTGCGCAACGCCGGTTACATGCTGCGTGCCGAACCGGTGTGACCGGCGTCGCTCCTTCCCGGGAACCCGCCGAGCGGGGGTGGCGCGGATGGCCGGGTGTGTTCAGACCGGCGTCGGACCCGAAACGCGTGATCGGCCCCGTGCCGCATAGCGCATGATCGACACCCGGCTGCTCCGTTCGGCCGGCGTCCGCTTCGCCGCCATCTACGCGGTGTTGCTGGCCCTCAGCGCCCTGGCCCTGACCTCGTTCATCTGGTGGTCGACCGCCGGATTGCTGGACCGCGAGACCGAGACCGAAATCCAGGCCGATGCGCAGGGATTGTCCGACCGTTGGACGCAAGCCGGCCTGCCCGGTCTGATGCTAACCATAGACGACCGGCTGGCGCAGAATGTCGATGGCGACGCGGTCTATCTGCTGGTCGATGGGACCGGGCGATATCTCGCCGGGAACCTGATCGCCTGGCCGGCGCGGGTGGACCAGGCCGGGCCGTATTTCGAACTGCCGGTGCAGCGCGCCGGGATGCGAACCCTGACCCGCGTCCGGGTCTATGACATCCCGCCTAATCTGCGCCTGCTCATCGGTCGTGACGTGCATGTACGCGCTCTGCTGCGCACTCTGGTGACCGATGCGTTGCTGTGGTCGCTGTTGATCGTGTCCGTGATGGCGGCCAGCGGGGCGCTGCTGGTGCGCAACCTGTTCAAGCGCAGCCTGGCCAATGTCTCCGCCACCGCCACGGCCATCGCCGCCGGGGACCTGAGCCAACGGGTCAGGCTGTCCGGGCGCGGCGACGAACTGGATCAACTCGCGGACGTGATCAACGAGATGCTGGATCGCATCGGGCGGTTGATGGAAGGCGTGCGCCAGGTATCGAACGCCATCGCCCACGACCTGCGCACCCCGATCACCCGCGCCCGCACGCGGCTGGAGGATGCCGGGTCCCACGCGCGCACGCCGGAAGACCTGCACGCGGCGATCGAACGGGCGATCGCCGATCTCGACCATATTGTCGGCATCTTCCAGGCCCTGCTGCGCATCGCGGAAATCGAGGCCGGCTCCCGGCGCGCATCCTTCGTCCGGCTGGACGTGGCGCCATTGCTGTCCGATATCGCCGAATTATACGAAGCGGTCGCCGAGGAACGCGGGGTCACACTCGTGGTCGATCTGTCCGGCGCATTGCTGGTGCATGGCGACGGGGCGATGCTGCAACAGGCAGTGGCCAATCTGTTGGACAATGCCGTCAAATTTTCTCCCGACCAGGGCGTCGTCGGGCTGCGCGCGCGATCCGACCGGGATGCGGTGCGGATCGAGGTCAGCGACCAAGGCCCCGGCATTCCGCCCACCGATCGGCAACGTGCGACCGAGCGGTTTTTCCGCGGCGAGACGGCGCGCAGCACCCCGGGGTCCGGGCTGGGGCTGGCATTGGTGTCCGCCGTCGCGCAATTGCACGGCGGAACATTGCGGCTGGAGGACGCCTCGCCAGGATTGCGAGCGGTGCTGAGCTTGCCAATCATCGGGAGCGCCGATGGCTGATACCGGCCGCCCCGTCGTCGACCGATATGCGCGCTGGGGTATTGAGGGAAACGACACCCGATTGCGTGCGGCTACCAACCGGCGGAAACCATGACCCATAGGCGTCCCCTGACCGTCATAGCCGGTTTTGGTCCCCCAGCCCGCTCCCAGTCCGTCGATGCGCGGGCTGCTGGGTCAAACCCGGCAATATCGAGGAGGCCGTGGGCAAATCTGTCGGAAATGTCACCCGGATACCACCTGTTCGACGGTCCGGTTCCGGTATGCTGGGAGTGATGAACCCCCTCGTCCGAACCTGCGGTCTGGCCGCCATCGTCCTCGCAAGCGCCGTCCCGCTTGGCGCCCAGGCACCGCTGCCGGAACTGATGACCGATACGCAAGAATATTGCGCGCAGTTGCGCGATCGGCTGGGGGTTCTGATCGCAGCGTCCGTCGCGCCGCCGCCGCATGAAGTCGCCGACCTGTCGCGGCAGGGGGAAAGCCTATGTGCGCACGGCCATGTCCGTGGCGGCGTGCAGCGGCTTCGGCGCGCGTTGATCATCATGCAAAAGCATGGCGAGGCGCCGTAGTCCTGCCTGACGGCCAACAGAACGTAACGGCTCGGATGGCGTTACCGCGGACTGGATCCGCGGGGTTCGTCTGCCATCGCCGAGGCGCGCCCTATGCAACGCGCCGGCCCATCGGTCACGCGGTCGGCATCAACGCCCGCCGCCACGACAGGCTTTCGCTTGGCTTCGCGATGGGATCCCCTGGCCTGACGCACAAGGGTCCGGCATGCCGCACGGTGCGCCCATCCGCTTTCGCCCACGCGGCATAGGCGGCGATCCGGGTCTTCGCGCAATACGATGCGTCGGTAAACAGCGTGATCAGCACACGACCGCCGAACTGGAACACAGACAGCATGGCAACGCCGCCGAGCGGTGCCAATATGTCTGTGTCGGCCGAACCGCGCTACGCCAACCGCGCCAACGCCGCGTCCAGCCGCTCCATCTCCCGCTCATATCCGGCGAGGCGTTCGCGGTTTTCCTCCACCACGTCTTCCGGCGCCCGCTTCACGAAATCGGCGTTGGACAGTTTCTGCTGGACCTTCCTGGCTTCTCCGGCCGCCTTCTCGCGCTCCTTGCCCAGCCGGACCCGTTCGGCGTCCAGATCGACCAGGCCGGCGAGCGGCAGGATCACCGTTGCCTCGTCCAGCACCGCCTGGGCGGAGCCTTTCGGCATGTCGCCCTCCAGCACCCGCACCTCGGACGCGCGGGCCAGGCGGCGGATCGCGTCGATCCAGCGTTCGGCGCGGGATGCGGCCTCTGGCGCGGCGTCGCGCAGCAGCACCGGCGCCGGCGTTCCGGGCGGCACGTTCATCTCATTGCGGACCGAGCGGACGAGGCCGATCAAGCGCACCACCCAATCCAGTTCAGCCCGTGCCGCGGCGGCATCGGCGACCACATCCGGTTGCGGCCAGGACGTGCCGATCAGGCTGCACGCCTCCCCATAGCCGAAACGGTCCCACAATTCCTCGGTCACGAAGGGCATCGCCGGGTGCAGCAGGCGCAGGATGGTGCCGAGCACATGGGCGGCCGTGGCGCGTACTTCGGCGGCGGCGACGGGGTCTGCCCCAGGCGCCAGAGCCGGTTTGGCGAATTCCAGGAACCAGTCGCAATAGGTGTTCCAGACGAATCGGTAGGCCGTGGCGGCATATTCGTCGAACCGATAGGCTTCCAGGGCGACGCCGGCCTCGGCCACCGCGGTGTTGCTGGCATCCAGCAGCCAGCGGTTCAGCGGGAGCGTGGCGGTCGCCGGATCGAAGTCCTTGTTCACCACGATGGCGTTGATCTCGCAGAACCGCGCGGCGTTCCACAGCTTGGTCACGAAGCTGCGGTAGTCCTGCACGCGGGCGGCACCCAGCTTCACGTCGCGGCCCGGTCCGGTCAGCGCGCAGATGGTGAAACGCAGCGCGTCGGCGCCGAAACTGTCGATCAGTTCCAGCGGGTCGATGATGTTGCCCTTGGACTTCGACATCTTCTGCCCGCGCTCATCGCGGACCAGGCCGTGGATGTAGACGGTGCGGAATGGCACATCGCCCATGAAATGGATCCCCATCATCATCATCCGGGCAACCCAGAAGAAGATGATGTCGAAGCCGGTCACCAGCACGTCGCCGGGATAGTAACGGTCCACCTCCGGTGTCCGTTCGGGCCAGCCCAGGGTGGAAAACGGCCATAAAGCCGAGCTGAACCAGGTGTCGAGGACATCCTCGTCCTGCACCAGCGGTTCGATGCGCCCGTAATGCGCCAGGGCCAGTTCCGCCGCCCCGGCATCGTCCTTGGCGACGAAGACTTCTCCGTCCGGGCCGTACCAGGCGGGGATGCGATGCCCCCACCAGAGTTGGCGGGAAATGCACCAGGGCTGAATATCGCGCATCCAGGCGAAGAACGTGTTTTCCCACTGCTTGGGCACGAACACGGTTTTGCCGGATTCCACCGCCTCGATGGCCGGCTTCGCCAGGACGGCGGCATTGCAGTACCATTGCGTGGTAAGCAGCGGTTCCACCGGCACGCCGCCGCGATCGCCATGCGGCACCTGGTTGGTGTGCGGCTCGATCTTGTCCACCAGTTCCAGGCGTTCCAGTTCGGCCACGATGGCCTTGCGGGCGTCGAAGCGGTCCCGCCCGTCCAAGCCGCGCACGAAATCGGGATCGGCGATGCCGTCCACCACGGTCAGCGCGTCGGCGATTTCCGCCAGGGTGACGCGCGCCTGCTTGTCCAGCACCGACGGCATCGGCAGGTCGTGTCGCTGGCCGACGCCGAAATCGTTGAAATCATGCGCGGGCGTGATCTTCACCGCGCCGGTGCCCTTCTCCGGGTCCGAGTAGGTGTCCGCCACGATCGGCACGCGCCGCCCGACCAAAGGCAGGATGGCGAAGCGTCCGACCAGATCGCGGTAGCGTTCATCGTCCGGATGCACCGCGACGGCGGTATCGCCCAGCATGGTCTCCGGCCGCGTGGTGGCCACGACGATGAAGCGGCCTGGCTCGCCCTCGATCGGGTAGCGCAGATGCCAGAGCGAGCCCCGGACCTCTCGGTTTTCTACTTCCAGGTCGGAAATCGCGGTTTGCAGCTTGGGGTCCCAGTTGACCAGGCGGCGGTCGCGGTAGATCAGGCCCTGGCGATGCAGGGTCACGAAGACCTCTCGCACCGCCGCCGACAGCCCGTCATCCATGGTGAACCGCTCCCGCGGCCAGTCCAGGGACGACCCGAGGCGGCGAAGCTGGCGGGTGATGGTGCCGCCGGATTCGGCTTTCCACTGCCAGACGCGTTCCAGGAATTTGTCTCGCCCCAGGTCGCGCCGGTCGATGCCTTCGGCGGCGAGCAGGCGTTCGACCACCATCTGCGTGGCAATACCCGCGTGATCGGTTCCCGGCTGCCAGAGCGCATCACGCCCCCGCATGCGACGCCAGCGGATCAAGGTGTCCTGCACCGTAAAGGTCAGCGCATGGCCCATATGCAGGCTGCCGGTGACGTTCGGCGGCGGGATCATGATGGTGAACGGATCGGCGTTGGACAGCGGATCGCAGGCAAATGCGCCTGACGCCTCCCACCCCTCATACAGGCGGGGTTCGATTTCAGCGGGAACGAACGTCTTGTCCAGGGTCATGGGGCTCTCCCGCGGCCTCGGGCGAATGCCGCTGGAGGCCATGCATGGTGGGAAGGTTAGGGGACGACGCGGCCGACGACGCGCTCGATCTCCAGTCGAACCAGGCGTTCCACCATCGGCGGCAGATGGGTGTCGAGCCATTCCTTCAGCAATGGCCGAACTTCCTCCCGCACCAGGTCTTCAATGGTGGGGCCTGCGGCATAGACCTGCGTGCTTCGGCCGGCGGCCAGGGTGCGTACCAGGTTATCGACCGAGGACGCGGCGGCGGCGGCGGCGGCGGGTGCCACGAGGTCGGTCATCGAAGCGGGAACCGCCGCGGGGATGGGTGCCGGAATCTGGGCTGGGATCTGGGTCGGAATCACGACAACCGGCGGCGGTTCCAGGACAGGAGCGAGTTCGATGACCGGTTCCGGTTCGGCGGTTGCTTCCGGTTCGGCCGCCGGCTCGGGTTCGGGGACGAGCATGGACGGGTCCAGCACCAGAACGTCGTCCTCCGGTTCGTCCGACGGCTCCGACGCCGGTTCTTCGGCGGGCTTCGCGGTGGGCGAGTCGGCGGTTTCATCCTCACTGAGAATGCGCCGGATGGAGGCGAGAATGTCCTCCATCGACGGATCCGCTCCGGCCGCTGGCGCGGTGCCGCCAGGGCCGGCACCAGGAGGTTGCGATCCGCTCATGGTCCGCTCAGGTCCGGTATGCGCGCCATCGGTCAGCGCCCGGGCTGTTGGGTGGCATAGTCGCCGAGTCCGACCCACCGGTCCTTGACCGCCTGATAGTAGGCGGTTTCGTCATACAGCGGCACCGGCAGGTGCATGTCCCGCGCGGTCAGGCGCCCGACGGCGGCGGCCACCTGGTAGGATGCGAGGACGAGCTGCGTCAGGTTCTGCACCAGGCTGGTGCGGGAGTTCAGCAAGGTCTGCTGGGCGTTCAGCACGTCCAGGGTGGTACGGCTGCCGACGATGGCTTCGCGCTGCACGCCTTCCAGCGCGATTTCGTTGGCGCGGATCTGTGCCCGGGTGCTGGCGGCGGCGGCGCGTTGGGACGCCAGGGTCTGCCAGGACTGGACGGCGGCTTGCACGGCGGTGCGCCGAGCATCGTCGATCAGGCGCTGGGTCTGCTGCTGGGTCTGACGCGCCTGGCGGACGGCCGCATATTCGGACCCACCCTGATAGACGGGCACCGACACCTGCGCGACCACCTGATAGCCCAGCGCCTGCGACCGCGGCGTGGAGCTGTTGTTCTGCTGGAACGTCTGCCCTTGCAGGCTGATCTGCGGCAACAGGGCCGCCCCCGCGACATCGACGGCATCCCGGGCCGCGGCATCGTTGAACAGGGCGACGATCACGGCCGGATTGTTCGCGCTGGCCATGGCGCGGGCTTCCTGCTCCGACTTCACCGGCAGGCTCAATGGCTGCGGTTCGATCAGGTCGTCGGGCGGTAGGAAGCCGATGATCTGTTGGAAGGTTCCGCGCGCGGTTTGCAGGTTGCCGGCGGCGGTTTCGCGCTGGGCGGTCGCACCGGCCAGCGCCGCTTCGGCCTGCGCCACGTCGGTGCGGGTGATCTCACCCACGCGGAAACGATCGTTGGTGGCCTGCAACTGCTTGGCCAGAACCTGCTCGTTGTTGATGTTCAGCGCCAGGATCTGCGCTGTCTGGATAACGCTCATGTAAGCGCTGACCGTGTTGTTGAAGCTCGTCTGCTCCTGCTGGATCAGCGTGCCCCGTTCGGCCATCACCTGGTTTTTGGCGCGGTTCACGTTCGCCTGGGTGCGGCCGCCGGTATAGAGGTTCTGGGTCACCGTGGCCTGCACGGTGGCGAGCGGGCGGCCGGTATTGGCAACCTGGGTCCGGCCCACCAACGGCGAGTAGGTCCGCGTCGTCCCATCCCCACCACCGGCGGTGCCTTGCAGCACGACCGTGGGTCGCCAGCCGGACAGGGCTTGCGGCACGTTTTCATCCGTGGCGCGCAACCGCGCGCGGGATGCCTGCAAGGCGGGTTGCGTGGAATAGGTGGCCGCCAGCGCCTCGGTCAATGTGCGTGGTACCGTGCTGCCCCCCACCGGCGCGGTCGGCGTGGTGATGGACATACGGGACTTGCCGCCGGATCCTTGTGCCTTGGCGTCGGGCGCGGTGCGAGGCACGGCGACGGACGGCTGAGACGTGGTCCGCGCTGGGGTTGCCGCCGCGGGCGTGGCCGCCCCTGTCCGGGTGGCTTGCGTTGGCGTCGGCTGTGGTGGGGTCGTCTGCGCCAAGACCGACGGGATCACCGCCGGCGCGGCAGCCAGGCCCAAGCCCAGGCTTAACATCAGACCGTGACGAAGACCCATGCCGCAACCTCGCTCATCCGCGGCCGCATCCACAGGGAGGCGGCGCGCTTGGAGCCACCATGTGCCACAGAATGTGCCGCAAAGCCAAGACATTGCCACCAACAATGGCAACACGACGGGAGCGACGTGGCGTAAATGTCAACGGTCTGACCAATCGACGCGCCCCGTGCCGCCGCCGCGCCCGACACGGCCCACCCGTGCGGTCAGAATTCGAACGCGACGGCCGGAACCAGCGACGGCAATGGTGGCGTGGCACAATCGAAAACTGGCCGGGCACGGAGACCGACATGGGTCGCCTCGGCGAGGACGGCGTGGCTGGTGCGTCCGGAGGTGATAATGCCGACCAGACGCCCACCGTCGTTGCGCAGTTGCAGACCAAGGGCGTCGGGGATGGCGGACACGCCGCCTTCGAGCACAATCACGTCGTAGGGCGCCGCTGCCGCCCACCCGGCCGCAAACGGACCCGTCACCACCATGACGGATGGCGCGTATTCGATCAGCGCGGCCCGTGCGAGGGCCAGCAGGCCGGCATCCTCCTCCAACGCCGTGACGCGGCATCCGCACGCGGCCAGGACGGCCGAACTGTAACCGGTGCCGGCACCGACGACGAGCACGCGTTCGCCTTCGAGCGGCATCGCGGTTTGCAGCAAACGTGCGATCAGCATCGGTTCCATCAGGACGCGGCCGTTACCCAGCGGCACGTCCTCGTCCGCATAGGCGCGGGCAGCCTGTTCGGCGGGCACGAAGCGTTCCCGCGGCAACCGGCGCATGGCCGCGAGGATGCGCGGGTCCGTCACCTTGTTGGGACGGATCTGACTGTCGACCATATGCTTGCGGGCATCGGCGATAAGTTGGGCGGCGTCGCTTGCCATTTCGGGCTCGTTTGTTCTGGGCGCGTGCTTATAGCGGCCGGTTGGGTCTGGCGCCAAGCCGCAAGACCTTGTGCTTTGGCGTTTTCCCAATTCCGCGCGGGTCGCCGCCCGCCAGGATGGCGGATTCCGGGCCTATCGGCGATGGAATCAGCCTGTCCCGAACGGATGCACTTGACCGGGAGGGGCTCGCCGCACGATAAACCGCCTCCGCCGACCCGGGGGTCCGGTGGCAGAGTGGTGATGCATCGGACTGCAAATCCGCGTATGCCGGTTCGATTCCGGCCCGGACCTCCAATTTGGGCCATGCTTCCCGGCACGACAGATTTCCTAAGGTTTGGGGTTCGGGACCTGGAGTCTCCGGGTTTGAACCCTGCCCGGAGTTTTGAATTTCAGGGCTTGAGGTGTGGGCGCCCCTGGCGTGCTATGCCGACCAGCAACACATCAGCGGGGCCCTCGCTTCGTGGACCAACCGACCCTTCTCGTGACCGGCGCCTTGTCGATCGCCCTGAGCTCCGCGCTTTTGTGCGTTGCGCGACGGCGTGGTCAGGGCGTGGACCCGTTGGCCTGGTGGGCGATTGCCATGGCCCTGGGCGCGACGGGACTGCTGATAAAAGCGTTGCCGCTGCCCGCGCTGGTTTCGCATGACGGCGCCAAGGCACTGCTGCTGCTGGCCGCCGCCGCGGGCTGGACCGCGGCCAGGGTGTTTGCGGGGGGCAAGCCGCAACTGCTGATCGCCGCGAGCGGTGCCGTCGCCTGGTTGATCGCCTGCCGTATCCCCGCCTTTGCCGACTGGCAGGACGGGCACCTGGCCCTGACCTGTGCCATCGGTGCCGGTTACACCTTGGCCGCCGGGATCGCGCTGGCGCCGATCGGTGTCGAAAACCTGCCATCCTGGCGGCCGGCCCGCCTGCTGTTGTTCGGACATGCCGGGCTTTACGGCCTGCGATCCGTAATGGCGGCGTTCGGTCTGGAACAGGCCCTGGAAGGGCCGTGGACCACGCTGATGCTGCTTGAAGCGCCGCTTCACACGGCCGGCATGGCGTTCGTCCTGGTCGCCATGACCAAGGAACGCGCCGAACGGCTGACAGAGCGCAGTCTGACCGAAGCGCGGACCGCGAGCGATGCCCGTCGCCGCTTCCTGGCGGACATGAGCCATGAAATCCGCACACCTCTGAACGGCATCCTTGGCCTGGCCCGATTGCTGCGGCGCGACACCGGACTGCGGCCCGAGCAGCGGCAACATATGCAGACCCTGGAAGCGGCGGGACGGCATCTGCTCGCCCTGGTCAACGACGCGCTGGACCTTGCGCGGATCGACGCGGAACGTCTGGACATCGCCGCCACCACGTTCAGCCCGGCCGGTTCGGCGGAGGCCTGCCTGGCGCTGGTACGGCCCTCGGCGCAGGAAAAGCGCGTGGTTTTGCGGTTGAGTCTGGATGCGGCCACGCCGGAGTTGGTCCGCGGCGACTCCACACGGCTGCAGCAGATCCTGCTCAACCTGCTGTGGAACGCGATCCGGTTTACGCCGCCGGGCGGTTCGGTCGTCCTGCGCGTGGGGCCTCTGGACGGGCTGAGTTTCGATGTCGTCGATACCGGCCCCGGCATTCCGGCCGAGAAGCAGTCCATGCTGTTCAAGGACTTCTCCCAGCTTGAAACCAGCAGCGGCGGCACCGGGCTCGGGCTGTCGATATCGTCACGGCTGGCGACGCGGATGGGGGGCGAGATTCGCTATCTTCCCGGCCCGGACGGCGTCGGTTCGCTGTTTCGCCTGACCCTGCCCTGGCGCCTGGCCGCGTCCCCGACCGCGGCCACCGCTCGGCCGTCCCGCGACCCGTGCCAGCGCGGATTGCGATTGCTGGTCGTGGACGACGTCGCGTCCAACCGGATGCTGCTGGGCGCGATTCTGGCCGCCGAGGGCCATACGATCGTCGAAGCGGCTGGTGGCGCCGAGGCCATCCGGCTGATCGCCAGGGATGATTTCGACGCCGTGCTCCTCGACGCCCATATGCCCGATGTGGACGGCCCAACGGTCGCGCGGCAGGTGCGGGCCGCGGGCGGGCCGGCGGCGCGGGTGCCGATCATCGGCGTTTCCGCGGATGTGATGCCGGATACGCTGCGGCTGTGCCACGAATCTGGTATGGACCTGGTGTTGCCAAAGCCGCTTGAGCGGGACGCACTGATGGATGCCTTGCACCGCCTGACGATGTCCGACCTTCCTCTCTCATTGGTGGCGGCCGGCCCCGTCGCTGATCACCCCGCGCGCCTCCGCTCGGATCACCCCACATCCCCTTCCCCTGCCCCTTCCCCTTCCCCTTCCCCTGCCGCGAGAGACCGATGACCAACCCCCGTCTTCGTATCGGCATCGCCGGTGCCGGCCATTTCGGCCGCTTCCACGCGCTGAAGGTCGCCGCGTCGGACCGTGCCGAACTGGTCGGTATCCATGATCCCGACGTGGAGCGGGCGAAGACCGTCGGCTGGGAAGCCGGTGCTCCGAGCAGAGGGTTTGATGAGATGTTGGGGGGGTGCGAGGCGCTGATTGTGGCCGCACCGGCCGAAGCCCATCACAGGTTGGCCTCCGCGGCGTTGCGGGCCGGCAAGCATGTGCTGGTGGAAAAGCCAATCGCGTCGACCCTGGCGCAGGCCGACGAACTCGCGTCGCTGGCGACCGAGCGTGGGTTGGTGTTGCAGGTCGGCCATCTGGAACGGTTTTCGGCCGCCTATCAGGCGATGGCGCAGCGCGCGGGGCGGCCGCTGTATATCGAAGCGACCCGCATCGCTCCGTTCAAACCGCGCGGCACCGATGTGTCGGTCATCCTGGATCTGATGATTCACGACCTGGACCTGGTGTTGGCGCTGATCGACAGTCCGATCGAGAGCGTCCACGCCGTCGGCGCCCCGGTGGCCAGCGCGCATGAGGATATCGCCAACGCCCGCCTGCGCTTTGCCAATGGCGCCGAAGCCACCATCACCGCCAGCCGCGTTTCGTTGCGCACGGAGCGGCGGATGCGGATCTTCGCGCAGAACAGCTACGTGAACGCCGATTTTTCGGCCAAACGCCTGACCATGGTGGGGCGCGGCGGTGGCACCCCGGTGCCGGGGCTGACCGGCTTCGGGGTGGAGGAGGTGTCGTGGGAGGACCACGATTCGCTCGCCGCGGAACATGCGGCGTTTGTGGCGTCGGTGCTGGATGGGGCGCCGGTTCTGGTCGATGCGGCGGCGGGGCGGCGCGCGCTGGCGGCCGCTCTGGCGGTGACGGAGAGCATGGCGGTGTCGCGGGCGCGGATGGTGGCTTCGGGGTTGATCGT
>CAMATI010000029.1 GCA_945861095.1 Asaia bogorensis | reverse complement strand
CGCAATCGTCTGGGACAGCTACGAGGCTATTGTCGATGCGTGTTGCAAGGCTTGGAACTTCCTCGTCTCCGATCCAGACCGGATCCGCTCCATTGGCGCCAAGGCCTCCCTTTGGGCATGTGTCAATGTTTAGGACGGTTGGTATTATACCAACTGTCGTAACCGCTGACCTATGAGTCGCCGCTGTCATTGCGAGCGCAGCGAAGCAATCCAGGGGCCTGGCACGATCAATCCTGTAGGTTGCCCTGGGTTGCTTCGCTGCGCTCGCAATGACAGGTTCCGTTGGTGCCGGTGGGTCATTGTTTCGGTCGGCTGGTGTTACGTTCCGCTCGGCACGATCATGCTCTAGCAGCCAGCCCGGGCCATGCCGCGACATACCGCCTCGGCCAATCCAGACCCGTCGGGGCTGACGCCTCCATCCGCTGGCGGACGCATCAGCAGGGCATACAACATCATCCCACCCAGCGGATCGCGCAGCACGGCGCGGGTCAGGGTCTCGGTCTGCGTCAGGGTATGGAAGGGACCCGCGCCGCCGGCGTAACGCACCTCCACACCCAGCGCCAGCCGCCCGGGCCAGACGGCGCGGTAGGCCCGAAACGCTTCCAGAGGCTGGAAATCCGGCCCGGCGTCATAGGCGTTGATGGATACCAGGTCGATTTCGGAGGCCCAGGCGGACCGCAGCACCCCGAGCATCGAACCGGTGTAACGGGATCGCGGCAGTGCCCGCCAGAATTCGCCTTCGCCGTAGGCCCCGACGCTCCAGACCGATACCGTCATCAGCGCCGGCCGAGGAAATGCGCGCCGGCCGAGCAGGACGAGCCGGTGCCAGCTTTGGTCGGTGGCGCAGGCGATGCGTCCCGCCGTGTTGGTGTGGCAGTCTGGATTGTTGGGCTCATAGTCCCAGTCGATCCCGTCCAGGCCCAGATCGCGCACCAACGCCACCAGCCCATCGACATTCAGCCGTCGCCAGGACCGGTAAGTCGCGCCGCCGACGCTTAAGATGACGCGGGTCGCGGGGTTGCGTTGGCGCAGCAGCGCGATGGCGTCACGCAGCATGGCGCCATTGATACGGTATTCCAATCCGGTTCCCGTCAGGTCCAGATCGTTGCGATAGACCAGATCGGGCCTGGCGAAGGCGAGTTTGACGACATCGATGTAGGGTGGCAGGCGAGCAATCGTGGTGGCCGCTGGGGATGTGGCGGGCGGCTCGCTCCAGCTATCGTGGTAGGCGGCGAAGACCTGGGGTGGCAGGTCCGTCGCTCGTGCGGCGAGTGACCAGGCGAGCGCGGCCACAACCAGGGCAACGGCCAGTGCCACTGGGGGCAGCCGATTTGTCATGCCAGCCGACCTGGCCGACGACCGATCGGCGTCCCCAGACCGTCATTGCCGGGCTTGCCGGGTGGGGCGGTGCATCGGTCAATGGTTATGTCGATCGGTATCAGAACACATTGCGTCCGATTAGGCCAACGAGCACGGTCCGCAGCATGATCTTGATGTCCAGCTTTGGCGACCAGTTGGCGATATAGTACAGGTCGAGATCAGCGCCGCGTTTGGCTTTTTCCAGTGAATCGATGCCGCCCCGCATGCCGTTGATCTGCGCCCAGCCGGTGATTCCGGGCTTGATACGATGGCGGGCGGCGTATTGCTGCACCACTTCGGAATAGACGCCCTCGCCCACCAGCATGTTCGGGACATGAGGGCGCGGACCAACGACCGACATTTCGCCGAGAAGCACGTTAACCAGTTGTGGCAATTCGTCGATGGAGGTCCGCCGCAGGAAGCGTCCGACCCGGGTGATGCGTTGGCTGTCGCGCGACGTGCCGCGCGATCCGTCATCGGTCAGGTCGACGGTCATGGTGCGGAATTTGTACATCATGAACGGTTTGCTGTTGAAGCCGACGCGGGGTTGTTTGAAGAAGATGGGTCCGCTGCCTTCCAGTTTCACCGCGATAGCGGCCGCCACCATGACCGGGAAGGTCACGATCAGGCCGACCGATGCAACCAGATAGTCTTCCACGATCTTGAACAGGCCCTGGCTGCCCTTGAACGGGCGATGCATCAGTTGCAGCACCGCCCCATCCGAGATCGCCGGCTGCTGGGTAAATTGCGGCCGCAGGCCACCGACATCGACCGGCACCACGACATCCGCCGCGATCCATTGCAGGCGCCGGGTCAGGGCCAGGATCTCGGTCGATTTTTCCCACGGAAGGGCCACGATCACCATGTCGATGCCGTAGTTCTGGGCATAGCGCACGAGGTCGATGGCGGGGCCGGTTTCCCGCATGCCAGGACGGCGGAGTTCATTGGTCGCGGGATCGATCTGGCCGACCACCTTGTAGTCGGCGCGATTGGCGGGGGCGCTCAGACGCCGCGCGATCTCCTCACTTTGGCGGCCGGCGCCGACGATGGCGACGCGGCGGCGCAGCAGGCCCTTGCGGCGCACCAGGCGCAGCATCAGCCGCACCACCTGCCGCCCGATGACGATCGCGGCGAAACCCGTAACGATCCACCAAAGCAACCATTGGGACGCCGCGCGGTCGCTGGGGAGAAACGCCACGACAATCAGCATGGCGGGGAAGGATGCCAGCAGAACCCCGACCGCGGGATCGAGCACGGATCGGTAGAAGCGCTCGTATCGCTCGACCCGATACGACTGGGTGCCGCGTATGACGATGTGGAACATGATGAGGATGGTGAACGCCACCGCGCCCGCCTGCAGCCAGGTCAGTGGTCGAGAGTCGGGTGACGACGCCATCCAGAACAAAAACGTGCCGCCGAGGAGGAACGCGGCATCGAAGACCATGACGATGCGATTGACGAGGCCGTAGGTCCACTTGATCAGGGACGCGCTTTGATCAGACTGATCGCGCGATTTGCTGCCAGGGGAGGAGGGGGCGGTATCGTCCATGCCAGCCATTATCCACCGGTTCTGGTTGACCCACGACACGAAGTCCGTCGCGGAAGCCCTCTCTATCACGAATCGGACCGTCGAAACCAAACTCCGATTCATGCGCAAAGGTGGCGAGGCTTGTCAGGCCGCAAGCGCCTTCACCAGGAATGGCAGACTTTCGTCCATACGGTAATCGACGCCACTGTGATTGTCGGGGAACTCCTCATACCGATGCGCGATACCCAGCCGGTTGAGCTGTCGCACAAACCGGCGTGCGCCAAAGAGCAGATTGAACTGATCCCTTTCGCCGCAATCGATATAGAGGGCCTTCAGTTTCCGCAGATTGTCACCCAAGGTTTCGACCGCGACGACCGGATCGTGGCGCATCCAGTTCGCCCACCGATCTTCGATCACCTCGCAGGTGTCGAACGTGACGGGTAGCCTCATACCGAGGAAGACAGTCGGGTCGGGATCGTAGCTCGCCGCCATCGCCAGCACGTTCAGGGTCATGAAATTGCCGTCCGGTCGCTTTCTGGCGTCCTCCAGCCCCCGCCACCATTTTTCGATCGAGTTGCCGGAGCCGGCGAGCGATCGCAGGGTGGCGGGCATATCCGGCAGGTAGCACAGCTCGAACCCCATATCGCCGGAGTGGCACGCCGCGGCGGACCAGATATCCGCATGACGCAAGGCATGCATGATGGCGCCGTACCCGCCGGAGCTCTTGCCGAATACGCCACGCCGGCCCGGGCCGCCGCATCCGAATCTTCGCTCGATCGAAGGCAGCATCTCGCCGACCAGGAAGGTTTCCCAATCGCCGGTGGCCGTCGAGTTCACATATTGATTGCCGCCGATCCGGGTGAAGCAGTCGGGAAAGGCGACGACGGCCGGCGGCATGCGCCGTTCGCCGATAAGACGATCCAGACGCTCGGGCATGTTCTCCTGGAACGCGGCCCAGTTGGTATGCGACAGGCCGCTGCTGGTTATGCCGACCAGGTCGACCAGCAGCGGCAACCCGCGACCGTCGTGTCCGGCGGGGACATAAACATCGACGGCGCGCGCGGTGGGATCGCCGAGGATGTTTCCTTTCAGGATTTCGCTGTCGACGATGAGACGGCTGACAGTGCCCATCGGCCCGAAAAACTTGCGCATTCACCGTCCTCCTTGAAGAACCCTATCATACCGCATTGGGGGCGCTTGCGCAGTCGGCGGCGCCGGGGTCTGTCCACGTCTTGGCGGGCACGGATCAGGCGTCTCTCGGCGGCCAATTCCCTGTCCGAGTCTGGTCCCCGCGGGCAGGGCGCTGCTATGGTCGCCTGGCTCATGTGGCACAGAGGAGCCTCTCCGATGACGATCATTGATTCGCAGGTCCACGCCTATGAGGCGAACACGCCGAAGCGACCGTGGCACAACGTGCCGAACTGGCCCGACCATGTCACGGGCGACGAGATGGTCGCCGCGATGGACAAGGTCGGCGTCGACGGCGCGATCTTCATCTCCGCCTTTGGCCTGTACCGCTATGACGGCAGTTATTCGGTGGACGTGCGGAATGCCCATCCCGACCGGTTCGCCATCGTGAAGCCGGTCGATCCCGACGACCCGGCGGTGGCCGACGTGATCGCGGATTGGAAGAAGACGCCGGGCACCGTCGGAATCCGCATCATGCTGCCGGAAGAAGCGGGGCGGGAGCCGACGGACCCGGGCCTCGATCGGATTCTGCGTGCGGCCGCGCGTCTGGACTTCCCGGTCAATGTCCTGTTCTGGGGCAATCTGGACGTGGGCACCGCGCTGATCGATCGTCACCCCGACACGCGCTTCATCATCGACCATCTGGGCATCCTGCAACCGCATGTGCGGCCGGCGGCGCCGGAGCCCTGGGCCGATCTGCCGAAGGTGCTGGAACTCGCCAAGCGGCCGAACGCGGTGATCAAGGTCAGCGGCGCCTGCACGCTGTCCCATCAGCCCTATCCTTTTGCGGACATCTGGGACCCATTGGCCCGCGTGTTCGATGCCTGGGGTTTCGAGCGCTGCCTGTGGGGCACCGACTGGACGCGGGCGTATGCCGTCGTGAACTACGAGCAGGCCGTCGAGCCTTTCATCAACACCGACCGCCTGACCGACAGCGAACGAGCCATGCTGATGGGCGGCGCCTGTGCCAAGGCTTATGGCTGGTCGCCACGGTCTGCCGCCTGAACTCCTGGGAGTGGGCGCGGCGGTGTCTGCCCATGTCGCCATGCTGGCGATGGGCCGAATTTCCATGACCTGCCGCGCCTTTTTGTATGACGGAACCGACTCATGACGGCTCGCAAGATGCGGCTTGGCCTGTCGATACGCGGCCATGGCTACCACCCCGCCGCCTGGCGGCATCCCGATGTGCCGGCCGACGGCACATTGCATGTCGAGCACTATGTGCGCAGCGCCCAGACCGCCGAGCGGGGGAAGCTCGATATGGTGTTCTTTGCGGATGGGGCGGGGATCCGTCAGGGCGATGCGCCGCGCGGGTCGCTGTCCCGAACCGGCCGGGACATGATCGAGCTGGAACCGATGACGTTGCTGCCGGCGCTTGCCATGGTCACCCGTCAGGTCGGCCTGGTAACGACAGCCTCCACGACATACAACGAGCCGTATAATCTGGCGCGCAAGTTCGCCACGTTGGATTTGATCAGTAAAGGCCGCGCGGGCTGGAATGTGGTGGCGTCATGGTCGGAGCATGAGGCGCAAAATTTCGGGCTGGAAACGACGCTGGACTACGATACCCGCTACGCACGTTCGGCGGAGTTCGTGGAGGTGGTCAAGGGGTTGTGGGACGGCTGGGAGGACGGTGCCCTGCTGCTCGACAAGGCATCCGGCCAGTATTTCGACGAAGCAAGGATGCATGTGCTCAATCATCGGGGCCGCTTCTTCAAGGTACGTGGCCCGTTGAGCGTGGCCTGCATGCCGCAGGGCCATCCGGTGATCGTGCAGGCGGGAGCGTCGGAACAAGGCCGCGAACTGGGCGCGGCGACCGCGGACGTCATCTATGCGATACACAACTCGGTCGACAGCGCGCGTGCCTACTATGACGATGTGAAGGGGCGGATGGCGAAATACGGCCGACCGCCCGAGGACCTGAAGATCATGCCGGCGTTTTGTCCGGTCGTGGGTCGCACGCGCACGGAAGCGCAGGCGAAATACGATGAATTGCAGGCATTGTTCGATCCGCTGGCCGGCCTGGGATCCCTGTATAGCGCTTTTGGCGACCTGTCGGGCTATTCGTTGGACGAACCGGTGCCCGACGACGCACTGGGTCCGCAGGAGCTTCGCAGTCTCAGCGTTCAGTTCGTGGAGCGGATGCGACGCGAGAAGCCGACGATACGCGAACTTTATCTGCGTTCCGGCCTTACCGGTTCCGCAAAGATCGGCACGCCGGGCGACATCGCCGATGCGATGCAGGAAATGTTCGAAGCGGGCGCCTGCGACGGGTTCAACATCACGCCGGCCACGTTGCCCGGTGGCGGTGAGGATTTTGTCGAAATGGTCGTGCCCGAATTACAGCGGCGCGGACTGTTTCGTACTGAATACGAAGGCAAGACCCTGCGCGAAAACCTGGGTCTGCGGCCGGTGGTAAACCGCTACAGCCGCAATCGGTCGGCCGCGGAGTAGCGGTTCGGCCTTCCGTCAGCCGAGGTCTTCGCCCGCATCCAGCAGCACCAGAAGCTTCTCGGCCCGATCCCGCTTTTCGGGTAGCGGATCACGCTGGATGATTCGCAAAATCGCGTCCCTCGCCGAGCGATCCCCGGATTCCGCCATTTCAAACGCCATCGCGTCACGTCGCTCGTAATACGACCGATCCAGAGGCATGGTCGCGATGGGCAGGTCTTTCCAGTAATACTGGCCCTCGGTTCGCGACCAGCCGGCATAAACATCGTCCCAGGTGCCGCAGCCCGAATAGGGCACCATGTTGGTATCCGCCATTTTCTCGCGGAGCTTCTGGAAGCGCGCGTCGAACGACATGCGGATGGAGCGTGTGCGGTTCGGCAGCGCCTTGTGCACCGTCACGTCCTGGAAGATCAGCGCGTCACCTGCCATGAAGTCGCCGGTAACCCAGGTGCCGGGGATCGGCACGTCGATATCCATGCCGCCCGCCCCGGAGCCGACCTTGGTCGAAAGAACGCCGTTGGTGTGAGACCCGGCCGCGACCGCCAGGGTGCCCATTTCACGCGGGCAGTCGCCCAACGGCATCCACATCGCGTAGCTGGTCGCACCGCCGATATGAACTCGATCCTGATGTATGCCGGTGGTGAAGTCGAACACGTCGGACTGAGGAAATATATTGCGTTGAACGAACATCGGGTGCGCCAGGGCACGCTCTCCGAAGATTCGGTCGAACAGTGTCAGCACCCGGGGATCGATCCGCAGGCGATGCAACGCCTCATCCGACCACAGGCCGCGAAACACCGCCATGTAGGCCGGTTCGGGGTCCTTGCACGCGGCGGCGGGATTGGCGATGCCGGCCGCGACGGGGGATCCCGGGGTCAGCCAACCGCCGTCCATCGCCTTGGTCAGAAGCCGGGAACGAACGTCGAGGATCGCGTCGCGTGGCAACAGGCCGCGCAGGAACAGATAACCGTCATCCGCCAATCGGGTCCGTAGGGTTGCCCCATCGGTCAGGTGTTCGGTCGAATCCCGGAAGGGTTCGTACTGAAACATGATCTTTCTCTCGCCCGATTTGCCGACGGCGCCGTCATCGGTCGCCCATCGCCGATATGGTGTGCGGGTTCGGGGAGCCTGACAAGCCAGATCGATCCCTTCACCGCGCCCTCTCCCGCTCGGTCGCGCCGCCTGCACGCATGCCGGCTTCGCGGTCCGCCATCGCCGGCAACCTGGGGCGTGCCCGACACGACACGCCGCACGCCACATGCCACGAGGATTGGGCCGAACCCCGTTGTGCATAGCTGGGTCGGCGTGCCCGCGATCGATCGGGGGCGTGCGCTCGCGCCGGATTCGGATTACTTCCACCGTCCGATCAATCAACAGCACCAGAGTGATGACCATGAGACCGAACAAAATCAAGCAGATGTGGCGTGAGGGCCAATGCCCGACATTGGGCTGGCTGTCGGTGTCCCACGGGATGACGGCCGAGGTGATGGCGCGCCTGGGCTTCGATGCCCTGTGCGTCGACTTGCAGCACGGCACGTCCGAGATGAAGGATGTCGGGCCGATGCTGCAGGCGATTTCCCAGACCGACACGGTCCCGGTCGTGCGCGTCGCGTGGAATGAGCCGGCGGCGATCATGAAAGCGCTGGACCTTGGCGCCTATGCCATCATCGTGCCGCTGGTGAACAACGCGGCCGAAGCCGCGATGGCGGTGGCCGCGTGCCGCTATCCGCCGGTCGGCATGCGTTCCAACGGGCCCGTGCGGGCGATCCATTATGGCGGTGGCGACTACGTGGCCAACGCCAACGACGAAATCGTCGTGATGGCGATGATCGAGACGAAGGAAGGCCTGGCCAACCTCGATGCGATCTGCGCCACGCCGGGCCTTGACGCCGTCTATATCGGGCCGGCCGACCTGTCCTTCGCGCTGGGCATGGCCCCGCGCGCCGACAACCCCGATCCGCTGCACATGGCCACCTGCGACAAGATCCGGGACACCGCGCACAAGCACGGCATCAAGTGCGTGATGCATTGTGCCGCCGCACCGTTCGCGGCGGGCGCGGTGAAGCGCGGCTTCGACATGGTGATGCTAACGTCCGACCTGTCGTGCATGGCCGCCGGCGCGCGCGCGCAGTTGGATGAACTCAAGGCGAAGACGGCCTGAGGGCGGCTTCCATCGCTCCCCCCGACGTGGCGCGCGGATCAGACGCCGCGTCGGGTTGGCGAATCCTCGGCCGCGCCGCCTCCGTGCGTGGATTGGCGAAGGCGGCAAGGCCCGGGGCGAAAGATCGTCGGGACACCTGAACCGGCCGACGGGGGCTGGCAACCGCCAGCGTGGCCGAGCGGGCATGTGCTGTGTTCGGGACGGCTGGCGCGTGACGTTTCGATTGCATCCCGCCGTCAAACATGCTGTAAGCCCGCCTTCCCTGCCGGGGGCGACGGCATCGCGCCCGGCTATGCTCGACTTTTATCCTTGGACGCTCAGGCGATCGACGATCGGGGATTTGAAGTGGCCAAGCCCGGCCAGGAGCAGAGACAAGCCAGAGGGGTAACAGGATGCCGCTTTATGAAACCGTGCTGATAGCGCGGAACGACGTGACACAGCAGCAGGTCGAGGCCGTGGCCGACGAGATCGGGACCGAACTCGAAGCCGACGGCGGCGCCGTCAAGAAGCGCGAGTATTGGGGCCTGCGCGGCCTCGCCTACCGGATCAAAAAGAACCGGAAAGGCCACTACATGCTGCTCGGCCTTGACGCCAAGCCGGCCTTTATCACGGAAATGGAACGCAAGCTGGGCCTGAACGAAGACATTCTTCGCTTCATGACCATCCGCCTGGAAGCGATCGACGACGTCCCGTCCGCGATCCTGTCCCGCAAGTCGGACGACCGGGAGCGGACCTTCCGCGGTCCCAAGCCCCCGGGCCGGTTCGAGAGCGGCCGCCGCCGCAGCTTTGACGATCGTGAGGAATTCCGCGCGCGCGACGAATTCGTGCGTGATGACTTCCGCGGCGGACCTGAGGAGTAAGACGCATGTCCGATAGCACGGAAATCAACCCAGCCGCCCGTCGCGCCGCCGTTGGCGCTCGCCGGCCGTTCTACCGCCGCCGCAAGTCCTGCCCGTTCTCCGGCCCGAACGCGCCGAAGATCGACTACAAGGATGTTCGCCTGCTGTCCCGCTTCCTGTCGGAGCGCGGCAAGATCGTGCCGTCCCGCATCACCGCGGTATCGGCCAAGAAGCAGCGGGAACTCGCGGTCGCCATCAAGCGTGCCCGCTTCCTGGCGCTGCTGCCCTACGTCCTGACCTGAGGAGCGATCCATGGCCGCCGTTGAACTGGTCCTGCTCCAGCGCGTTGAAAATCTGGGGCAAATGGGCGACGTGGTGCGGGTCAAGCCCGGCTTCGCCCGCAACTATTTGCTGCCGCAGAAGAAAGCCCTGCGCGCCAACAAGGACAACCTGGCTCGCTTCGAAGCCCAGCGCGCCCAGTTGGAAGCACAAAACCTCCAGCGCCGGGAGGAAGCGGAGCGGGTGGCGGAACGCGTTGGCGGTCTGTCCGTCCTGGTGATCCGCCAGGCCGGCGAGTCAGGCGGCCTGTACGGCTCCGTCTCGCCGCGCGACATCTCCGACGCGTGCACCGCGTCTGGCCTGACCATCAACCGTCAGCAGGTCGTGCTGGAACATCCGATCAAGACCCTCGGCCTGTCCAAGGTCCGCGTGTCGCTGCACCCGGAAGTGTCCATCACCGTGACGGTCAACGTCGCACGCAGCGCCGAGGAAGCCGAACGGCAGGCACGGGGCGAACGCGGCACGGCCGAGGTCGAGGAAGTTCCCGCGACCCTGGAAGAAATGCTCGACGCTGAAATGCCGGGCGACGCTTCCTGATTTGATCCTGAATGGTCCGGCTCCTACGGTTGGTATTGCCGGCGGGCTGGACCACGGGTTTCTCGATCCTGGATTTCGATCGCCGCGGGTGAACGCTGCCGCACGGTGAAGACGCACACGCGCGTTCGATCCGTACGGCCGTTTGCCGGCCGTCCGGCGAGAGGGCGTCATGGTTTGCCTGATACGGTCGGACATCGACCGCAGGCGATCCCGCTGAGGCGACGGGCAACAAACTGCTCCCGTTGGCGCATTGCCAGCGCTCACCGTCATGGTGGGCGCAGGCCCACCATCCGCGACCTTGTTGATATCAACACTGCAAGACGTGGATGGCGGGCCTTCGCTCCACACCAAATGGAGCGGTTATTGTTGGGTGTCGCCTGACCTGGCGCGACCTGGTATTGCGGCAGAGTTGCCAACCGGGCTCCGGCAGCCGGACACGCCATGGCAATCGATCGGGAAATCTGACCTGTCCGCGTCCTATTGAGGTATGGTTCAGCCCCTGTGCAAACTCCGAGGGGCATACTCCAAGGGGAACCTCCACTGGGGAACCTCCACAGGCCAAACCCCTTCCGCACACCCGGACCGGCATCATGACCCCTGCCTATCTCAATCCACGGAACGGCCAGACTTTTCCGATCGACCGACCGCGCTGGTGCGGCCCCGACCTGGCGCCGCTGTTGCTGACCCCCATGCCGGGACTGACCCGCGACCGGATCGACCGCTCCACCCGAAGCCTGTGGCGATATCGGGCGGCGCTTCCAATGCAGACGGACGTGCCGATCACAATGGGGGAAGGCTGCACGCCGCTGCTCCCCCGTGTGGTTGCCGGGGTGCCCGTGCTGCTGAAATGCGAATGGTTCATGCCGACGGGCAGCTTCAAGGACCGTGGCGCCAGCGTCATGTTGTCGCTGCTGCGGTCCCAGGGGATCCGCGACGTGCTGGAAGACAGTTCCGGCAATGGAGGCGCGGCGGTCTCGGCCTATGCCGCGGCGGGCGGGATGCGCGCCACCATCATGGCGCCCGACTCCACCAGCCCCGCCAAGACCGTGCAGATGCGGACGCATGGCGCTACCGTCGAACTGATCCCCGGCTCTCGGCAGGCAACCTCGGACGCGGCCGTTGCCCGATCGAGCGAGATTTTCTACGCGAGCCACAACTGGCACCCGTTCTTCCTGCATGGCACCAAGACCCTGGCCTATGAACTGTGGGAGGACCTGGGCTTTCAGGTGCCCGACAACATCATCACCCCCTGTGGCGCCGGATCGAACGTGCTGGGCTGCGAGATCGGCTTTTCCGAGTTGATGCGGGCCGGCGAAACCGACCGCATGCCGCGGATTTTCGCGGTGCAGCCGGCCAATTGCGCGCCGATCGCGGCGTCTTTCCTGGCCGGCACGGATGCCCTGGTGCCCACCACGATCGCGCCGACGATCGCCGAAGGCACCGCCATCGCGCAACCCATCCGCCTGCCGGAGGTGCTCGCCGCCCTGCGCGGGACCGGGGGCGGCGCGGTCATGGTGTCGGAGCACGAGATCGTGGCCGCGATGATGGACCTGGCGCGGATAGGGATTTACGTGGAGCCGACCTCGGCCCAGGTCGCCGCCGCGCTGGCGAAATTGATGGACGCTGGTACGATCACCGCGGACCAGACCACGGTCCTGGTGTTGACCGGCAGTGGCCTGAAAGCCACGCCACGTATTGCCGAACTGCTGGGGGTCGCATTGTGACAGGACCGCGCATCGCCCTTCTGGGCTTTTCCATCGAATGCAACCGCTTCGCCCCGGTCGCCACCGAGGCACATTTCGTCGAACGCACCCTGATCGGCGGCCAGGCGATGTTGGATGATGCGCGCTCCGCCGCCCCGGGCATGCTGGGGGAGTTGCCGGGCTTCGTCGCCGACATGGATGCGGCCGGCGACTGGGAACCGTTGCCCTCCCTGCTGGCCATGGCCGAACCGAACGGCCCGGTGGAGCAGGTCTTCTTCGACCGCCTATTGCAACAATGGGATGCCGACCTCCGCTCGGCCGGTTCGATCGACGGCGTCTACTGTGTGCTGCATGGCGCCGGCCTCTCGACCGAGGACCATGATCCGGAAGGCACCCTGCTCGCGCTGGTCCGACGGGTCGTGGGGCATGGGGTGCCAGTGGTCGCCAGTTACGACCTGCACGCGAATGTGTCGGAGGCGGATGTCGATCTGGTGAACGCCTTTGTCGGCTATCGCACCAATCCGCATCTGGATATGCGTGAACGCGGCGCCGAATCCGCCCAGATCCTGCGTCGCCTGCTGGCGGGGACGCCGACCCATCTGGCACGCATCCGCCTGCCGATCGTGCCGCCGACGGTCACCCAACTGACCGGCCCGGACGCGCCGAACCGACCCTATGGCGAACTGATCGACATGGGCCAGCGGCGCATGCGAGAGGCGCCCTATGACGGACGCGTGCTGAACGTATCGGTGATGGGCGGGTTCGCCTATGCCGACACGCCGTTCAACGGCCTGACCGTGGTGGTTACGGCGACCGACGCGGACGCCGCCAACGGATTGGCCCGAGAAATCGCCGAAGCCGGCTGGGCCAGACGGGATCGCTTCCGCCCGTCCCTGACGTCGTTGGACGAAGCCGTCCGGCGCGCCAAGGCGACAGAGGATCCCAGCCTGCACGCCCTGGCCTTCGCGGATGTCGCCGACAACCCCGGCGGCGGCGGTCGAGGCAACACGATGTGGATCCTGGAAGCGTTCCATGCCGCCAATGTCCGCGATGCCCTAGTGGGCGTGATCCATGATCCCGCACTGGCCGCGGAGGCCCATCGGCTCGGGCAGGGCACGACGTTCGATGCACGCTTCAACCGTGACCTGACCGACGAGTTCTCCAAACCCCTCACGGTCACCGCCACGGTGCGGAGCCTGCGCGACCAGCCGATGCGCGGCCGGCGCGGGATCTATGCCAACAACACGCTCGATCCCGGAAAATCCGCGGCGCTGACGATCGGCGGATTGACGGTGGTGGTGATCAGCAACCGCTTCCAATGCGCCGATCCGATGTTCTTTGAGGCGTTCGGTCTGGACATCGGCGCCGCGCGGATTGTCGTGGTGAAGTCGCGCGGCCATTTCCGCGGTGGCTTCGACGAGTTCTTCCGTCACCAGGATGTGGTCGAGGTCGATGCCCCCGGCCTCACCAGCCCCATCCTGTCCCGCTTCCCGTGGCGGCATATGCCGCGCCCGGTCCTGCCCATCGACGATTCCGCACAATGGACACCACCCGCATGAAGCTCGCCGATCTGCCCACTCCCTGCCTGGTGCTGGATCGCGCGATTCTGGCCCGCAACCTGCGCGGTATGGCTGGCAACCTGTCCCGGCTGGGCGTGCCGATGCGCCCGCACATGAAGACCGCCAAGTCGATCGAGGTCGCGCGAATGGCGGTCCAGGGCCAGCCCGGCGGTATCACCGTGTCCACCCTGGCCGAGGCGGAGTATTTCTCGGCGCATGGCCTGACCGACATCCTGTACGCGGTCGGGATCACGCCGCAAAAGCTGGACCAGGTGGCCAAGCTGAACAGTTCCGGCGCCAGGATCATCGTGGTCACCGACGATGCCGATGTCGCTTCCGCGATTGCCGCCCACCCCGCGCCACCCCGCGCCCTGATCGAAATCGATTGCGGAGAGCAGCGCGGCGGCGTCGACCCCAACGATGACGCGTTGCTGGAAATCGCCGCTCGCCTGGGTCTGTTGCTGAGCGGCGTCATGACCCATGCCGGCCATTCCTACGCCGGGCGAGGCGTCCGGGAGATCGCGGCCATCGCCGAGGCTGAACGCGCCGCGGCGACCCTCGCCGCCGCGCGCCTGCGGGACGCCGGCCACACGATCTCCATCGTCTCCGCCGGCAGTTCCCCCACCGCTCGGCATGCCGAGAACCTGACCGGCATTACCGAAATGCGCCCTGGGGTGTTCATGTTCGGCGATCTTTTCCAGGCGGAGATCGAGACCCACGGCCTGGACGGGATCGCCATGAGCGTCCTGACCAGCGTCATCGGCCGCCGTCCGGGACGCTTGCTGGTCGATGCCGGTGGCCTGGCGTTGTCGAAAGACCGCAGCACGGAAAGCGCGCCCAAGGATTACGGCTTCGGCCTGGCGGTCGATCTGGCTGGGCGGCGCGTCTATGGCGATGCGATCGTCCGGCGCGCCTATCAGGAACACGGTGTCGTCGAGATGGACCCGACTCGCCCGATCGACCTGCCGATCGGGGGGCGGCTGCGCATTCTGCCGAACCACACCTGCATGACCGCCGCGGCGCATGACCGGTATTTCGTGGTCGATGGGGTCGAGGACGAGGTCGTCGCGGTCTGGACCCGCGTGAACGGCTGGTAGGATCACGATCGGCGAACGCGTTCCGGCGACCGGCCGCGGGCTGCGTGGACAGGCGGCAAAGGTCGCGGCGGCATGCCATTCTGCGCTCCGGCGGATGCGCCGGCCGAACGGGACCATGCGACCGGACCGGAATCGGAACCGGAACCGCCGCCCCCGGACCAGCGCAACCATCGCCATCGCCGTTCGGGGACGGATCCCGAAGGCGCACATGGTTTTCGCGACAAAGCGCATTGCCGCCCGCAAATGATCCCGCCCTCGGTCAGGATTGATTAACATTCTTCCGGCATGTTGACCCGATCACGAACCATATCGGGTCAGCATGGCCGGCAAAGGCGATTCAAAAGGCTCCAAGGGCGGAGTCATCATCAAGAAGTATGAGATCGTCGGTGGCGGGCACCACGGCGGCGCCTGGAAGGTCGCGTATGCCGACTTCGTGACCGCCATGATGGCCTTCTTTCTGCTGATGTGGCTGCTGAACGCCACGACACAGGACCAGCGGACCGGCCTCGCGGATTATTTCAGTCCCAACAACCTCATGAGTCACGCCTCGTCAGGCACCGGCCAGCCATTCGGTGGCAAGACCGCCTTCGCCGAGGGGGCATTGGTCTCCGACAAGGGCTCGGTCCGGGTCACCATCGGCAAGCGGCCGGATGTGATCGATGTGGAGGATGGGGAGGACGAAATCCGCAAGAAGCCGCGCGGGCTGCGGTCGGAAGCGCTCACGGGCGATGCTCTGACCAATGCGGATGGACCGAACGGGCAGGCGGCGTTGAAAATGGGTCAGGACCCGGCGGCGGCGTCAATGGCGGGAATGGGGGAAACCTCCGGCCAGGATGCCAGCGATGGCTCCCGCCCGCCGACCGAAGCCGAGATTCGGGCGGAGCATGAAAGACAGGAAAAGGCCGCTTTCGAGGAAGCCGCCCAGCAGATCCGCGAGGCCGTGCGTGGCGATCCGACATTGGCGGAATTGGCGAACCAACTTGCCATCGACATGACGCCGGAGGGGTTGCGCATCCAGATCCTGGATGAAATCCGCCTGCCGATGTTCGCCTCCGGTTCGGCCACTCCGAACGATCGTGCCCGCCAGTTGATCCAGAAAATCGTGCCCGTGTTGCAGCGCCTGCCGCAGTCGATCTCTATCTCTGGCCATACCGATGCGGCCCCGTTTCCGGGACCGGGCCGCACCAACTGGGAACTGTCCGCCGAACGCGCCAACGCGACGCGGCGGCTGCTGGTTGACGCGTCGTTGCCGATCGGGCGCATTCGCACCGTGACCGGGCACGCTGATCGCGACCCATTGCTGCCGGACGATCCGTTCGCCGCCGGCAATCGCCGAATTGCCATCGTAGTACTGCGAGAGGCCGCCGCCACGGCCCGGACGTCCTCTACCCCCGTGCCCACCGTGCCTCTCCCGGTCAGACGATGAGACCCGTCCCATGCTCGTAATCGGCGGCTTTGCCTTTCTGCTGTTCAACGTCTTCGGCAGCTACATGGCGCATGGCGGCAGCTTCGGACCGCTGGCGGCGTCTCTCCCGTTCGAACTCTGGTCCATCGGTGGAGCGGCCTTCGCGACCTTCCTGATGTCCAACAGCATGCATGGCGTGAAACACACGCTGGGCAGCTTCGGCAAGATCATGAAAGGGTCGTCCTATCACAAGTCCGATTATGTGGAATTGCTCAGCCTGCTTTACTTCCTGGTCCGCCTTGCCAGCACGAAGGGCAACATGGCGCTGGAGCCGCATATCGAGAAGCCGGCGGAGAGCACCGCGTTCCAGAAATTCCCAAAAATCCTAGCCAACCACCACGCGTCGGTCCTGATCTGCGACTATCTCCGGATGGTCGGGATGAACGCCGACGATCCGAACCAGATCGAGGACGTGATGGCGCGGGAACTGAAGAAGACGTTGAACGAAGAATTGCACGCGGCCCATGCGCTTCAGAGCATGGCGGACGGATTGCCGGCGCTGGGGATCGTTGCGGCGGTGTTGGGCGTGATCAAGACCATGTCTTCCATCAACGAACCGCCCGCCGTGCTGGGTGGGATGATCGGTGGCGCGCTGACCGGAACGTTTCTGGGGGTCCTGATGGCCTATGGCATGGTCGGCCCGTTCGCCACCCGCCTGACCGGCGTTGTCGAGGAAGAAGCCAAATACATGGAAGTGATCCGCGCCGTGATCGTTGCCCATCTGCATGGCAACGCCCCGCAGGTCAGCGTGGAAACCGGCCGCAAGATGGTGCCGAACGAATTCATGCCGTCCTTCCAGGAATTGGAGGAGGCCGTGCAGGCGGTGCAGATGTCATAGGGAAAAGATGCCGCCGAGACCGCCACCGGCGTCTCAGCGCATCGTTTTACCTGTTCAGATCAGCTCCCGTCCTTGGACCACATGTTCTCCCAGAACAGGTCCTTCCAACTGTCGGGCTTGTTCTTCAGCGTCCCCGCCGCATGCATGAAGTCGGCGTGCTTCTTGGTGCCGCGCGGCGTGGCGCTGAACTCGACCAGCTTCTTGTCGGTCAGCATGGCGACCGTCCAGGCCAGTTCCCGCTTCTGCGGCTCTCGCGCCACGAAGATTTCCGCCGCCGCCCGCGGGTTCTTTTCGATGAACTCAATCGCCTCCTCGAACGCCGCCGCGGTCGCCGCATACAGCTTCGGGCTGCCTTCGCGGAAACGCGCCCCCGCGGACATCACCACCGTCGACGAACCCGGGTCCAGATAATCGGCGGAGTTCATGACCTGATGCACCTTGCCCGATTCGATCTCGATGACGCTGAACGGGATGATGGATGCGTGGGTCTTGATCTCGCTGTGCCCACCCAGGATGGCCGCCATCGCGTCGGGATTCGACATCGAAACCAGCAAGGAATCGAGCCGGAACCGTTGATCCCACCCCCATTCCTTGGCCGCCGCCATTTGCAGGGCGATCGCCTGCGCGGTGACTTTCACCGCGCTGACGGCGATCCGGTCCTTGTCGGTGAAGTCCCGGATGGTCTTGATCCGCGGGTCCGTCGTCAGCACCAGCACGGAGGAACTGGATAGCGGCATCATGCCGCGCACCTTCTGTGCGCCGCGGGTCTTGTCCCAAAGCACGAAGGCCGGGCCGAACCCGCCCATCGACAGGTCGGCATCGCCCGCCAGCAACAGGTCGCTGCTGGCCGGGCCGCTGGCCATGTTGGTCAGGGTCACCTTGACCTCACCCAGCCCGGCGGCCTTGGCATGTTTTTCGATCAGTCCGAGGTTCACCGTCACGTAGCTGGGCAGATAAACCAGGCCGTAGGGCTGCACAATGCGCACCTGATTGGCCTCGGCCGCCAGCACCGCCTGTCCGCCGAACGTCGACAGCATAAGCGCCACCAGCGTGGCGAACATCGATTTCATGGCGCTATTCCTCGCACGGTTTGCGGTTGTGCCCGCTGTCGTTCCCGTTGGCATTCCCGTGGGCGTTCCCATTGTCGCACCCCTGGGCACCATATAGGTCGTCCCGCCGGTGGCAAGGCTCACTCGTCGGTCGTGGATTCGATGTCGGTCGCGACCGGCAGGGTGAAACGAAATACGGTGCCGCCGGCTGGATTGTCCTCGGCCCAGATGCGGCCGGCATGAGCCTCGACGATGGTGCGGCAAATCGACAGACCGATGCCCATGCCCTCCGCCCGCGACGTCACGAATGGTTGGAACAATTGGGCCCGGATGTCCGGTTGAATGCCATGTCCGGTGTCCGTGACCCCGATTTCCACCATCCCGCCTCGGTCCACCGCGTCGACGTTCAGTCTGGGATTCGCCACCCCGACCATCGCGTCCACCGCATTGCGGATCAGATTGAGCAACACCTGCTGGACCTGCACCCGATCGACCAGCACCCATGGCAGGTTGGCCGCGGTGTTCAGGCGGATATCGATGGCGCGATCCTTGGCGCCGACAAGGGCCAGGGCGCTGGCTTCTTCGATCAGGCGCGCGATGTTTTCCGGCTGGCGCGCCACCGTGCCGCGCGCCACGAATGTGCGTAACCGGCGGATGATCTCCCCACTGCGCAGGGTCTGCTGCGTGGCCAGGTGGAGCGCTTGGCGTATGCGGGCCAGATCGGGCTGTGGCGCATCGATCAGGCGCTGAGCGGCGCTGAGATAATTGGTGATGGCGGTCAGCGGCTGGTTCAACTCATGCGACAGGGCGGCCGCCATCTGCCCCATCGATCGCAGCCGGGACACATGCAGCAGGTTCTCCTGCAACTCCTGCAGGCGAGCCTGGGTTTGCTGGCGCTCGGTCAGATCGCGGATGAAGCCGGTAAACAGCGGCTCGCCATATCCCTCCACCTCCCCGACCGCGAGTTCCATGGGGAATGTGGTGCCGTTCCGCCGCAGGCCCATCACGACCCGGCCGGTGCCGATGATGCGCTTTTCACGAGTTGCCCAATAGCGCTGCAAATAGGTGTCGTGACGCTCCCGATAGGGCGACGGCATCAGTTCGCTGACATTGTGACCGCGGATTTCGGCGGCGGGGTAGCCGAACAACCGTTCCGCGGCGGCACTGAACGACTGGATGCGGCCAAATCTGTCGATGACAACCATCGCATCGGGAATGGTGTCGAGAATCGACCGGAGCGGGGCGTCGCCGCCCACCGGTTCCATGGCCTCGGGATCATCCTTGCGTGTACTCATTTACCGGCACCCATACGCGATGCGTGCGCCGTGGCAAGAGCCTTTGGTGCGATGCGGAAAGCCGCGACATGGGGTTTGCATGCTCTCCCCGACCCTGTGCCAAGCTTGCCGGGCTTCTGTCCGGCCGGTCCGCAGGCTCCCAAGCCGTCGCCCGACCCCAACCGACGAAACCATCAACCCATACACCGCCGTCCCCACCGGCATTGCCGCGTCATGCTCGGCAATGCCGGTATGGGGTCGTCTGTCGGTCGATGGCCAGGTCGGCAGGTTTTACCGGACAGCGGCGGCGCTGCGAGCCCATGGGTGCCTGCCGGGCGCCTACTCCATCTTGAAGTTCAGCTTCTTCACCCAGCTCTCGTAGGACGCCACCTCCCGGTCGTTCATCTCCTTCAACTCCGCCGGCGTGCGGGTCATCGGGAAGAAGCCCATCGTGTAGATGCGTGCGTTGATGTCGGGGCGCTGGATCACCTCATTGACCGCGGCGCCCAGCTTGGCCGCCGGTTCCTCGGCCGTGCCCTTGATGGCGTACAGCGCCAGCCAGGTGGGCAGTTCGATTTTGTAGCCGGCTTCCTCCATCGTCGGCACATCCGGGAATTCAGGGTGCCGGCGCGATGATGTGAAGGCCAGGATGATCGCACGTCCGGCCCTGGCGTGCGGGTAGTGGATCGAATCGAGCATGATGTTCACATGCCCCCCCAGGAAGTCGTTCAGCGCCTCCGGCCCGCCGCGATAATGGATGGGCGTGATCTGCATGTCCGCGGTCGCGTTCAGAACCTCGCTGCGCAGATGCGTCGCGGTACCGGCGCCGGGGGTGCTGACGGTCAGGACGCCGGGCTTGGCTTTTGCCATCGCGACCAGCTCCGCCACCGACTTCACACCCAGGCTGGGCAGCACGGCCCAGCCATAGACGTATTCGCCGATCGCCGCGATCGGGCGGAAGTCGCGCCGGTCATAGGGCACCTTGCGCAGTTGCGGCAACAGCACCATCGGGGAGTTGGGGGATAGCAGGAAGGTGTAGTTGTCGGCCGTGGTGCGCCAGGCGGCCTCCACCCCCAGCGTGCCGGAGGCACCGGCGCGGTTTTCCACGATGACGGCCTGGCCGAGCTTCTGGGCAACGTGCTCGCCGATCATGCGGAACAGGACGTCGCCGGATGTGCCGGGCGGATAGTTGTAGATGATGCGGATGGGCTTGGTGGGCCATTCCTGCGCGACCGCCGGCCCCATGGTGGGCAAAGTCAAGGCGAGCAACAGGGCGGCCAGCAGGGGGCGCTTGAAAGGTCTCGGCATCGTGGGGGGTTCCTCCCGGTCCAATGTTGTACTGACTGGCCCTGTCCATTCACCGGTGCACCCCCCGGCCCCCGCGTCCTGGCCGGGCTTCAACGGCAAAGGGTGGGTTGCCGGGTCAGGTCCGGCGATGGCGGTGAGTGGACGTTTGCGGCGGTGGTTAGGGCCGTTGGTCTTATCGTTTTCCCTGTGGTCGCAGGCAGATTTGCCGATCGGGGGCCGCGGGTCCAGTCCGTCGGCGCCCGGCGCCGCGGTGGCAGGCGGCGTTCAACGCCGCGGTGCCGTGGCGAGACCGACCACCCGTCCTTCCAATCCATCAATCGAGCAGGAGCGGTAAACACCGTGTCAGCAAACCGTGAGCGTCACGCAGTTCGTGCACGATCGTGAAGTGATTGGCTCCGGGAACCGGGATCAACGGTCCCGGCAGGTGCATCGCCGAGCGAATCGCGTGCAGGTCGCGGCTGTCGGAGACGAGCGGCGGCAGTTCGTCGGTGCCGTAGGTGATCATCAGGGGTTTGTTCACCATCGGCAGGCGCATGGGCGACAGGGCGACGATTTCCGCCTCGGTCAGGCGCAATTTGTCGTTCAGATAGGTGTCGCGAATCGGTCCCAACTCAAACACGCCGGAAATGGACAGGCCGGCTTTCACGGCCTTGTGACCCAGGCACATCGCGGTCAGATGCCCACCGGCGGACCAGCCGGACAGCACGATCGGTCCGGCGATGCCGTGGCTGGGCCCGTTCGTCGCCAGCCAGTCGAGCGATGCGTTGATCTCGGCGACGATCTCGGTCAAGGACGCATCGGGCGCCAGGGTGTACCCGGGCACTGCCGCGGACCACCCGGTGGCGTGCGGTCCGGCGATCAGGTTGGCGAACATTTCCCGGCTGTTGCGTTGCCAGTAGCCGCCATGGACGAACACCAGGCAGGGGGCGGCGGGATCCGCTGCGGGGAAAAGATCGATCCTGTTGCGGTCCCTGGGACCGTACGGCAGGTCCAGGTGGCCTGAATGATCGGCGCGGAATACCGCCGAAGCGGCCTCCCTGGCCGCGCCCAGAGCCGCACTATCCGGCACCGCCTCCGTATTATTATACGCCGCATCGCGTTCCGCTCGGCTCATAGTGGCCCAGTTCATGGTGTTTCCCTCGGAAGACCGGCCTGACAGCCTGGTTTGTGTGACCGGGTTCAAGTCCTGTCGATTCATACCAACCGCCCCAACCACTGACCTATAGGTGACCTCTGTCATTGCGAGCGCGGCCGTTGTCGCCATGGGTCACTGGTTCGGTCGGTTGGAAGCAGTGCGCGACGCCGTGGCCCAGGGTTTGCCAGACGGTTTGCCAGACGGTGTGCCAGACGGTGTGCCAGACGGCTCCCCAGACATTGATGGAGTGGTCGCCGATGCGGCACAAGGTTATGTCTCGACCGGCACGCTCCGCAGCACGTCGAGCGGCACCAGGACGCCATCCCGCTCGAAGTGCCAAAAGGTCCAGCCGTTGCAGGACGGGGCGTTCTGGACCGCGGCGCCAACCTTGTGGATGGATCCGCGAAATTCCCCCGACATCAGCGATCCGTCGGCCGACACCGATGCGCTGACCCGCCGTTGCCGATCGAACACCCGGGTTCCGGGGGCAATCAACCCGCGCTCCACCAGGCTGCCGAATGGAACACGAGGCATGTCGCGTTTCGTCGGTGCGGTCGCCAGCCCGTCGTCATGCATGGGGACGGTGCGGCGCACGCGGCCGATCGCGGCTTCGGCATAGGCCGGGTGGCGTTCGATGCCGATGAAATGCCGGTGCAGGCGCTTGGCGACGCTGGCGGTGGTGCCCGTCCCGGCAAACGGATCCAGCACGATATCGCCGGGGGAGGTGCTGGACAGCAGCACCCGATGCAACAGCGCCTCGGGCTTCTGGGTGGGGTGCAGTTTCAGCCCGTGCTGGTTGCGCATGCGCTCCTGGCCGGTGCAAAGCGGGATGAACCAGTCGCTGCGCATCTGCACGTCGTCGTTGACCGCCTTCATGGCCTGATAGTTGAATCGGTAGCGCGAATCCCGATCCCTCGCCGCCCAGATCAGCGTTTCGTGGGCGTTGGTGAAACGCCGGCCGCGAAAATTCGGCATGGGGTTGGTCTTGTGCCAGATCACATCGTTCAGCACCCAGAAGCCCAGGTCCTGCAGGATGGCGCCGATGCGGAAGATGTTGTGGTAGGCGCCGATCACCCAAAGCGTGCCGTCCTTGCGAAGCAGGCGGCGGCATTCGGTCAGCCATTCGCGGGTGAACGCGTCATAGGCGGCGAAGTCGGTGAAACGATCCCACTCCTCATCCACCCCATCCACCAGGCTGTCATCCGGTCGCCGCAATTCTCCGCGCAACTGCAAGTTGTACGGCGGATCGGCGAAGACGCAGTGGACCGATGCTGGCGGCAACATCCGCATCAGGGTGATGCAGTCGCCGAGCATGATCTGATCCAGAGGAAGTTCCCGGACGATTTCCAAAATGACTCCAGGCAAGAGGACGCAAGGGTGGGGGACGGATTCCCACAAGCCGCTATCGTGACTGGCCGTCCGAAGTCACGTCAATGGGTAGGATAACGGCCGTGCAACTTGTGCCACGGTGCCGAAGGACGGACGATGGTGCGCGGTGGGTCCGATACTGCGTAAAGCGGCCCGGTGTCTGGCCGTTGCGTACCCGGCGTTGACGTCCCAGCCATAGTCGGGGAAGCGCGCCGCCAGCCGGCTCATGGCCCGGTCCCGTACGACCTTGGCAACGATGGATGCAGCGGCGATCGACAGACTCAACCCATCCCCCCCCACGACGCAGCGCACCGCGCAGCCCAGTTTCGGGGGATGGTTTCCATCCACCAACGCCAGATCGGGCAGGGAAGGCAAACGCCCGACCGCGCGCTGCATCGCAAGCATCGCCGCGTGAAGAATGTTCAGCCGCTCGATATCCGCGACCGACGCCGCGCCGATGCCGATCTCGGCACAGCCCGATTCCCGCAACGCCTGGAAGGCATACAGGCGGCGAGCGGGCGTCAGTTTCTTGGAATCGTCCAGCAGTCCGGCCAGTTCCACGGGCACGCCGGCCGGAAAAATAACCGCGGCGGCGACCACGGGGCCGGCAAGCGGCCCCCGTCCAGCCTCATCGACGCCGGCGACGCGGCCGCCGGCGGCTTGTTCCAGGGCGAAATCAGGGCGGCGGTTCGGCGGGCGGGCGGGCATCTCACCCGGCCAGCGGCAGGAAGAAGATCGCCAGATTGCAGAGCAGCGCCACCGCCCAAATCACCGACCGCAAGGTGGGCCGGTCGAACCAGTAGGCGGCGATGTAGCCGGCGCGCGCCAGAACGAACGCAACGGCAAGTGCGTCGACCGTGCCCTGCGGCGCGGCGCGCATCTCGGCCAATATGACGGCGGCGAAGAAGAACGGCAGGCACTCGTAGCTGTTCTGGTGCGCCCATTGCGACCTGGCGCGAAATCCCGCCGTGTAGAACGCAGGATCGCGCGGCCGGGAGTTGTCGTACTCGCGCCGGCCGGCCCATTTCGCCGGCACCAGGGCACCGATGGTCAACAGCACCATGACCGGCAGGCAAAGATCGGCGAGTGTCACGACGGGTTCTCCCTGCGGACGCATTGAGCTACCCTACACCCGGGACCGACAAACAACGAGGACACTACGATGGCATTGCGCTGCGACCTGATCATCCGCGATGCCACGGTGTTCGACGGCACCGGGGCGCCGCGCTTCAAGGCGGATATCGGGGTGACGGGCGACCGGATCGTCTCGGTCGGCGATCTGGGCGGCGCATCGGCGGATCGGGAGGTGATTGCCACCGGCAAGGCCGTGGCGCCCGGTTTCATCGATGCGCATACGCATGACGACCGGGCCGTGCTGTGCGGGCCCGAGTGCATGTTGTGCAAGATGTCCCAGGGCGTCACCACCGTCGTCGTCGGCAATTGCGGGATTTCGCTGTCGCCCGTGCGGATGACATCCCGGCCGGTCCCCCCGCTCGATCTGCTGGGCGATGAATCCTGGTTCAGCTTCGGCAGTTTCGCGGAATACGCCGAACGTCTGGCGCGCGATCCGTCGCCTGTGAACACCTACGCCCTGATCGGCCACATGTCCTTGCGGGTGGAGGCGATGGCCGGCGACACCCAGCGCGCCGCCACCGACCGCGAAGCCGAACACATGCGCAAGCGGCTGGCCGAGGCCTTGGCGCAGGGCGGCTCCGGCTTTTCCACCGGGCTCTATTATCCGCCCAACATGATGGCGCCGACGCAGGAGGTTATCGCGGTGGCCGAGGCGCTGCGGGAGGCCGGCGGCATCTATGTCACCCACATGCGTGACGAGGCCAACGACGTCATGCTGTCCATCGAGGAGACGTTGAAGATCGGCCGCGACACCGGCTCTCCGGTGGTGATCAGCCACCACAAATGCTCGATGCCGGAGAATTTCGGGCGATCGGTGGAAACCTTGCCGGCGATCGACCGCGCGTCCCTGCGCCAGCGGGTCGATTTCGATGTGTATCCCTACCACGCCGGCTCGACGGTGCTGATGCCGTTCCGGCTGCGCCCGGACGTGCCGGTGCAGGTGACCTGGTCGGTGCCGCATCCGGAAATGGCGGGGCGGATGCTGGCCGACGTCGCGCGGGGCTGGAACACGTCGGAGAAAGAAGCCGCCGAACGGCTGCTGCCCGCCGGCGCGATCTACTTCCAGATGGAGGAGCCGGATGTGCGGGAGATCATGGCGCACCGCCTGGCGATGATCGGCAGCGACGGGTTGCCGCACGATTCCTATCCGCATCCTCGGCTGTGGGGCACGTTTCCTCGCGTGCTGGGCCATTACGCGCGCGATCTGGGGCTGTTCAGCATGGAATCGGCGGTCCGCAAGATGACCGGCCATACCGCCGATGTGTTCGGCATGACCGATCGCGGGGTGATCCGAGCCGGCGCCCTGGCCGATCTGGTGTTGTTCGATCCGGCGACGGTCAAGGACGCCGCGACCTACGACGCGCCGACGACCCCGTCCGTGGGGATACTGGAAACCTGGGTCAACGGGCAGTCGGCCTATGTGTTCGGCCAGGGCGCGACGACGGCGCGGGCGGGCAGGCTGGTGTCGCGCAACCGGGGGTGACCCGCCAATACCAACCCGCCGAAGGGCGACACGCACGAATAATCGCCGCAACCGACGCGCCCCCTCAGGGTCATCACGCTTATCGATGCAGCGCGGCCGCCCTTTCAGCCCGCGCTCGCCCGTCCCGCCACGCGGCCGAAGATCAGCGCCTTGCCGAGGGCGGAGCCGGTCATATACGCGGCGCCATGCAGGCCGGCGATCATTTCTCCGGCGGCGCGCAGGCCCGGGATTGGCTCTCCGAACACATCCAGCACCTGCATGGTGGGATCGACGGTGACGCCGCAATAGGTGCCATACAGCGCGGCGGTGGAGGCATGGGCGTAGAACGGCGCGGTCGCGATCGGCAGCAGCGCGCCGTGGTTGTGCACCAGATGCCGCCGGCCGAAATCCGGGTCGCGGCCCTCGGCGACGAAGCCGTTGTAGCGTGCGACCGTCGCTTGCAGGGACGCGGCGTCCAGGCCGGTCTTCGCGGCGAGTTCGTCCAGGCTCGCGGCCTCGATCAGCATGCCGTCAGCCTGGCGGTGGCGGACGTCGAAGATCGAGACCTCCTCTTCGTGCGAATCGAAAATCGGCTGGTCGAAAATCTGCCAGGTGAAGTCGCCGTCCTGCTCCAGCGACGCGGTGCCGAGCAGCTTGTAGGAGAGCGATTCGTCGACGAAGCGGCGGGCGGAGAGATTGACCGCGATGGCACCTTTGTAGACGGCCAGAAGACTGTGGCGGCAGGTGTGGTTGGTCGGGTGCTTGCCGAACGTGCCCTGGATAAAGGCGACGTCGCGCACGCCGGCGCCGAGTTGCCATGCCATCAGCAGCCCGTCGCCGGTGTTGGCTACCCCGCCCGAGACCCAGGCCTTGGCCTGCTTGGGCACGAAGGTCCTGATCAGCTCCGCGTTGCGCGTGAAACCGCCGGCCGCCAGCACGACGCCCCGGGATGCCATGACATCGGTATGTCCGCCGTCATGCACCACCCGCACGCCGCCCACCCGTCCGTCCTGACGCAGCAGGCGGGACCCCGCTGCGTTGGCGGTGAAGGTGATGCGCGGATGACGCAGCACGTGGCCCATCAGCACGTCGATCATCGCCTCCGGGTCGATCACGTGGCAGCGCGGCACCGACTGTCCGGACGACGCATCCGGTCGAGGCCCGAACACGACATCATGCTCGCGGAGCCAGTGATAGGTCGCGAGCTGGTTGTCGGTGTAGCACCGCACCAGGGCGGGGTCGTTCTCGTGCCGTCCGACGTCGCACAGGTCCTGGTAGAGCAGCTCGCTGCTGTCCTCGATCCCGTGGTTGATCTGGATGTCGGTGCCGGCGAAAGCCAGCAGGCCGCCGCAGATGCGCGACGATCCGCCGGGTTCGGCGGCCTTTTCCAGCAGCACCACGTCCGCGCCCGCATCCGCCGCGGTGAGCGCCGCCGCCAGGCCCGCGGCGCCGGCGCCGATCACCACGATATCCGTCCTGTCTTTCATCACGCCTCATCCATCCGTGCGGCATCGCCGACATTTCGCCCCGTCCGGGTGCCGTGTACGGTGCCCGCCGCCGGCCCCGTGCAGTCCGTTCCCCGATTCCAGCGACTGGACCGGGTCAGAACTTCAGCCGATCCACGCCGTAGAACTTGCCGACCTGATCGACCCGTTCCGCGCTTGGCACGGAGTTGAACCAGCCGTGCCGGCTGTGCTTGATCCCGGTCGCGCGGTGCAGATCGACCATCAGTTCGGCCATTTTCATCGTGCTGGCCAGACCGTCGATGATCGGCACGTCGTCCACCCGGTTGATGCCGTTGCGCGCCATCAGCAGGTTCAGCGGCACTTCCCCGGGAATGATCACGTCGGCGCCGGTTTCGCGGATCACGCGGCGCGCGACTTCCTGGAACTTCTCGATCAGCGGGCCGGGGTTCTGATAGGCCGGCAGCACATCGGCGAATTTCAGGCCCGAGGCAACGACACCGGCGCAACGATCGGTCAGGCCGTAGTTGCGCACCTGTTCCTGATACATCGGGATCATGCGATCGATGAACAGGATGATGGCGAAGCGCTGGCCGAACATCGTGGCCAGATGGCAGCAGGTTTCCCCCATGCCGATGACGGGGATATCCACGATGGACCGCGTTTCCCGCAGCATCGGGTTCGGCAAGGTGCACATGGCGAACGCGTCGAAGCCCTGGGCCTCGGCCGCCCGCCCCGCGGCGATCCACTGGTTGCCGTGGATCCAGAACGTGTAGCCATAGCCGATATCGTCGCCGGGATAGTTGGACGGATAGGTGCCGGGCGCCTGGCCGTGGAACACGACCTCGGTATCCGGGCGCAGCACCTTGCCCAGATGCGCCCGCATGGCGTCCTCATAGCCGGGCAGGTCACCCAGGACGGTAAAGCTTTGGTGCCAGAGCCGCATGCCCATGGATGGTCTCCCTTCAGCGTGTTCGTTACGCGGCTTTGGTCACGGCCGCATCGTCCTCGATCGGCAGCGGGTTCCAGTTGCGCGACACCACCCAGTCCGGGCGCGGATTTTCCCCCAGGACCGGCTTGTTGGCGACCGCGTTGCAGGAGATGTAGATGTGCCAGCGATCCTCGGCCGACAAATTGTGGCCGGAGGCGTGCAGGACGTTGCAGTGGAACAGCACCCCAGTGCCGGCCTTGCCCACCACCGGCACGGGCGGGGGCGAGGCGCGCAGCACCTCGATCATCGTCTGCTTCGGGATCGACCACAGCTTGTAGGCGGTGGACGTGTCCTGCACGGACTCCAGCAGTCCCAGCTTGTGACTGCCTGGAAGGATGTAGAGCCCGCCACTGAATTCGGACGTGTCGTTCAGCATCACGTTGAAGGTCGCCATGTTCGGCGTGGGGCAACCGTCCTTGCTCCAGGAGTTGTAGTCCTGGTGCCACATCCAGGGCGTGCCCTCAATGGCCGGCTTGGCGTTGATCTTGGTGTGGTAGACATAGGTCTCCTCGGTCCCCAGTACCTGCCGCACCGGGCGCAGCACGCGCGGGGTGCGAACCAGGGCGCGGAACGGGGCGGAGGCGGTGGGACCGTCGCCTTCATGCACGCGAAACAGGCTTTTGACCCCGCCGGTGTGCTCGCGGACCACTTCCTCGGCGTGGATATCGGCGAGGCGCGCGACTTCCTGGCGCAGCACGGCGATTTCGGCGGCCGAGAAAAGGTTCGGGAAGATCAGATATCCATCGCGATCGAATTGCGCGCGCTGCGCGGCGGTCAGTTCCATGCGTTCCCCCGGTTGGGCGTGTCCGATGCGGACTGTTGGCGCAGGTCCGGGTTTCAGGCAAGCGTTCGAGCGGCGGGAGGGGCGGCGTCGGGTCAGGCAGGCGGGCCAGGCAGCGCGGACAGGACAAGCTTCATCAGTTCCGACTGGCGGTTGGTTCCGGTCTTCTCGAAGATACGTTGCAGGTGCGTGCGCGCGGTGCTCATCGCGATGCCCAACGCGGCTGCGGTGTCGTCCAGGCTGAAATCGCGTCCGAGCAGTCCGATCAGCCGGGTTTCGGCATGGGTCAGTCCGTAGAGCCTGACCAGGACTTCGCCGGGAAGGGGCAGCAAGTCACCGACGGCCTGAATGAACAGCGCCGACCGCGCTCGGCTCTGGCCGCCGATACGGTGTTGCAGTCCGCCTGCCAGCGGCAGGACGTGGCCGGCGAACCGGCGTCCATCCGATTGAGTGAAGGCGATGGACAGGGGTTGGGTGTCGATCCGCTCGATGTCGGCGTTTCCTGCCGCGATTGCCGAGGCGATGCGGGCATCGAGGTCGTGGTCCTGTGCGCGGATTGCTCCCTGTTCGAGGCGCAGCATGTCGGTCTCCGCGAGGAACCGTTCCGCTGGGGCATTGGCTTCGACGCAATGGCCGGATGCGTCGAACAGCAGGATGGGGATCTGCATCAGGTCCAGAGCTGCGGCGAGGTCGGTTGCGCGAGCGGCATCCCGTTCGACGAAGCCGTGGAAAATCATCGAGCGTCGAATATGTGGCGCGAGGAGGCCGATGAGAGCGGTCTCTCTCTCGCCCGGTGGACTTTGGCCATCGCGCCTGGTGAAATTCATCATGGAGACCTGGGTCGCGGATTGCTCCAGAAATACGGCAATGAAATCAAACCAGTTGAGGGGCGCCAGAAACTCTCGATAGAAGATCGTCTGACGCAGATCGTTTGGGTCCATGCAACGCGCAAGCGTAATCGGATCGTCCACCGCGAAATGCCACCCGATCGTCGCCAGAGGATTAAGAGCGGCATAATTCTCAGCATAAAGCTTGAACGATTCTGTGGACGCTCCCCAGTTAAATTCGAGTGACACGCTTCGCATGCCATGGCTGATGACTGACGCCGCGCAGGCGTCTACTGTGCAGGGCTGTTGAATGCTCTATGCCTCGGTGCTGAAAGAGTGAGTCTGCGCCGCAACACAATGGGAAAATCGTATCGACGCGCGGGGCGGATGGCTTCCGGCGCGGCACAATGTCCGAATCTATGCACGGCAACCCAACCGCCCGGAG
>CAMATI010000028.1 GCA_945861095.1 Asaia bogorensis | reverse complement strand
AGATGGGTCGGCCGTGACGCCACCTCCGGGCCGATATGAAGCCAGTCAGGACGTGATCGGGGCGCCGCCGGCGGTCTGATGACCGCGCCGGCGCAGCCGAACAGCCGTCGTTATTGATCGAAAATCCCGAGTCCGACAGGCTGCTAGGTTCGCGGATGGGCTTGGCCGGTTCGGCAAGGCGGTCGAGGCAATCGTCCAGGAAGAAGGGTTCCTGCTGAACGCCGCCAAGACTCGGGTCATGCCGCGCACCATGGCCCAGCGCGTGACCGGCATCGTGGTCAACGAACATTGCAATGTCGGACGCGCCGAGTTCGATGCGTTGAAGGCGGTGCTGCATAATTGTGCCCGCACCGACCCGGCTTCTCAGAACCGCGCGATGGTCGCGGATTTTCGCGCCCATCTTGGCGGCAGGGTGTCCTGGGTCGAGCAGATCAACCCCCCACGCGGCGCGAAGCTTCGCCGGCTCTATGATCTGATCGACTGGAGCGCGTCATCGACCGGACCGAGTCCATTTCCGACCGAGGACGGCGATACGGTGCGACCGCACCAGGGACAATAATTGCGACCGCACCAGGGACAATGACGTGCGACCGCACCATGGACCCAGGTGACACGCTCCACGGGACCGGCCCGGTCGGGGGTGTGTGTCAATAAGCCCCGAACCGGTGTACGAAGCCAGGGCGACCACGGTCCAAGGGGAGCTGCCATGACCTACCCGACCCATCTTCTGCCCACCACCGTCGTCGGCAGCTATCCGCAACCCGACTGGTTGGTGAACCGGGAAACCCTGCACCAGCACGGCGTGCCTCGCACCCACGCGCATGACATGTGGCGTATCGCCGAACCGCTGCTGGAACAGGCGCAGGACGACGGCACCATCCTGGCGATCCGGGAGATGGAGCGCGCGGGGATCGACATCGTCTCGGATGGCGAAATCCGGCGGGAAAGCTACTCCAACCGCTTCGCCCTGGCGTTGGAGGGCATCGATTCCGACCATCCGGGCCAGGTGCGGTCCCAGACCGGGCGCACCACGGCGGTCCCGCGGATCGTCGGTCGGATTCGCCGCATCGCCGCGGTGGAAACCCGCGATGCCACGTTCCTGCTGGGCCACACCGACCGAGCGACCAAGATCACGCTGCCCGGGCCGTTCACTCTGGCCATGCAGGCACAGAACGATTTCTACAAGGACGAGGAAGAACTCGCGATGGACTATGCCATCGCGGTCAACGAGGAACTGAAGGACCTGAAAGCCACCGGCGTCGATGTTGTCCAGTTGGACGAGCCGTGGGTCCGCCAATCGCCGGAGAAAGCCGCGCGTTACGGCATCAAGGCCATCAACCGGGCATTACAGGGTGTCGCCGGCCCGACCGTGGTGCATCTGTGTTTCGGCTATGCCGCCGTGGTGACCAATAAGCCCAGCGGCTACAGCTTCCTGTCGCAACTCGCCGATACCATCGCCGATCAGATCTCCATCGAGGCAGCGCAACCCCGCCTTGACCTGGGCGTGCTTGCGGATCTGTCGTCGAAAACCATCATGCTGGGCGTGCTGGACCTGGGCGATCCGGCCATCGAAACGGCCGATACCGTCGCCGCCCGCATTCGCAACGGCTTGCGCTATGTGGATGCGACACGACTGATCCCGGCACCGGATTGCGGGATGAAATACCTGCCCCGAGGGACGGCTTTCGGGAAACTCCGCGCCATGGCCGAGGGCGCGGCAATCGTGCGCCGCGAACTGGCGGGGTAAGGCAGCGTGCCCTTATAACGGCTGCATTTGGCGGGGCTGTTGGGGGAGGAGAGGTAGCGTTGGGGCTCCGCCCCAAACCCCGCGAGGGGCTTTGCCCCCTCGACCCCCACCAAGGCTGGGCCTTGGATGCCGTTTATTGGGTCAGGGAGGAAAGGGGGCCAACCTTGTCGTTTCGACGTCCGTGTCGGCCCCCTTTCCTCCCTGACCCAATAGATCGCGGTCCAGGGGCCGTGCCCCTGGTGGGTTCGAAGGGCAAAGCCCTCGCGGGGCTTGGGGCGGAGCCCCAACGCTACCTCTCCTCCCCCAACAGCCCCGCCAAATGCGGCCGTTATCGGCGCGCGTCGCCTACCTCAGTCGGGCTTGATCTGCTGGCGCGGGTTCAGCCCGGACGGCAAACCGAACGCCAGCACCACGGTCACCAGCGCCAGCACCGCCGCCAGCAGATAGGCATTCTGCAGCGATCGGGCGATCACGTCGGTCAGGTGCGCCACCTGCGCCACATCCATCGTGGCACGGGTGCCCAGATCCAGCATCCGGTCCACCTCTCCCGACGCCGAGGGGTCGATGCGCAACATGGTCGCATTCATCACCGCGCCGCAGCCCGCGGCGCCGGCGGCCTGGCCAATAAAGCGCAGGAACATGCTGGACGACGTGGCGGCGCCACGCTGGCGCCAGGGCACCGAGGCCTGGATCGACACGATATAGACCGTGCTGCAAAATCCCATGCCGATCCCGATGACGAAGGAGCCAACGCTCGCCCAGAGCGGCCCATGGCTGGGTTGCAGCAGCACCAGCATCACGCTTCCAAGGAACAGGCACAGCCCGCCCAGCGCCGCGGTCAGCCGATAGCTGGTGCGTCCCATCAGGCGGGCACCGATGATACTGGCCAGCGCCCAACTGATGGACATGGCGCCCAGCACGAGGCCTCCCGCGATCGCGGTTTCCCCCATCGCGCCCTGCACATAGGCGGGCAGAAAGGCGGAAATCCCCATCATCACCGCCCCGGAAAAGCAGTTTCCGAGGCTTCCCACGACCACGATCCGGTTGCCGCGCCACAACTCCAGCGGCAGCATCGGTTCGGGCGTGGACCGCTCGTGCAGGAACAGCACGCCCAGGGCCAGCACCCCGGTGACCACCAAAACGACCAGTTCCGTCCCGGTCAGGCGACCGGCCTGCACCATCGCGAGCATCAACGCCCCGCAGGCCAGCAGCAGCAGCAAGGACCCGAGCCAGTCGATCCGATGCGACCGGTGCTGCACGCTTTCCTTGAGGAACACCGCAAGGATGATCATCGCCGCGATCCCGATCGGCACATTGACCCAGAACACCACGCGCCAACTGACATACTGGATCAGGAACGCGCCCAACGACGGACCCAGCACCGCGGAAACCCCGAAGACAGATGACACAAGTCCCTGGATTTTCCCGCGCTCGGTCGGCGAATAGATATCGCCCAGGATGGTGGCGGCGATCGGTTGGATGGCGCCGGCGCCGATGCCTTCCAGCGCGCGGAAGCAGATCAGCGACGGCATGTCCCAGGCCAGGCCGCACAGGACGGAGCCTGACAGGAACATGATGGTGCCGACGATGATGACCGGCTTGCGCCCATACTGGTCGGCCAGGCGGCCATAGATCGGGATGCTGACCGCCTGGGTCAGCAGGTAGATCGTGAACACCCAACTGAACACACTGAACCCGCCCAGATCCGCCACGATGCTGGGCAATGTCGTCGCCACGATCGAGCTTTCGACGGCCGGCATGAAGGTGGCCATAAGGCAGCCGGCCAGCACCAGCCGACGGCGAGCATTGCCGCCCCCCAAGGGAGCATCGGCGGGCGCGTTGGCGGTCCCAGTGGAGGGCGCATCGGAGGGCGCATCGGCGATTCTTCCGTCATTGGGCATGCACGGGTCCTTGCCGATCCTGGATTTCCTCGGGCGTGGTTCTGTCACCGGGTGACCCAGGTGACAATGGGCACGGGTGACAACGCTCCTAACCGGCGGCCGGCCCACGCACCGAACCTCGCGAGAATGTGTTCGCCGCCGCCAGCCTGACGGACGCGCTGAAGACTATCGCGGTCGAATGGGCCAAGGCTGGCCAATGCGCCCGCTCGCCTATCCGTCGGTGCCGGTTCGACCCTGGCGCGCCAGATCGAGCAGGGCGCCCCGCCAATCTGTTCGCCTCGGCGGACCGGAAATGGATGGACTAGCTGGTCGAGAAACGCCTGATTCGCCCCGAATGCCCGCGGGGACGTTCGGGGCAACACGCTCGTCCTCATCGTCCCGGCCGACCGGCCTCGCCAGCTCGCGAACGGTCCCGGGCTCGATCGGGCCTCGCGTCTCGGGCGGAATGGCCGCATCGCAACCGGCGATCCCGCGCATGTGCCGGTCGGGGTTTATGCGCGGGATGCGTTGGTTCAGTTGGGCCTGTGGGATGCCGTCATGCCCCGGCTCGCCCGGATGGAGGACGTGCGCTCCGCGCTGCTGCTGATCACCTTCGGGGTGCGCGGTCCCGTCGGGGCACTGCTGTATGACTGGTTCGGGATCCGCCTGGTCTTCACAACCGCGGGGCGAGCCTGGCCTGCGCGGTCACGATATTCCCGATCATGGTCCGCGCGATCCGGCTGTCCTTCGAAGCCGCCGACCCCGGATTGGAGCAGGCCGCCCGAACCCTGGGCGCCGGGCGGATCGATCGGCTGTTCACGATTACCCTGCCGCTGGCGTCACCCGGCATTCTGGTCGGCGGGATCGTCGCCTATACAACCTGCCTGGGTGAGTTCGGCGCGGTGATCACGTTCGCGGCGAACATTCCGGGCGAGACCCAGACCTTGCCGCTGGCGATCTATGCGGCGTTGCAGGCTCCGGGGGGAGAAGCCAAGGCGGCGCAGTTGTCGTTGGTGTCGATCGTCCTCGCGCTGACGGGGTTGCTGCTGTCGGAATGGTTCGCCAAGCGGTTGAATGCCATGTTGGGTCGAGGAGCGCCGCGATCCGGTGCGGGGGCTGTGCGTATCCGGCGGACCAATCCAATCAAATCAGGGGCGCATATCTGTTCCGGGTCTTTTGATTTGCGCGGCATAGACCGCCGGCGATTTTGGCTGGGCTACCGCATGGTCGCAGGTTCGGAATCCGTCCATCGGGAATCGGAAGAAGGCCGACTAACCTGGACAGGGCCGGACAACATTGCCTTCGGGCGGTGAAGAAAGACGCTCGACCCAAAAGACCCCACACCCTTCCCGTGCCTCGGCCTACGTGGCAACCTGCCAAGCAGCAAGAAAAGGAAACGGCCATGCCTCGCATGACGGGTGGAGAAGCGATCGTCGACAGTCTGCTGCGCCACGGGATCGATACCGTGTTCGGCCTGCCCGGCGTCCAGGTCTACGGACTGTTCGATGCATTTTCCCGCAATGCCAACCGGCTGCGGCTGATCAATGCCCGCCACGAACAGACCACGGCCTACATGGCCCTGGGCTACGCCTGCGCCACAGGCAAACCCGCGGCCTACGCCGTCGTTCCCGGCCCCGGCGTGCTGAACACCACCGCGGCGCTCGCCACCGCCTGGGGCGTCAACGCCCCGGTGCTCTGCCTGACCGGGCAGGTGCCCAGCGCCATGATCGGCCGCGGCCGCGGACAGTTGCACGAACTGCCCGACCAGCTCGCCACCCTGCGCACCCTGCTGAAATACGCCGACCGGATCGAGCATCCGACCGAAGCCCCCATCAAGGTCGCCCGCGCCTTCCAGGAAATGATGTCCGGCCGCCGCGGCCCGGCATCCTTGGAAATGGCGCTCGATCAGTTCCCCGCCCAGGCCGAGGTCACGCCGCAGGACCCGCTGCCGCTGTATCCCAACCCGATCCCCGACCCGGAAAAGATCGGCCGCCTCGCGAAAATGGTGCAGGACGCCCGCAATCCGATGATCTGGGTCGGCGGCGGCGCCCAGAATGCCTCGGCCGAGATTCTGGCGCTGGCCGAACGCATCGGTGCCCCGGTGGTCGCCTTCCGCGGCGGGCGAGGGGTGGTGGATGACCGCCATCCGTTGGGCCTGACCATCGCCTCGGGCTACAAACTATGGCCCGAGACCGACCTGCTGATCGCGTTCGGCACGCGGTTGGAGGTGCCGACCATGCGCTGGGGCGCCATGCCGGCCGGCGTGAAAATCGCCCGCATCGACATCGACCCGATCGAGATGCGCCGCCTGCACGTCGATCTTGGCATCGTCGGCGACACCGCCGATGCGGCCCGCGCGCTGACCTCGGTGGTGATCCCGCGCAACGAGCCCGCGCGCGCCGCCACCATCGCCAAGGCCAAGGTCGATGCTGCCGTGGCGATCCAGAAGGTGCAGCCGCAGATGTCGTATATCGAGGCCATCCGCGAGGTGCTGCCCGAGAACGGCATCCTCTGCGATGAGATGACCCAGGTCGGCTACGTCTCCTGGTTCGGGTTCCCGTTCCATTCGCCGCGCACCCTGGTCACATCGGGCTTCTCCGGCACCTTGGGCGCGGGGTTCCCAACGGCGTTGGGCGTGAAAGTGGGCCAGCCGGACCGGCCGGTGGTGGCGCTGACCGGCGATGGCGGGTTCCTGTTCGGTGGGTCCGACCTGGCGACCGCGGTGCAGCACGGCATCAACCTGGTGACGGTGCTGTTCAACAACTCCGCCTATGGCAACGTGTTGCGCGACCAGCGCCGCCTGTTCGATGGGCGCGAATCCGGCTCCGCCCTGCGCAACCCCGACTTCCAGACCTATGCCAAGGCGTTCGGCGTGCGGTCCTGGCAGGTGCGGGATGCCGCCGGCCTGCGTGTCGCCCTGGCCGAGGCCCTGGCGGCCAATGCCCCCTGCCTGATCGAGGTCATCACCGACATCACCAAGGAATACGCGCCGTGGGAGTTCATCGCCCCCGGCCGCGGCTGAGCCTGAGACCAAACGGCGGGTCGATCGGGGATAAGATCAACAGCCCGCCCCATTGATCTCTGGAATCCTCTTGCCGTCGTTGCCGGACCCGGTCCGGTAACGACGGTGCATCCGTCGTCGGCTCGGGAGGTTGGTTAAGGATGTCACGCAGCCACCGGGTTTGCCTCCGATACGCTACCCCGTATTCCGGTTTCGTCCAGCAGATCCAAATAGGGCGACAGGGCTAGCAGAAACGCCGTGATCTCGGTCACCAACGCGACCGCCGTGATCGGTAGCGGAATCGCGCTCGTCGCCCGCAACAGCAATTGGTGGTCCGGCCGCAATCCGATCCGCCATCCCCGCGGCGCAGCCCCCGCCAATCCCCGCACCAACGCAAAACTAAGCTGACGCACCGTCGTGCCCGGACTTCCCGCCGTGCTCGGCACCCGCCCGAGATGCGCGTGCAGGATCAATTTGCCCTGATCGGCATCGGGATGGACATAGGCGCGCACATTCCGGCCCCGCCATTGCACGCTGAAACTCGGCGGGACCTCCGGATCGCGCGGCGTTAACCTGCCCTCGGGGTCGACGGCGAAAGGACCAAGCTCGAATGGTGAGGCGAACGGCATGCCGTGATCTCCAACTCTGAAACGCCAACGGGGTGCACAAAGGTCCGCGACCCGAGGCCACTGGTTCAGCTTGCCCTGAGAAGATGAACGATCCATAAACATCGTCCTATGTCAGTTGCCGACGATGTCCGATCAGTCCTCGCCCCGCCCCACCCGGCGGGCCGCCCCTTCATCATCGGCGGCCTGGCCGTAATCATGCTCGGCTTGGTCCTGGGGGCCTGGCTATCCTGGATCGGCCTCGCCTTCACCCTGTTTTGCCTGTTCTTTTTCCGCGACCCGGAAAGGGTGCCGCCGGGAAGGCCGGGGGCCATCGTGGCCCCGGCGGATGGACGGATCGTCATCATCGTGCCCGCCGTCCCGCCGCCCGAACTGGGACTGGGCGACGCGCCTCGTTGGCGGGTGTCGATTTTTCTGTCCGTCCTGAACGTGCACGTGAACCGCGTGCCAATCGATGGGGTCGTGACCCGCATCGCCTATCGCCACGGGGCCTTCGTCAGCGCCAGCCTCGACAAGGCCAGCGACGACAACGAACGCAACGCGCTTGCCATTCGCCTGGCCGATGGCAGGCAGATCGCCGTCGTGCAGATTGCCGGCCTGATCGCGCGCCGGATCCTCTGTTCGGTGCGAGAGGGAGAGACCGTCCACGGCGGCGACCGCTTCGGTATCATCCGTTTTGGCAGCCGGACCGATATCTACCTACCCGAAGGGATCCGCCCGCTGGTCGCGGTAGGACAGACCATGGTCGGCGGCGAGACCGTGATCGCCGAACTCCAGGCCTGATGGCCCTGATGATGCGGAGTATCGCATGCCGGTGAACATGTCCCAGCGCCTGTCCCCCATTCACCGCTTGCGGCGCTATCGCCCGCGGCGGCGCCCGCGTTACACCGGGCCGTCGTTCAATCGCATCATCCCCAACCTGATGACGATGATCGGCCTGTGCGTGGGACTGACCGCCATGCGCTTTGCGTTGGAGGGCCGGTTCGGCGCCGCCGCTGTCGCCATCACCGTATGCGGTGCGATTGACGGGATCGACGGCCGCCTGGCACGCCTGCTGAAAGCAACCTCCAAGTTCGGTGCCGAGTTCGACAGCCTGTCGGACTTTCTCTGCTTCGGCGTGGTCCCGGCGTTCACCTTGTATTTGTGGTCGCTCCAGACCTGGGGCGCCTTCGGCTACATGCCCTGCCTGATGTTCGCGGTCTGCATGGCGCTGCGACTGGCACGGTTCAACGCCTCGCTCGACGGTGCCCCGAGGCCGGCCTACGCTTATAATTTCTTCACCGGAGTGCCCGCGCCCGCCGGCGCCGGCGTCGTTCTGTTTCCGTTATTCCTTGGCCTGGAAGCCCAATCCCTTGGCCTGGACTGGCTGCAAACCGCGGCCCGCCATCCCGCGGTCTGCGCATTCGCTCTGGTCGGCACGGCACTGCTGTCGGTGTCCCGGGTTCCGGTATGGAGCTTCAAGAACTTCAAAGTCCCATCCGCCTACGTCCTCCCCCTTCTGCTCGGCACCGGGCTGTTCGTCGCACTGCTGGTCGCGGATCCGTGGGCGGCCCTGGCGGCTGGGGGCCTGATCTATCTCGGGATGCTGCCGTTCAGCGTGCGCAGCTTCCATCGCCTCCGCCGCGAGGCGGAGGCGATGCACGAGGTGGAAACCATCCCATCCGCCGTGCCGTGAGGCTGGAGCGGTTTCATCCCGACTGGAAACGGCAAACTGCTCCAGGTCCTTGTTTGATTGCATGAATTGCGCACTGTTACGTTCCGCTCAGCACGATCATGCTTTAGCTATCCATTGACCTGACGTGCCAGATCGGCCCAGCGATCCAGCGCCGGCAGCAGCACGTCGGCCTGTGCCGAGTCCAGGCTGACCACGACCCGAGACACACCGATATCGCGATAATGCTTCAGCTTGTCGGCGTCCGCCGGCACCCCGAACATCGTCACGGGAATGGAGGCGGGATCGCGCCCGGCATCGCGCGCCATCTGCTGGAACTGAGGCAGGAAGGCGCTGACATCACCATATTGCGGCCGCGAACCATGCGGGACCCAGCCGTCTCCATAGGCGATGGCCCGACGGGCGCCGTATGGAAAGGCGCCACCGACGATAACCGGCGGATAGGGGGATTGGACGGGCTTCGGCCAGGCGCGCATGGGCGGGAAATCGACCAGATCGCCGTGATATTCCGCGATTTCCTGGGTCCAAATGGCCTTCATCGCCTCCACCCGTTCCCGCACCAGCTTCCAACGTCCCTTGAAGTCGGTGGTGCCGTGGTCCGCCATCTCCTCCGCGTTCCAGCCGCCGCCGATGCCGAACAGGAATCGCCCCTTGGACACCTGGTCGATCGAGGCCACCAGTTTCGCGGTCTGGATCACGTCCCGCTGCACCACCAGGGCCACGCCGGTTCCCAGGAGCAGGGTCTTGGTCACCGCCGCCGCCGCGGCCAGGGACACGAACGGATCCATGCACTGGGCATATTTCCGCGGCAGTTCGCCACCCTGCGGGAACCCGGACTGGCGCGATACCGGGATATGCGAATGTTCCGGCGCCCAGAGCGATTCGAAACCCCGCTCCTCCACGGCGCGGGCGAGGTCGGTCGCGTCCATCGCGTAATCGGTGAAAAACATGGCGGCGCCAAATTTCATGGTCGAATCCCCGTATTGATCGGACTTCTGTAGAACATGATCACACCGAAAGGAACCGTATCGGCCTATGAACCATGCTCGGGGCCTGGCGCGGCCGAGCGGCTTTGCGTGGTCGGCTTTGCGTGGTCGGATTTCGCATCATGTGGTCCAGGCATTGAGAAAGCTGCCTCACCCGCACACATTGGCGCAAGGACGGAGCCTGACCGATGATGCTGACTCGCCGACGCATGATGACCGCATCGGCTGCCGCGGGCCTACCCGCGCCCTTCGTCCGTCCGGCCCACGCTGCGACGCGCCGGGTGACCCTGGCCGCACCTGGCGGATTGTTTCAGCAGTATTTTGAGACCCATATCTCCAGCCTGTTCCGACGGCTGCATCCCAACCTCGACGTCAATTATGTCCCGGTCACCAGCCCGACCCAGGCCCTGGCGATGCTGCGCACCCATCGGGTGATACCGCAACTGGACGTGGCGATGCTCGACATCCCGACGTCCCAGCTTGCGGCGGAGGAGAAATTGGTGGAACCGCTGCTGCGCCAGTCCGTGCCGGTTCTGGCCGATCTCGCGCCAGCCGCGTTTGTCGAAGGGCTTGCCGCACCGATCACCATGCAGGACAGTCTGGTGCTGCTGTATGCGCCGGATCGCGTGAAGCCGCCGCCGACCGGATGGAAGACGTTGTGGGATGGGGCGGCGGACCGACGGATCGCGATTCCCTCTCCGTCCAATCCGAGCGGTATCGCGTTCGTCCTGGTCGCCAACCGCTTGTTCGGCGGCGCCGATCCGCTCCGTTCGCTTGCCAGCGGGATCAATGCGATCGCCCAGATCGCGCCGCGTGTTTCCACGTGGGACCCTCGGCCGACCGCCTACGACTCGATCATCGACGGGCAGGCGGCCTTGTCGATTGGCTGGAACGCCTGGGGGCGCATGTTCTCCCATCGCTTCCAGGGCCGGGTGACCGTGGCGCTGCCCGAGGAAGGCTCGGTGTTCAGTCCGCATATCTGCAATTTGGTCAGGAATGCGAGCCAGGCCGACGCGGCTACCGCCTTCATCGCTTTCATGCTGGGCGTGGAGGGGCAGAAAGCCCTCGCGGAACTGATGTTCCTGACGCCGGTCAATGCCAATGTCCGCCTGACCCCGGTCGGGCAGGCGGGGATCGTTTCCACACCGGCCCAGCTTGCCCGCATGATGCAGGTGGATTGGGCAGCGATCGCCGGCGTCCGGGATTCGATCACCGATCAGTGGCGCCAGAGGATCATGCGCGTGGGGTTCGCGCGCTAATAGACGACGCGCAACATTAACTGCTCCATTTGGCGCGGGGGATGCAGACCCGTCATCACGTAGAGAGACAGGTGGTCACCACCAGATGCGGTAGTAATCCTTGCGCATCGCCTGGCCGGAGTCACTCATCCCAGGGATTGATCAGATCCAACCCCATATCCGCGAAATCCGCGACATTGCGCGTCACCAGGATTTTGTTGTTGACCACGAGCCGTGGCGGCAATCAAGGCATCCGCCATGGGACAGGAGCGTTGGGCCATCAGCCGCCCCCGGTTGGCTGCGACGGCGTCGTCGATCGGCAAAAGGCGCGCCGCATAGCGCAGCCGCAGTTCATCCAGCCAGCGATTCAGCACGGCCGCGGCAGCGGGATCGGTCCGGGCCTTCATGGCGATGCCCTTCATGATCTCCCCGATGGTGATCACACTCAGGTAGATCGCGTTGGGATTTGCCGCACGCAGCCAATTCACCGCCTGGGGCGTGCGCCTGCGCGCTTCCGACAGCACGCAGGTGTCGATCAGATACATCAGAAATCGACGTCGCGGCCTGTATCGCCAGAGCGGTCGTTGAGGTGTCGACGACATCGTCGGGCCAGGCCGGGTCCGACAACAGGAATTCCGTGAACGGAATCTCCGGTGTTTTCAGCGCGTCATAATCCCGGGCGGACAGAACCACCGCCGCCCGCTGCCCATGTACGGTCACGGTCTGCGGTCCATCGTCACGGGCGAGCTTGACGACTTCGCTGAAGCGGTTCTTCGCTTCCTGCAATTGCCAATCGAGCACGGCGCCCCCTCAATCTGTCCAGACTGTCCAGATTTATATGCCGCCCGTCCGACGTCAATCACCCTTTTCCAGATCGCGCGCGACCTCTGGCTGGTGCATCAGCCGATCGATCGACATGGCATATTCAATGGCGATATCCGGCTGGAAATGCAGTTCCGGCGTGTAGCGTAGCCGCACCGCATGGGCGACCTGCCCCCGCAGATAGGCCGCGGCGCGCTGCATGGCCGGGATCAGCAGCCCAACGTCGGACCGCCCGAGCCGCGACACGAACACTGTCGCGTGCTTCAGGTCGGGGCTGATTCGCACCTCGTTCACCGTGATCTCGGCCGTCGCCAGATCGGGGTCGCGGAATTCGCGCCGCGTAAACACCCCGCTCAGGACGTGGCGGATTTCCTCCGCCACGCGCAATTGCCGTTGGGACGGTCCGGCGTCTCGCTTCTTCAACCCGGAACCATCTCCACTTCAAAGCATTCGACCACGTCGCCTTCCTGCAGATCGTGGAAGTTCGCGAAGGACAGGCCGCATTCGTAGCCACGCGCCACCTCGCGGACATCGTCCTTGAAGCGCTTGAGCTGCGACAGTTCGCCGTTGTGGATCACTACGTTCTCTCGCAGCACGCGAACGCCGCTGCCACGCTTCACGAGGCCCTCGGTGATCATGCAGCCCGCGACCTTGCCGGTCTTGGTGATGTTGAACACCTTGCGGACCTCGGCGTAGCCCAGGAACTTCTCGCGGGCCTTGGGCGCGACCTTGCCCTTGACCAGCTTCTCGATGTCGTCCGAGACCTCATAGATTATGGAGAAGTAGCGGATATCCACCGATTCCCGTTGCGCCAGTTCCCGAGCCTGCGACGTCGCACGGACATTGAACGCGACGACCACGGCGCTGGAAGCCTTGGCGAGCTGGATGTCGCTTTCGGTGATCTGCCCGACGCCGGCCAGCAGCACGCGGACCTTCACTTCCTCATGCGCCAGTTTCAGCACGGTGGCCTGGATCGCTTCCGCGCTGCCCTGCACATCGGCCTTGATCAGGATCGCGACCTCTTTCTGCTCGCCCGCCTGGATGCGAGCCAACATCTGGTCGAGCGTGCCGCGGGCACCGGCGGCCGCACCGGCCACCTTATCCCGCTGTCTCCGAGACCGGAATTCCGTAATCTCCCGCGCTCGGCTTTCACTGTCCACCACCACGAGCGGTTCCCCGGCCGACGGCGCACCGCTCAGACCCAGGATTTCGACGGGCGTGGACGGTCCGGCTTCGGTCAGCGGGCGGCCCTTGTCATCGAGCATGGCGCGCACCCGGCCCCATTCCGAGCCAGCCACGATGATATCGCCCTGCCGCAACGTGCCGCGTTGCACCAGCACGGTGCCCACCGGGCCACGACCGCGATCGAGGCGGCTTTCAATCACCGTCCCTTCCGCCGTACGGTTCGGATTGACGCGCAGGTCCAGAATTTCGGCCTGGAGGAGAATGGCTTCCTCCAACTTGTCCAGACCGGTCTTCTTCAGCGCCGAAACCTCGACGTCCTGGGTTTCGCCGCCCATTTCCTCGACCACGATGTCGTGGCTGAGGAGTTCCTGGCGCACCCGACCCGGATTCGCATCATGCTTGTCCATCTTGTTGATGGCGATGATCAGCGGGGCGTTCGCCGCCTTGGCATGACGGATCGCCTCGATCGTCTGCGGCATCACGCCATCGTCGGAGGCAACCACCAGCACCACGATATCGGTGACCGCCGCGCCACGCGCGCGCATGGCGGTGAAGGCTTCGTGACCAGGCGTATCGACAAAGGTGATCCGCTGACCGCTGGCCATCTGCACCTGATAGGCGCCGATATGCTGGGTGATGCCACCGGCTTCCCCGGCCGCCACATCGGTCGAACGCAACGCGTCCAGCAACGACGTCTTGCCGTGATCGACATGGCCCATGATGGTCACGACGGGCGCACGCGGCACCAATTCCGAATCGATATCCGCGACGCCTTCGATCCCGATTTCGACGTCGGATTCCGCGACGCGCCTCACCCGGTGGCCAAATTCCTGCACCACCAGTTCGGCGGTGTCGGCATCGAGCGACTGCGTGATCGTCGCCATGACGCCGAGCTTCATGAGGGTCTTGATGACCTCCGGCGCGCGGGCGGCCATACGATTGGCCAGCTCCTGGACGGTGATCTGCTCAGGAAGGATGACGTCTCGCACGACTTTGACCTGATCGGAGCGGAGCCGTTCCAGCTCCGCCTGACGCCGCTCGCGCTCCCGCTGGCGACGGACGGAGGCCAGCGAGCGAACCCGGTCGTCTTCACCTTCGATCGCGGCCTGGACGTCGATTCGGCCGGCGCGGCGGCGATCGTCGACGCCCTTCTTGGGTGCCACAACCGGCGGCTTGCGGGCCGGTACTCCACCTGGGCCGGGGCGGCGCGCCTGACGGGCGTCCTCCTCCTCATCGGCGCGGGTGCCCGGTCGCAGACGCAATGTCTCGTTCACTGCACCCGGAGCACCCGGCGCGGCGGGCGCCGCCGGCGCCGCGGGTCTGGCGGCGGGAGCGCCCGGCGCCGTTGCCGGAGCCCGCGCAACAGGCGCCGACGCGCCGGCGGTCGGCGGAGCGGTGCCTTGGTCAGGGCGCGGTTGCCCTGGTTCCTGCACGCTGGGTTGTTCGACCGGACGCGGCGCGCTTGGGCGTTGGCCCGCGGCCACTTCAGCGGCTTCCCGCGCGGCGGCGGCGGCGGCCTGAGCGGCGGCGGCGGCGTCGGCTTTGCGCTTGTCCTCGGCTTCCGCGGCCAGACGCGCATCTTCCTCGGCCTGTCGGCGCGCATCTTCCTCGGCGGCCTTGCGGGCTTCTTCTTCGCGACGACGCGCTTCCTCGGCCGCGGAGAGGATCGAAATCTTCTCCTGCTCGCGCCGTTCGGCTTCGCGTCGCGCGGCATCGCGCTGCTGCTCGACCAGCGCGCGCTGACGCGCCGCCAGTTCGGTCGCGGTCAGCGCGCGTCCCGCGCCTGGTGCCGGACGACCCGTTGGCGCGGGTCCGCGTGCTTGTGGAGAGCCCGTGCCGGCTGGTGTCGGTGTCGGTGCCCCGGCCGCCGCTGACGGCGGCGGTGCAACCGGTGCGCGCTTTTTGCGCACCTCCACCTGGACGACTTTCGATCGTCCGTGACTGAAGCTCTGCCTGACGGAGCCCGCGTCGACGGTGCGCCCCAGTTCCATGCGTCCCGCGGGACGCAAGGAGAGCCGACCTTTACCGCCGTCCTGATCGTTGGTTTCGCTCATGCTTTACCCGTGGCACCCACTTCTATGTTCACGCCGGCGGTTTCCCGCCTGTCTGTCCCCATGGACACGCGCCCGAATCCTCGTAGTCCCGCCAGCCGTCCCGCCTCTGTCACCAGGGCGTTGGCCAGCTTGCCGGGCGCGACCGCGACGTGGACGACATGGTCCTTCGCGAATATCCGCCCCAGTGTTTCGGCCGGCAATGGATCGATCACGCAGACCGACGCAGCCGCACCCGACAGAAACCGTATCCGTTCCGCTTCGCTGCCGTCCGAAGCCTGAACCGCCACACCGGCCTGTCCCCCGCGAACCCACTCCCGCGCCTTTTCGAACCCGGCGATCGCCTGACCGGCCCGACGAGCAAGGCCAAGCAATTCGCCGATCCGTCGGAGCAACGCCGCTTCGAGCATGTCGCGAAGGTTGGGGGGCACCGACACCGGACCACGAGCAGCGCGGGCGAACGCACGCACGAGCTGACGATACGCGTCTCCTTGTGCGCCCCCGTGTTGTAACACATCCCCCGACGCGCTCAACCATATTCCCCGTCCGGGCAGCCTTGCGGCCAGGTCAGGGACCAACGCGCGGTCGGGGCCGATCACAAAGCGGATCATCCCCTCCTTGGGTTGGCGTTCGCGCGTCACGATGCAGCGCCGCAGCGGGCCGGTTTCGGGTTCGTCCGCCGTGTCGTCGCCCGAAAGCACCTCCGCCGTGGCGGCGTCGGCCAGAGCCGCCTGATTCGGCGCTTGGTCGGGCCGCACCGTCATGGCCTGCGCAGGCAGCCCCTCCACGACTTTGCCGAGATCAACACGGCAAGTCGTGGATGGCAGGTCTGCACCCCCCATGACGTGCAGAGACCCGTGCCCAACACCAGATGCAGCAGTAGATGCAGCAGTCATTGTCGCTGGTCGCCTCAGGGCCTCAGTCGTGGCCGGTCTCCTTTTCCGATACCGCAACGGCCTCATCGTCCGGCACATCGGTGTCGGCGAGTTCCGCGTCGGGCGCGGCGTCTTCATCGTCGAACCAGTGCGCCCGGGCCATCATGATCACATCATTGGCAACGGACTCATCCATCTTGTCGGCGCCGACGATCTCGATCAGTTCGTCCGAGGCCAGATCGCCCAGGTCGTCCAGGGTTTTGACACCCTTGTCGCCCAACGCCACCAGCATCGCGGGCGTCAGGACCTCGATCCCCGCCACTTCGTCGGACACGCCCAGGGCGATCCGCTTGTCCGTCAGTTCGTTGTCGCGATTTGTGATGAATGTCTCCGCGCGACGGATCAGTTCCTCCGCCACGTTGTCGTCGAACCCTTCGATGGCCGCGACTTCCTCGACCGGCGTGAACGCCAGTTCCTCGACTGACGTGAAACCTTCCGTCACCAGCAGCCCGGCGATCATATCGTCGACATCCAACGCTTCGACGAACTGCCCGGACCGGCGGCGGAATTCCTCCTGCCGGCGTTCGCTCTCTTCCGCCTCGGTCAGGATATCGATGTCCCACCGCGTCAACTGCGACGCCAGGCGGACGTTCTGGCCACGCCGTCCGATCGCGAGCGAGAGCTGCTCATCGGGCACCACGACTTCCACCCGGCCGGCTTCCTCATCCAGCACGACCTTGGTCACTTCCGCCGGGGCCAGCGCATTCACCACGAAGGTCGCGGCCTGCGCGCTCCAGGGGATGATGTCGATTTTCTCGCCCTGCAGTTCCTGCACCACCGCCTGCACGCGCGATCCGCGCATACCGACGCAGGCGCCAACCGGATCGATCGAGGAGTCGCGGCTGATCACCGCCATCTTGGCGCGAGACCCCGGGTCGCGCGACACCGCCTTGATCTCGATGATGCCGTCATAGATTTCCGGCACTTCCTGCGCGAACAGCTTGGCCAGGAAGCCGGGATGCGTGCGAGACAGGAAAATCTGCGGCCCGCGGGGTTCTTCGCGCACGTCGTAGATGTAGGCGCGCACCCGGTCGCCGTTGCGGAAACTCTCACGCGGGATCAGTTCGTCGCGCCGCAGCAACGCTTCCGCCCGGCCCAGTTCCACCATCAGGTTGCCGTATTCGGTGCGCTTGACCACACCGTTGATGACCTCGCCCACGCGGTCCTTGAATTCGTCGTATTGCCGCTTGCGCTCATATTCGCGCACACGCTGCACGATGACCTGCTTGGCGGTCTGCGCGGCGATACGGCCGAAATCGATCGGCGGCAGCGGGTCGATCAGGTGCTGACCAAGCTGAATGTCGGGCTTGAACTTGCGAGCGATATGGACGGGGATCTGGGTTTCCTCGTTCTCCACCGCCTCCACCGCCTCGGTCCAGCGCGACAGCCGAACATCGCCGGTCTTGCGGTCGATCGTCGCGCGGATGTCCTTTTCGTGCCCGTATTTGGCGCGCCCGGCCTTCTGGATGGCCTGCTCCATCGCCTCCAGCACTTCCTCTCGGTCGATCGACTTCTCCCGCGCGACGGCGTCGGCGACCAGGAGCAGTTCGGGGCGGGCGATAGCGGTATCCATGGACGACCTCGATGCTTGGGTCTTGGTTCAGTTGGTCTTCGGTGGCTTCGCCGTCGCTTCGATCAAGGCATCGGTCAGAACGAGCTTGGCTCGGCGCAGTTCGGCGAGTTTCAATTCAACCTCGGTCCCGTCGTCGAGGCGCATTCTTGCGATTTCGTCATCCGCGCCAAGCACAATCCCAGAGAACCGCTTCCGGCCGTTCACCGGAAACTGCGTCTCGGCCCGAGCCGCATGGCCAGCGAAACGGTTCCAGTCCTTCATCCGGGTCAACGGACGGTCGATCCCGGCGGAACTGACCTCCAGATTCCAGGCGCCGGGAATGGGGTCTTCCACGTCGATCATGGCGCTGACCTGGTGGCTGATGGTCTCACAATCGTCCACATTGATCTGCGCGCCGTCGGCACGGTCCGCCATGATCTGCACGGTTGGGCGTTCGCGCCCCAGGATCGTAATGCGCACGAGTTCGTAGCCCATATGGAGAAGCATTGGCTCAACCAGGGCAGTCAGACGCTGTTCCAAAGTCGTGTGGTTAGGTTCGCTTGTCACCAAAACAAAAAAGGCGGCCGGTTAAGGCCACCCCCCGATAGTTAGCGGAGAATGTAGAGTGAATGTGACATAGCCGCGCGACCGACGGTTTGCAAGCCTTGGCGGCAGTAGCCGGCAATTGCCATGATGGTGTTGTAGCGGCGAGCCGGAACAACGAACCGGCTTCTTAGCTCGACGCGCAAAAATAACCGCTCCAGCCGGCGCGTCGCCTTAGCGTCGGACATGGCCCGCGTCGCCCTAGGAAACGCGGCGGAATTTCCGACGAGGTGTAGTAGGTTGAGGCTTGCAAGGCTGGGCGAAAACGCTACGCAACCACCTTGGGGAGGATATCAAAGTCATGGCCGGCCGAGCGTTTACCTGTCTGGTTGCCGTTTTTTGTCCCGTCCGTCGCTTGGCGATTCACGCCGCGATGCTGGCCGGCATGGTTCTGTTCAACCCGGCAATGGCCCAGGACAAATATCCGTCCAAGCCGATCCGCGTGATCGTGCCATTCACGGTCGGCGGCCCCACCGATATCGTCACCCGCATCATCGGCGCCCGCATGGCGGAACTGCTCGGCCAGCAACTGGTTGTCGATAACCGGGGTGGCGCGGGCGGCAAATTGGGCAGCGAAATGCTCGCGAAGGCGCCGCCCGATGGCTACACGCTAGGTCTGGCCACGGTGTCGACCCACGCGATCAATCCCAGTCTTTACAAGACGATCGCCTATGACCCGGTGAAGGATTTCGCCCCGATCGGCAAGGTCGGCGACATCCCGTTGCTGTTGTCCGTGCATAGATCGATCAACGCAACGGATGTGGCCGGACTGGTCGCGCTGATCAAGGCCAACCCCGGCAAATACAGCTATGGCTCACCCGGAATGGGCAGCATGGGGCATCTGTGCGCGGAGGTGCTGAAGACCCTGCATGGCGGCCTGGACATCGCCCACGTGCCGTATCGGGGCGGCGGGCAGATGATGAACGACCTGGCGGCCGGACAAATCCCGATGGTGTTCGAAGGCACGCCCACCAGCCTGCCGCAAATCCAGGCCGGCGCCATCCGGCCCCTGGCCGCCGGTTCGCTGACCCGCACGCGGAGCCTGCCCGACCTGAAAACGATGGAGGAGCAAGGCTACAAAGGCTTCGAATGCGCCGCCTGGTTCGGCCTGTTCGCCCCCGCGAAGACACCCCAGCCCATCATCGCTCAACTGACCGCGGCGTTGAATGCCACGCTGGCCGATCCGGTGGTGGATGCGCGTCTGCGCGAACTCGGGGTCGACCCCAGCCCGGACACCAGCCCGGATAAGCTGACCGCGTTCCTGAAGGCGGAACTGACGAAATGGACGCCGATCATCCAGTCCGCCGGCGTGCAACTGGACTGACGCCGGCCGTTCACCGGTCGCGACGCGCGCGGATCGGTAAGCCCCCTACCGCAACACTCCCGCCGCGCCCAACGCCGCCGCCGCCCCAAGGACGATCAGCGGATGCAGCCTCGTCATGGTGAAAACCGCCGTTGCCGCGGCGGTCAGCGCGAAAGTCGGCCAACCCGTGGTGGTCGTCATGGCCAGCATGATCGCGCCCGCCGCGATCAGCCCCGCCGTCACCGGCACCAGACCAGCCTGCACCGCGCGGCGCCATCCCGCGCCGCGAAACCGGTCCCACAGTTTGGCGGCGAAGTAGGTCAGCAGCGACGACGGCAGGCAGAGCGCGCCGATCGCCACGAACGCGCCGGGCAGCCCGCTGACCCGCCAGCCGATCAGCACGACCACCAGCATGTTCGGCCCCGGCGACGCCTGTGCCAGCGCGAACAGCGACGCGAACTCCCCGGGGGTCAGCCAGGGATGCACCTCTATCACCTGCCGCTGCATTTCGGGCAGCACGGTAACCCCGCCGCCGAACGCCAGCAGCGACAATTGTCCGAATATCAAAGCCAGTTCGGTCAGCGGCGATCCGGTCATGGCCGCGACCGGAGCATGCGGTGCGCCAACAGGATGGACACCGGCGCCACCACCGCCAACACCGCCGGCAACGGCCAGCGAAACAGCGCGATCGCGGCCAGGGTCGCCAGCCCCACCACGATGCTGACCGGCCTGGTCCGCAATGGCGCCGATATCTTCAGCGCCATGGACAGGACCAACGCCGATGCCGCCGCCGCCAAACCGGCAAACGCGTCGGCCACGACAGGCACATCGGCAAACCGGTCGTAAACCGAGGCCAAAGCCAGCACGATCGCCATCGGTGCCGCCAGCAATCCGGTAACCCCGGCCAGAGAGCCGAGCGGCCCGTGGAAACGGGCGCCGAGGGCAACGGCGACGTTGATGACATTCGGGCCGGGAAGGAACTGGCACAGACTGAGCAGATCGGTGAACTCGGCGGCGGTCAGCCAACGCCGCTGCTCCACGATCATCCGGCGCGCCCAGGGAAGCACACCACCAAAGCCGCACAGGCCGACGCTGAGGAAACCAATAAACAGACCCGCCAGCGTCGGACGAACGGTGGCAGCGACGGCTGCCGCCGAAGAGTCCGCGGTGGACGGACCGAAGCGCGACGGATCGGGGGCGGACCGGCCTGGTTCGGCCGGGTCTGGCGTGAACGGCATCGCACCTGGATACTGGGTCCGCGCGCGGGAGACAAACCGGCGGCCAACCGATCACCGAACTGGAATCGGGCGCCACGGTATTCCACCATCGCGAGGCCAAATGCCGTTCAGGGAAAATTCTCCCGCCGAGATGTCCGAACCGTAGACCCCGGAGGCAGGATGCGACTCGCTCTGGCCCTGTTGCTGATGATGCTGTGCCATCCGCTCGCCCGCGCCGCATGCGTGGTGCAGGAACGCGCGAGCATCCCGCTGACCGTCGTGGACGGCATCATCATGGTCCCAGCCGTGGTGAACGAGCAGCCCGCCACCTTCATCCTGGACACCGGCGCGCAGCGGACCGTCATCACGCGCGACGCGGTGGCCCGCCTGGACCTCGCGCTGGACGAGTAGGTGGCCACGACCACCCGCGGCGTCGGCGGTATCGAGCGCCATCGCAACGCCAATCCCCGGACCTTCACCCTCGGCGGTGTCAAGTTGGAACGGCGGACCCGCACCCGCGACACCAGCATGACCGTCGGCACCCTGCCGGTCACCCGCGTCGGCCCCCACCAGATCGACGGGCTGTTGGGCCGCGACTTCCTGTCGCCCTTCGACCTGGTCATGGACCTGCGCCGCCAGCGCGTGACCCTGTACGCGGTCGATGACTGTTCCGGCCGATTCCTGCCCTGGCGCGGCGCCTATCGCGGCTTGCCGGTCGAAAATCCAACCGATACCGCGCTGGTGGTCTGGTTGGAGCTTGATGGGGTGCGGCTGCGGGCGCTGCTGGACACGGGTGCCAGCACGACCGTGTTGGCCGCGCCGGGTATGGCACGCCTGGGTCTGACCGCGGAAAAGCTCGCCGGCGGTCAGACCGGACAGGCGACCGGCCTGGGTCCTCGGCCCATCGCCACTGTCCGGCACGTGTTCCGAGAGATGCGGATCGGCCAGGAGGTTTTCCGGGAGCCGGCCCTGATCGTATCCCCGATCCGGCTGGTCCCGATCGTGGACATGCTGCTGGGCGCGGACTGGATGGCGAACAAGACGGTCTGGGTGTCGTTCGCGACCCGGCAGGTCTTCGTCGCGGAGTGATGGTGTGTTGTATGTCGTACCGGTCGGCGGAAGATCGCCGCTCCGGTCAGCGACGCCCCGTCATGCCGGCGCAGGCCGGCATCCACGGTTTTCCCGGGTTATGCTTCGACGGACGTCGTGGGTATCGGCCAGGAGTCTCGCTTTGCTACCCGCATCCACGGGGAGATCGCATGCATCGGCCATGGACGTCGATGGCGCTCCGCCTGCCGTCACGCCGCTGTGTCCGCGCGGCCCCCCCGCTAATCCGATGCCTCTCCCGGCGGCGCGGCACAAGCGCCGCCGCCGTCTCCAGACGCAGGCCGATGCATACGATCAGCCCGACCGCTTACTCGCCGGTCGGATCCCGGAAGACCCTATCTCTGTTACGCCCCCGCCGTTTCGACGCGTCCCCCGACATCACCGCGCGTGCTGATCCAGAAAGCGTCGGCAGGTTCCGAAATCCGAATCGAAGCCGGCCGGCAATGGGACCTTCTTGCTGGTGGCGAGGCTTTTCGCATAGGCGACCATCTTCGCCGACGGAGTCGCGCCGCTCCTGATGGCCGCTCCGTCCGGCGCACCGGCCATGGGCACGCCGGCCAGGGGCACTGTTGTCCTGGTTGGTTCGGCCGGCTTGGATCTGGACGTCCGGCGCCGACCTGTTGCGCGTTTGGCCGTGGTTGCCTCTCCGGTACGCGGCCCGGCACGTTGCCTGCCATCGGGCCTGCCATCGGGCCTGCCATCGGGCCCGCCCTTGGGCCCGCCATTAGGCCCGCCCTTGGGCGAGGCTCGTCTGCGCACCCGCGCGGCCGCGGGCGCCTCCAGATCCACCGTCCCGCCGCCATGCGCCCGCAGCACGGCGATCAACCCGTCCGCCATCGCCGCAATCCCATCGATCACCGCTCGGAACTCCGCTCGGCCTGACACGATATCATCCAGTTGCATCTCCCAGCGCGCGGTCGTCCCAGGATCGACCAGGCTGGGGGCGGCCGCACGAAGCAGCTCGAAAATCTGCAGGCCGGCCGGGGTCGGGATCACGAACTTGCCGTCCGCCGCGAGCAGGTTCTGGCGTTTCAACCCCTTGATGATCTCGGCGCGGGTGGCGGGGGTGCCGATGCCTTTCGCCTCCTTCAGGCGGTCGCGCAGATCGGGGTCCTTCACGAAGCGCCAGGCGTTCTGCATGGCCTCCACCAGGGTGCCTTCACTGTAACGAGGCGGCGGTTGTGTCCGTTTGGCCTCGACCTTGGGATCGGTCAGGGTCGCCGTTTCCCCGTCGGTCAGGTTCGGCAGGGTCTGCGCCGCGTCGGTGTCCGCGTCGTCATCCGGCAATGTCGCGCCGTAGACCGATTTCCAGCCCAGACGCAGCGGAATCCGGCCGGTGGCACGGAATTCCACCGCCGGCCCCGCCGCGACCGGATCCTGCCCCATCGGCACATTCATGGTGGCGACGGTCTGGCGGTATTCGAAATCAGGCATGACCGCTGCCAGATAGGACCGGCAGATCAGCGCGAACAGGCGCTTTTCATCGTCGCTCAGCCGATCCAGCCGCGGTTGCAGGTCGTCCAGCACATTCACGTTCGGGATCACCGCGTGATGCGCGACGCCTTCCAAGCCTTTGTCGAAAAAATGGCCGGACTTGCCACGCCGGATCACCGGACGAGCGATCTCCAGATGGGCAAAGCCCCGTACGGCGAGCAACGCATCGACGATGGTCGGGACGTCGCCGATCTGGTTCTCCGTCAGGTAGCGGGCTTCCGCGCGAGGATAGGTGATCAGCTTCTTGCCGTCGCCGTCATACAATTCCTGCGCCACGGCCAAGGTCTTGTCGGCGTTCCAGCCCCAGCGCTGGCCGCAGGTCTTCTGCAACGCGGGCAGATCGAACAGCCGAGGCGGGGCCTGTCGTTTATGCTCGACCGTCACATCCAGCGGCCCCTGGACATTGGCCGCGGCGCGCGCGATCGCTTCCGCCCGGGCGCGGTCGGTGATCCGGCGAGCGGGCACCGGCGCGTGCCGCATGACGAAGGACCCCGCGGCGACGGTCGCGGTGGCGACGATTTCGAAATAATCCTCTGGCCGGAAGTCGCGGATTTCCAGTTCCCGCAGGCAGACGATGCCCAAGGTCGGGGTTTTGACCCGGCCGATGCCGATCACGCCGCGAATCCCGGGCGCCAGAAGGGTCTTCGTCGCGGTGCGGGTCAGCGAAAGATTGAAAATCTGGTCGGCCTGCTGGCGGGCCACCGCGGCCTCATACAACGGGCGCAGTTCCAGGTTCGGCTTCAGGCGGGCAAAGGCCTGCCGCAAGCTGGTTGGGTCCTGGGCCGTGAAGATCGCCCGCTGGACCTGACCGCGATAGCCGAGATGGGTCAGGATTTCCTGCCCGATCAACTGCCCTTCGCGATCGCAATCGGTGGCCAGGATGACCTGGTCGCAGCCTTTCAGCGCCGCCGCGATGGCCTTGAGTTTGGCCGGCTTGTTGCCGTCCCCGGCCGGTCGCGTCGGATACAGCCCATCCGGTTGCAGCAGAATGCTCGACCACTGCTTCCACGCCGGGTTGACCTCCTCCGGTTCCGCCAGGCGCAGAAGATGGCCTTCCGCGGGCAGGATCTGGCCGTACCGGTCCCCGAGGGCGGCCCGCAGATCTTTCGCCTGGCTGGATTTTTCGGTGATGACCAGACGTTTCATTGGGGGCGTTTCATTGAGGGCGGTGGTCCATGGGCCGGTATATCGTCGGATCGACGGTATGGAACATAAAACGAACATGCATTATCCGCAAGGCCCGGACGCAAAGGCCTGGACGCAAAGGCCTGGACGCAAATGCCCGGGCGCAAATGGTCTCCGCGGACAACGCGCCGCTATGCGATCGCCAAGGTCAGTTGCCGCGTCGGACCCGGCTCCGCGTCCAAATTCGACATCGTTACCCCCAGCAGGCGCACACCCAGCCCCGTCGGGAAAAACGGGCGCAGCAGGTCGAGACCCATCTGCTCGATCTCGGATTGCGAGCCGATCGGCCCGATGCTGGACCGGGCGCGGGTGATCTGGCGGAAATCGGCGTATTTGAGCTTCACCGTCACCGTGCGCCCGACCAGGCCGGTGGCGCGATAGGCGGTCCAGACTTTCACGCACAGGGGCGTCACGGCGGGCACCACGTCCTCCCATTCCTTCAGGTCGTGCTGGAACGTGGTCTCCGCGCCGATGGATTTGCGCTTGCGGTCGGCCATCACCGGGCGGTGATCCTCGGCGCGGGCGGCGTCGTGGTAATAATCGCCGGCCTTGCCGAACCAGGCCGTCAGGTCGGCCCTGGAATGCCGCCGCAGATCGCCGCCGGTGGCGATGCCGAGTTCCGCCATCTTGCGCGCCGTCGCCGGTCCGACACCGTGGAATTTGCCGATCGGCAGCGTCTCCACAAAGGCCGGTCCCATGCGCGGGGTGATAACGAACAGCCCGTCCGGCTTGCGATGGTCGGATGCCAACTTGGCGAGAAATTTGTTGTACGAAACGCCGGCGGATGCGGTCAGGCCGGTCTCCTCGCGGATACGCGCCTTGATCTCCTGGGCGATCGCGGTGGCGGTCCCGCCGTCTGCCAGGCTGGCGGTCACGTCCAGATACGCCTCGTCCAGCGACAATGGCTGGATGATCGGGGTGTAGCAGGCAAAAATCGCGTGGATCTGTCGGGAAACCACTTTGTAAACGTCGAAGCGTGGCGGCACGAAGATCAGGTCAGGGCATTTCCGGCGCGCCGTGACCGATGCCATGGCGGAGTGAACCCCGTAGCGACGCGCCTCATAACTCGCCGCCGCGACGACGCCGCGTTCCCGTGCGCTGCCGACGGCCAAAGGCAGCCCGCGCAAGGTCGGATTGTCCCGCTGTTCGACGGACGCGTAGAAGGCATCCATGTCGACATGGATGATGCGGCGAATGCCAGGTACGGGGCTCGATGGGAACGACATGGCGTGCATCGGACTCGGAAAGGTCCTGGCAGCGTAGAGCATGCGACCGGGTCGGCCCACCGTGTTGGCCCACCGTGTTGGCCCACCGTGTTGGCCCATCGTGTTGGCCCCCATCGGGTCGGCCCCCATCGGGGCGGCGGATTATTGCAGACGGGTGCCCGCCACGGCCGCCCTGTCGCCGCGTCGCTCTGCCTGAAAAACCACGCCGGCCTGGCGGTTTGTCGGGACAAACGGGCCTTTGCCGGACACTTTGCCGGACCTGGGCCATGGCAATCGGGGCGCAATCCAGACCGAAATGGTCGGCGCACCAAGTTTCTTGCCGTTAGAACCGCTTTAACCGCAGCTTAGAGGTTGATCGAATCGGGGCAGAGTGGGCAGATTGCCGGCCCTGAAGCGCCCCAAGGAAATTACCATGCCCCCAGCGAAACGAGCCGCCCCAGCGCCCAAGAAATCCGCGGAACCGGCGAAGAAAGCCGCCCCGGCGAAAAAAGCCGCGGCACCTGTGAAGAAGGCCGCCGCCAAGAAGGCGGCGCCGCAGGTGACCGTAACGCTCAAGCAGATCGCGGCCCAGTTGGCCGAACGGCATGACATTCCGAAGCGCCAGGCTGAAGGCCTGCTGGGCGAGATGGTGGCGCTGACCACCGAGCATCTGCAAAAGGGCGACAAGATCCGTCTGACGGGTCTGGGAATCCTGCAAGTGCGCGATCTTCCGGCGCGGATGGGTCGCAACCCGGCCACCGGCGCGGCGATCGAAATCAAGGCCAGTAAGAAGATCGCCTTTCGCGCCGCCAAGGAACTGAAAGAAAGCGTTTAAGGCGGCCTGTCACCGTGTCGGCGGCCAAGGCGTACTCCCCCCGCCAGGGATGGGGAGCGCGCCGTGATGCCGTGCTATGGCGGGAAGGTTTTACAGCAGCCCTGTTCGCTCCGTGCGGCCAGGGTTGCCGAGGGGGCGCGTGACACATCGCCTTGTCAGGTCCCCTGACCCGCACCGTCCCGCCGTCATCTTCGTCCTTCACCCCACCCGGTCGGCTGTCGGTTTCGCGTAACGAACCCGTTCCGCTAGGCGATACAACGTGCCGCTTCGCCTCGTCCGCCGGTTTGTCCGATATGATCCAGGCGGCGCGGCTTCAAACGATTCCCCGCGCCCGCAAATCGGCAATTGCCGCCGAGCTGTAACCCAGTTCCCCCAGAATCGCGTCGGTATGCTGACCCAGATCGGGAGTCGGCCCCAGCGCCTCGGGTTGCGGATTGTCGGTCAGGTTGATCGGCTGGCCGACGACGTGGATGTCTCCCAGGACCGGATGATGGATCGGTTTGGCGATGCCCAGATGCTGGGTCTGCGGTTCGGCGAACACGCCCGCGATGTCGTTGATCGGGCCGCACGGAACCCCGGCCTGGTTGATAGTCTCCAGCCAATAGGCGCTGGGTTTGGTGCGGGTGATGGCACCAATCCGTTCGTTCAGGTCCTTGCGGTTCTTCGACCGCAGGCCGCCCGTCTTCCAATCGGGGTTGGACAAGGCGTCCTCCCAGCCGATCGCCTTGACGAAGCGTTCCCACAGCCCCTGGCCAGAGGCGGCAATGTTGATGTGCCCGTCCGCGGTCGGGAATACGCCGGTCGGGATGCCGGTGGGATGGTCGTTGCCGGCCTGACCGGGCACCTCATGCGCGATCAGCCAGCGGGATGCCTGGAAATCCAGCATAAAGATCTGCGCTTCGAGCAGGGATGTGTGCACCCATTGTCCCTTGCCGGTCTGCGCCCGTTGCATCAGTGCCAGCAGGATGGCCTGAGACAGGAAAATGCCCGCGGTCAGGTCGGCGATCGGAATGCCGACCCGCACCGGTCCCTGGCCGGGCAGGCCGGTGATCGACATCAGCCCGCCCATGCCCTGGGCGATCTGGTCCACGCCGGGTCGGGTCGCATCCGGCCCGCTCTGCCCGAAGCCCGAGATGCTGCCGTAGACGATGCGCGGGTTGACCTTGGCGATGGTCTCGTAATCCACCTTCAGGCGAAACTTTACGTCGGAGCGGTAGTTTTCCACGACCACGTCGGCGGTTTCCGCCATTTTCATGAAGATGGCGTGGGCTTCAGGGGTCTTCAGGTTCAAGGTCATGCCGCGCTTGTTACGGTGCAGGTTCTGAAAGTCGAAGCCATGGCGGTTGCCGCCGACCACATCGCCCTTGGCCTCTCCGGGTGGTTCGATCTTGATGACATCGGCGCCCCAATCGGCCAGTTGACGCACGGCGGTCGGGCCGGCGCGATGCGCGGTCAGGTCCAGAACCTTTAATCCAGTCAGCGGCAGATTGACCATTGGATGCTCCCGGGTTGGTGGCGCTGACGCGAACAATCCGCTTGTTGACGGACAATGCAAGCGGGCAGGGGTGGTGATGGCCGACCGGACCGCCAGTGGTCGGTGTCGTGGATTTCGACCGCATTGACGCAACGGCCGCTCCGCGTCGTGGCGGGCGCGGGCCCGCCATCCACGATTTTCCTCTGTTGATAGCAAGGAAGTCGTGGATAATGGGCCTGCGCCCACCGTGCGGTGGGACAGAACCGTGCCATGCCCCCCTGACAATCAAAGACGCGGACCTCCAGGCGATGGCGCCGATTATTCGGCCCCGACCGCGATGGGTGGCCGGGGCTGCGATCCATGCGCCCTGATCTGCCGCTCGAACGCGCGCAACCGCTTGTAGACGGAGATCAGTTCGACGATCGTCGTCCAACTGTTGACCAGATACTGGAAAGAACTTTCGACCCGCCCGAACGCGCGCACGATCTGCTGCATCAGGCCCAGGGTGATCGCCCCGGTCACCAAGGTCGGACCCAGCGCGATATACGGCACCAACACACCGAACTGCAGATACGAATAGCGGGCGACGTCGAAATACATGTAGTGAAAGAAAAGCCGGAAGTAGTTGACCCGCACATTGCGGAACAGCATGTCGACCTGGTCCGCGCCGGCGCGCTGATGGTCGTCCTCGCCATAGACCAGTTCCTTGCGGTAGGCGGCTTCGACTCGCTGGTTCTCGAACTCCAGCCCCGGCAGTTTGTAGCCGACCAGCGCCATCAGCACGGTGCCGGCGAGCGCGAACAGAATGGCGATCCATACCAGGGAATGGCTGACCGGCCCGATCCAGGGCAATTCCGTCACCTTCGCCGACAGGGTCCACAGGATCGGCAGGAACGCGAACAGGGTCATCACGGATCGCATGAAGCTGACGCCGAGGCCTTCCACCATGCGCGCGAAACGCATCGTGTCTTCCTGGACGCGCTGGGACGCGCCCTCTATCCCGCGCACGACGTGCCAATGGGCGGTGTAGAAATCGTTCATCGCGGTGCGCCAGCGGAACACGTAGTGCTTGATGAAAAAGTCGGCGAACACCGCGATCAGGACGTACAATCCGGCGATCTGGCCGAATGTCATGATCTGCCCCAGATATTCGTCCATCGTGATCGAATTCGGCTGGGACAACGCCTTCTGGATCAGGTCATAGAACTTGCCGAACCATTCGTTGATCTTGACGTCGAGTTCGACCTTGTACCAGGTGACAAACAGAATCAGCGCGCTGCCCAGAATGGACCAGGCGAGCCAGCGGCGGGTCATGAAGAACGATTGGAACACGTGCGCCTCCGGTTGCGGGCCCTGTCGGATGAGCCGTCGATGCGACGCTACAGCCGGTTCACCGTGACCGCGCAAGCGATAAAGATGGGGGCCGTTGTCATGCCGCCCCGTTGTCAGGCCGCCCCGTTGTCATGCCGCCCCGGTTGCGGACGGCGCGCGGGTTCCGCACACTGCGGCCCAATCGATCAAGGAGAGAGAACCGTCATGTGGCCCATCCGTTCCGCGCTGTTCGTGCCCGCCCATCGCCGCGACTGGGTCGGCAAGGCGATCCGAGTGTCTCCGGGCGCCGCGGTGCTGGATATCGAGGATTCCGTGCCGCCGCAGTTCAAGCCGCAGGCCATGGAATACCTGAAAAGCGAGATCGCCGAACTCAAGGCCGCCGGGGTTGGCGCGTTCGTGCGCATCCAGCCGCTGTATGACGGCACGCCGGCCGAGGTTGCCGCCGCGGTCTGCGACGGGCTGACCGCCATCGTACTGCCGAAAGTCGCGGCGCCGGAGGAAATCGCTCGTCTGGCCGACCTGCTGAGCTATTACGAAGGCCGCGCCGGGGTGGAGCATGGCGCCGTCGGCATCCTGCCGCTGCCGGAAACCGCGCAGGGCATGTATTGCGCGCGTGATCTTGCCAAGGCCAGCACGCGGGTGCGTGGCATCCATGGGGCGTTGAGCGGCCCGGTGTCCGGCGATTTTGCCCATGCGTTCGGCTTCCGCGCGACGTCGGACGGGATCGAGCAGTTGTATCTGGCCTCCAAACTGGTGCTGGACAGCCGAGCGGGCGGGGCGATGTATCCTTTGGCGGGGATTTTTGGGACGCCGCAGGATGATCTGGCGGCGGTGGAACGGCTGATCCGGCGGGCTCGGGATGTTGGTTATACCGGCGTGGCGGTGATGCATCCGACGCATGTGGCGATCGCGAACGCGGTATTCCGCCCGACGGCGGAGGAGGTCGCGTATTTCGAGGGTCTGCTGGCGGCGTTCGAGGCGGCGGAGAAGGCCGGTCTGGGCGCGGTCAGCTACCACGGCGCGATGGTCGATTACGCCATGCTGCCACTGGCCAAGGAAGTTCTCGCGGAGGCTCGGCGCAACCAGGCGTAGGCGGTTCGGTTCGACGATCGTGCGGAGGCAAGGGCGGGGCATCGCTCGGAGGTCCACGGCCGGGGCGCTGCGTGTGAGTTGGTCCCCGGGCCTCATGCCTCCGCAATGAACACACTACCGCGGATGGAGAAAATTCTCCCCCTCCCCTTGCGGGAGGGGGTTGGGGGGAGGGGTTATTCCCCACGGCTATTGCGCAAAACCCCTCCCCCAACCGCAGGGCTGTTCAACGCTCTCAACTGACGCACCACTTCAGAAGGGGATCAAGGCCCTGCAGAGCCGCGGCGTATCTGTCTTGACTGAAGGTACTAGTCTTGTTTCGACGTAGGATATTGTAGGCAAAGCTGCGCAGCCTAGCGAACAC
>CAMATI010000027.1 GCA_945861095.1 Asaia bogorensis | reverse complement strand
CGCGATACCTGGCCGAATTCGAATACAGATTCAACAGACGATACGACCTCGCAGCAATGCTTCCTCGCCTCTGTTGGGCAAGTGTCCGAACAACACCAATGCCTTATCGGTTGCTCAAATTGGCTGAGGTTTATGCGTAATCAGGAACGACAATGGTCCGGGTTCCAAGGGCCGTCGCCCTTGGTGGGGTCCAGGAGGGGCAAAGCCCCTGGTCGGGGTCCGGGGCGGAAGCCCCGCCCTGCCTCCGCCTACTGCCCCACCGCCCCCGCGGCCTTCAGGATCGGCGTCCAGCGCGCGACCTCGGCGCTTACCAGCGCGGCCAGCGCATCCGGGGTCCGCCCGGCGGCATCCGGGATCACGCTGCCCAGATCCAGCAGCCGCTTCCGCGTGGCCGGATCGTCAAGCGCCGCTCCCAGTGCGGTGTTCAATTTCGCCACGATCTCCTTTGACACGCCCTTCGGCGCGAAAATCGCATTCCAGGCGCTGACCTGATACTCCGGCAACCCGGCTTCCGTCGTTGTCGGCACGTTCGGCAGCACCGGAGACCGCTCCGCCGTGGCGATCGCCAGAGCCTTCACCGCGCCGCCGTTGACCTGCTCCACCAGGTTGACGATCTGGTCGCACATGTAATCGACCTGCCCGCCGACCAGATCGTTCAATGCCGGACCCGTGCCGCGATAGGCCACCGCGGTCGGCTTCACGCCCATTTGCGCCGACAGCAACAGGCAGGTGGTGAAGGACACCGAGCCCACCCCCGCATGCGCCTGGTTCACCTTGCCCGCATTGGCCTTCACATAGGCGACGAACCCCTTCAGATCAGTCGCGGGAAAATCCTTCTTCGTCACGATCAGGATCGGCGTGCCGGCGACCAGACCGATGTGCTCAAAATCCTTGGTCGGATCGTAGCGCAGGTTCGGATACAGCGCCGGGGCGGCGCCATGCGTGCCCATATGGCCCATCATGATCGTGTAGCCGTCCGGTGCCGCCGATTTGGCGCGCGTGCTACCGGTGGTGCCGCCGGCGCCGGCCACGTTCTCGATGACGAACTGCTGACCGAGGGTCTTGGACATATGCTCGCCAACGATACGGGCAATGATGTCGGTGGGGCCACCGGCGGCGAACGGAACGATCATGGTGACGGGCTTGGACGGATAGGTCTGCGCCCAGGCGGCCGAGAACGGCAACCACATCGACAGGATCAGCAGACAGAACAGACGCTTTGTCATCGGAGACCTTTCACAGGCTGCGCGCGATCGGGCCGACGATCGCGGGGGCGAACAGGGAAGCGGGGCGCGATCGTCATGTGCTGACGGATCGATGCCCTCCGGTAGGTTGATTGGCGCCAGTGGACAGGCGTCGTCAAGCGTCGTCGCACGCGCCCGGCCAGGAGTGAAGCAAAGTCACGCGGCTCTCGATCCTGCGACGGGCACGGCCGACGGGCAAGGACAACCGGCGCTGGCAACCGGCTCGGCGCTCCTGGAAGCACTACTCCTGAAACGCATCTTCGCGCCCACGACGCACCGCCGGCAGCAACGCCACCACCAGGATCACCAGTGCCAACACCAGAAGACCGGCGGAAACCGGGCGTTCCACGAAGGTCATCAGACTGCCGCGCGACAGCACCAGGGCCTGACGCAATTTCTCCTCCAGCAGCCGGCCAAGAACGAACCCCAGCAGCATCGGCGCCGGTTCCAGCCCGAACTTGATCAGGACGTAACCGACGAAGCCGAAGAACGCGGTGAAGAACACATCCGCCGGGTTGTTGTTGATGGAGTAGATGCCGATGCAGCAGAACAGCAGGATCGCCGGGAACATCAGCCGGTAAGGCACGCGCAGCAGCCGCACCCACAGGCCGACCAGCGGCAGGTTGATGACCAGCAACATCAGATTGCCGATCCACATCGACGCGATCATGCCCCAGAACAGGCTTGGGTTCTTGGTCATGACCTGCGGGCCCGGGATCACCCCGTGGATTGTCATGGCGCCCACCATCAGCGCCATCACCGCGTTGGGCGGAATGCCCAGGGTCAGCAGCGGGATGAACGCGGTCTGCGCGCCCGCATTGTTGGCGGCCTCGGGACCCGCCACGCCCTCTATCGCGCCGTGGCCGAAGCGGGACGGATCGGCGGCGAGCTTTTTCTCCAGCGTATAGGCCGCGAAGGGCGCCAGCACCGCACCGTTGCCCGGCAGGATGCCCAGGACCGAGCCCAACCCGGTGCCGCGCGCAATGGGTCCCAGGGATTGACGAAAATCGGACCAGGACGGCAGCAGACGGCCGATCGCGGCACGGACCACATCGCGACTCTCCGGCGAATCCAGATTGCGCATGACCTCGGAAATACCGAACACGCCCATCGCCAAAACCGCGAAATCGATGCCATCGGACAGCGCGTCCAGCCCCAGGGTCAGGCGTTCTTCCCCGGTTTCCAGATCGGTGCCGACGGTGGCGAGCAGCACGCCGAACACGATCATGATGATCGCCTTCAGGACCGAACCGCGCGCCAGCACCACGGCCAGGGTCAGGCCCAAGACCATCAGACCGAAATACTCGGCCGGGCCGAACAGCAGTGCCAACCGCGTCAGCGGCGCGCCGATCGCCGCGATGACCAGGGTCGCCACCGTCCCCGCCATGAACGAGCCGATCGCCGCGATGCCCAGCGCCACCCCGGCCCGCCCCTGGCGTGCCATCATGTGGCCGTCCAGCGCGGTGACGACCGACGTCGCCTCGCCCGGGATGTTGATCAGGATCGCGGTGGTGGAGCCGCCATACTGGGCCCCATAGTAAATGCCGGCGAGCATGATCAACGCCCCGGTCGGGTCCACCTTGAAGGTCAGCGGCATCAGCATCGCGATGGTGGCAATGGGGCCGACGCCCGGCAGCACCCCGATCAAGGTGCCCACCAGGCAACCGGTGAAGCACAGCATCAGATTGACGGGGGAAAAGGCGGTGGCGAATCCCAGGCTCAGATTGGCGATCAGGTCTGGCAGCATGGCTCAGTATCCCACCAGCCACGGGGCGAGCGGGATCGGCAGCCCCAGCGCGAATTTGAACAGGCCAACGCAGAACACGGTCATGATGGCACTGAAGATCAGCGTCTCCTTCCAGCGGGTTTCCGGACTGGCCGACGCCCCGATCAGGACCATCACCGGCCCCGCGACGGCCAGCCCCAGCGGACGCACCGCAAGCCCGAACGCGATGACCGAGGCCATGATCATGACCGGACCGCGCAGGCTCCACCGCTCCAACCGCGTGCCGTCGCCGGTCAGTGCCCCGATCGTCAGCAACAGGCCCAGGGCACCGAACAGAATCGCCAGGGCACGCGGCAGCATGCCGGCCCCGATCGCACCCAATGTGCCGGTGGCGAGGCTCGCCCCTTGCCACAACGCGAAGCCAGCGACCCCCATCACCACCAGGCCAGCCGCGACATCCTGGCGCAACCAGACTGGTGTGGGTGAAGCCGCGGTTCCTTGGGGTTCGGCCATGCGACGTGTTCCTGATCCGCGGACGCGTTGCACCGCGCCACTCCCATCATGTCCCGACCGCCCGCACCACCCAACCGCTTCGCGTCAGGCGGACCAGGCGAGCGTCGCCACTAGCAGGCTGCCGGCCTGATCGCCAGGGGGAGAGGCCCTATGGAGGCCAGATTTCTCGGACGCAGAGAAAATTCTCCCCCTCCCCTTGCGGGAGAGGGTTGGGGGGAGGTGGTTCTACCCGAATACTGCGTGATACCCCTCCCCCCGGCCCCCTCCCGCAAATGGAGGGGGAGAATTTTCTCCATTTGCGGAACATGTGATCGCCAGGGACGCAAGCCCACGGCAGCCTGGGTCAAAGGACGAAATTCGACGCGGTCAAATTCGGGGTGCCCGTCAACACTATCGTGAAATCAGCCACCGCGTCGCCATCCACATCCCCCATCACCTGGGTATCGCCACTGACCGCCTGATACCGCAATTGGCCCGCGACGTTGGAAAAAGCAGCCGTCCCGATAAACCCGAACGCCTGGTCATCCAACGCCGTCTTGTTCGCGTCCAGCCGATGCAGATCGATCAGGTCTCCCTGCGCGATGGAAAAGTCGGTGATCCGATCGCTGGCCGCCAACATCGAGTCGGACAACACCAGCATGGCGAACGTATCGGCCCCACCACCGCCCGTCAGGATATCGGCGTCGCCCCCTCCCGCAAGCGTGTCGTTGCCGGTCCCACCCACGATGGTGCTGTCGAAATCGTTGCCGGTCAGTGCCAGTCCAACGCCGCCCGCGGCCGAGGAATACAGGAACTCGATCTCCGACGCATTGGGCAGCACGTAACCGACGCTGGCATTGACGGTGTCGGTCCCCTCCCCCAGCAATTCCGTGACCACATCACCGCTGTCGTTGACGGTATAGACATCGTTCCCCAGCCCGCCCACGATAACATCCGCACCGGCCCCACCGGCCATGGTATCGGCACCCGCGGTCCCGATATAGGTCGAGATCGCGAGGGAACTGGCGCTGATGTTCCCGGCGGTATCGGTCGTGGTGCCGGTCAGGGAATGAAACCCCGTCGCCAGGGCAAGCGGCACCAGCCAATTGCCGACGCTGTCGGCGACGCTGGTGCTGATCACCGTCGCCGCGTCGGACAAGGTGATCATCAGCCCCGGTTCGGCGGCGCCGGCAATGGCGGCCATGGTGATTTTCAGAATGTCGGGCGCGATCGTCACCGTGTCGGTCATCACCGTCAGCGACGTCGATATCGCGCTGACATTGCCCGCGAGGTCGGTCTGCGTCACCGCCAGGGTATGCCGCCCGTCGGCCAACACATCGCTGGTGATCGACCAGTTGCCGGACCCGTCCACCGTCGCATGACCTACCTCCGTGGCGGTCAGGACGGTCACATCGAACAGCGTCACGGTCGCACCGGACACCGCGCCGGCGCCGGTCAGGGTCGGTGTCGTATCGTTGGTGTTGTTGTCGGAGCTGAAGGCGCCACTGTCGGACGCCGTCGCCAGATCGGGCGCACCGAGTGCGCCGGTCGCAACCGTGTCGATCGTCACCGCCAAACCGGACGACGCCGCACCGACATTGCCCGCCCGATCGGTCTGGCGAACGGTCAGGGTATGCGCCCCATCGCCCAGGGAGAGGCTGGTGATCGCCCAGTCGCCGGCGCCATCGGCGGTCGCGGTGCCCAGCACCGTGGTGCCGTTCGTGTCGAACAAAGTTATCTTCGCACCGACCTCGGCGCCGCCGCCGGCAAGCGTTGGCGTGGCGTCGTTGGTGATATTGTCCGTGCTCGACGAACCGTTATCGGACGCATCGACCAGATCCGGCACCGCGAGCGCGCCCGGGGCAGCCGTGTCGGTCGTCACCACCAAGGCACCGGACGGCACACTGACATTGCCGGCCTGGTCCGTCTGCCTGGCGGTCAACACGTGCACGCCGTCCGCGAGGACCGCGCTGACGATCGTCCAGTTGCCGGCACCATCCGCCGTCGTGCTTCCCAGCACGGTCGTGCCGTCGGTGTCGTACAACGTGACGCTCGCGCCGATTTCCGCGCCGGTGCCGCCGACCGTAGGCGTGGTCGCAACCGTCACATTGTCCGCGCTCGACACGCCGCTGTCGGATGCGACCGCCAGGTCCAGCCCGCTGACCGGGGCGGCGGCCGTGTCGATCGTCACCGCGAGCCCGGTCGAGGCCACGCTGACATTGCCCGCCAGATCCGTCTGCTTCGCGGTCAGGATGTGCTTGCCATGGTTCAGCACCGCACTTGTGACGGACCACGCACCGGCGCCGTCCACGGTTCCACTGCCCAGGACGGTCGTGCCGTTCGTGTCGAACAGAGTAACGGTCGAACCGATCGCGCCGCCCGTGCCACCCAGCGTCGGCGTGGCATCGTGGGTCAGATTATCCGAATTCGAAACCCCGAGATCGGACGTGGCGACCAGGTCCGGCGCCGGCGGAGCACCCGACGCCACGGTATCGATCGTGACGGTCAGCGCAATGGAGGCCGCGCTCAGATTGCCCGCCCGATCGGTCTGCTTCGCGGTCAGCGTATGCGCCCCGTTGGTCAACGCCGAGCTGGTGATCGACCAGTTGCCCGCCCCGTCCGCGGCGGCGCTGCCCAGCGATGTGGTGCCATTCGTGTCGTACAGGGTCACGGTCGCGCCGGCCTCGACCCCGCTGCCGTTCATGGTCGGCGTGGCATCGTTGGTCACATTGTCGGTGCTCGACGCGCCGCCATCGGACAAGGTCGCCAGATCGAGCGCGATAGGCGCCACCACCGCGGTATCGATCGTGACCACCAGCGCGGGCGAAACCGGGCTGATATTGCCGGCCTGGTCCGTCTGTTTCGCGGTCAGCGTGTGGACCCCGCTGCTCAATGCCGATGTGGTGATCGACCAGGCGCCGGATGCATCCGCCGTGGCGCTGCCCACCGCGGTGCTGGTGAAGATGCTCGCGTCGAACAGGGTCACCGTCATGCCGGACTTGGCCCCGGTGCCGCTGATGGTGGGCATGGCGACGTTGGTCACGTTATCGGTGCTCGATGCACCGCTATCGGCCGCGGCGACCAGATCCGGCGCGTTCACCGCCGCCGGGGCGACGGTATCGACGGTTATCTCCAGTGCCTCCGAGGCGGCGCTGACATTGCCGGCCCGATCCGTCTGTTTTGTCGTCAGGGTATGCGCGCCGTTCGAGAGTTGCGTGCTGGTGATCGACCAGTTGCCGACGCTGTCCGCCGTCGCGCTGCCCAGAACGGTTGTGCCGTTGGTGTCGTAAAGGGTCACCACGGCGCCCACCTCGCCGCCACCACCGCTGACCGTCGGGGTCAGGTCAGAGGTCACGCCGTCCTCATGCGAATCGCCGCTATCGGATGCCCCCGCCAGGACCGGGGCGCTCGGCTCCGCCGCCGCGGTCGTGTCGATGGTCACCACCAATGTGGCCGAGGCCGCACCGGTATTGCCGGCTCGGTCCGTCTGTTTCGCGGTCAATGTGTGCGCGCCATCTGCCAAAGCCGCGCCGGTCACAGACCAGACGCCGGCGGCATCGGCCGTGGCGGTGCCCACCACGGTCACGCCGTCGGTATCATAGACCGTCACCGTGGCGCCAAGCTCGGCACCGCTGCCCCGCACCGTCGGCGTCGCATCGTTGGTCAGATTGTCCGTGCGCGATACGCCGCTGTCCGACACGGCCAACAGGTCCGGGGGGTTCACCGCCCCGGCCACTGTATCTATCGTGATCGCCAGGGCGGTCGAGGCCGCGCTGACATTGCCGGCCAGATCGGTCTGCCGAGCGGTGAGGGTGTGGGCGCCATTGGTGAGGGGGAGACTGGTGATGGACCAGGTGCCTCCGGTGCCCGCGATCGTGGTGCCCAGCACCGTGGTGCCGTTGGTATCATACAGGGTCACGGTGGCACCCGCCTCGCCGCCGGTGCCGCTGATGGTCGGCGTGGCATCGTTGGTCTGGTTGTCGGTGCCCGAGGACCCGCTGTCCGACGCCACGACCAGATCCAGGGCCGTCACCGCCGCGGCGGCGACCGTATCGATCGTCACGACCAATCCGGCGGAGGCCAAACTGGTGGTGCCGGCGCGATCCGTCTGCCTGACGGTCAGCGTACGCACGCCGTCCGGCAACGCCGCGCTGTTGATAAGCCAGTTGCCCGCGGCATCCGCGATCGCGCTGCCCAGTGTCGTGGCGCGCTCGGCGTCGAACAAGGCGACGGTCGCGCCCGCCTCGGCGCCGGTCCCGGTGAAGGTGGGCGTCTCATCGTTGGTCACGTTGTCGGTGTTCGCGGGACCGCTGTCGGACGCGGCGGACAGGTCGGGCGCCGACGGTGCCGCGGCAACAAGATCGATCGTCACCGCCAGCCCGGCCGACGCGGCACTGACATTGCCCGCCAGATCCGTCTGCCTGGCGGTCAGCGTGTGCACGCCAGCGGCCAGCGCCGAACTCGTGATCGACCAGGCCCCGATCCCGTCCACCACGCCGGTCCCCAACACCGTGGTGCCATTGGTGTCGTAAAGCGTGATCGTCGCGTCGGCCTCGGCGCCGAAGCCGCTGACCGTCGGGGTCGCGACATTGGTCAGGTTGTCGGCGGCCGACGCACCGCCGTCGGAGCCGGCGATCAGGTCCGGCGTGCCGGGCGGTGGGGGCATCGCGGTATCGACCTTCACCACCACGGCGGACGAGGTCGCAGCTACATTGCCGGCCCGATCCGTCTGTCGCACCGACAGCGCGTGCACGCCGTCTTCGAGCGGGCTGGCGGTGATCGACCAATTGCCCACGGCGTCGACGATCGCGCTGCCCAGCACCGAACTGGCATTGGTACCGAGCAGGGTCATCGTCGCACCGGCCTCGGCGCCGCTGCCACTGACGGTCGGGGTGGCATCGTTGGTCACGTCGTCCGTGTTCGACGCGCCGCCATCGGACGCGGCGAGCAGGTCCGGCGCGCTCGTGATGGGCGACGATGCGGTATCGATCGTCACGACCAGACCGGCCGAAGCCCCGCTGACATTGCCGGCCAGGTCGGTCTGCCGAACCGTCAGGGTATGGGCTCCGTCGCTCAGCACGGCGCTGGTAATCGACCAGTTGCCCACGCCATCCGCGACCGTCGTGCCCAGCACGGTGGTGCCGTCAGTGTCGAACAGGGACACGGTCGCGCCGATTTCGGCACCGGAGCCGATCACGGTCGGCGTCGCATCGTTGGTCAGATTGTCCGTCCGCGACGCACCGCCGTCGGAGGTCCCGATCAGATCCGGCGCGGTGGGAACCGACGTCACGGTATCGATCCTCACCAGCAATTCGGCGGAAATCGGCGTAATGCCCTGCTTTGCCGCCAGCGCGTGCAGCCCGAAGCTCAAGTTGGCGCTGTTGATCGACCAGTTGCCTACTCCGTCGGCCGTGGCGCTGCCCAGCACCGCCGCGCCGTTGGTATCGTAAAGCGTCACCACCGCGCCGGGCGCGGCACCTCCGCCGGTGATCGTTGGCGTAGAGTCATTGGTCAGATTGTCGGCACTCGATGCGCCGCTGTCCGAACCGGTGGCCAGATCAGGCTGGGGCGCCGTCGATGCCACCGCGTCGATGGTTACGAGGAGCCCGGCGGACGCGGCGCTGACATTGCCGGCCAGATCGGTCTGTTTCGCGGTCAGCGTGTGCGCGCCCGTGCCCAGCGTCGCGCTCGTGATGGCCCACAGGCCGGTCGCGTCGGCCGTCGCGCTGCCCAGCACCGTGGTCCCGTTGCTGTCGTAGAGCGTCACGGTCGCACCCGCCTCGGCGCCGCCGCCGGTCACCGTGGGGGTTGCATCATTGGTGACGTTGTCGGTGCTAGACGCCCCGCTATCCGAAACCCCCACCAGATCCGGTGCGCCCGGCGCCACCGCGGATGCGTCGATCCGCACCACCAGCGGGTCCGATGCCACGCTGATATTGCCGGCCAGATCGGTCTGGCGAACGGTGAGCGTATGGGGGCCATTGGCCAGCACGATGCTGGTGATGAACCAGTTGCCCGCCGCGTCAGCGACCGCGCTGCCCAACACCGTGGTCCCGTTGGTGTCGTACAACGTGACCGTCGCGCCAATTTCGGCACCGGTTCCGGTCACCGTTGGCGTGGTGTCGCTGGTCACCCGGTCGGCGACTGACGCACCGCTGTCGGATGCGGCGATCAGGTGCGGACCACCAGGGACCGAGATCACCGGGTCGATCGTGACCACCAGCGGCGACGTGGCGGCGCTGACATTGCCGGCGCGATCGGTTTGCCTCGCGGTCAGGGTATGCGCGCCGCTGTTCAAGGTAGAGGCCGTGATCGACCAGTTGCCGGCGCCGTCCGCCACGGCGCTGCCCAGCACCGTCGTGCCGTCGGAATCGTACAGCGTGACCGTCGCACCCACCTCGGCGCCGCCACCGTTCACCGTCGGTGTCGTGTCGTTGGTTACATTGTCGGCGTTCGAGGGACCGCTGTCGGACCCGGTGACGAGATCCAGCACACCCGGGGCAGGTGCGCCGGCCGTGTCGATGACCACGCCCAGACCGGCGGAGGCGGCACTGACATTGCCGGCCTGGTCGGTCTGCTTCGCGGTCAGGGTGTGCGCCCCGTTGGTCAGAACGGCGGTGGTGACGGACCAGGTGCCCGCGGCGTCGGCCACGGCGCTGCCCAGCACCGTCGTGGCGTTCGTGTCAAACAAGGTCACGGTCGCGCCGGCCTCGGCGGTGCCGGTCACGGTCGGCGTCGAGTCGTTGGTCAGGTTATCGGTGTTGAACACGCCGGTATCCGACGCGGCGACCAGATCCAGCAGCGCTGGCGGCAAGGCCGTGTTGTCCACCGCCACGACCAGTCCGGACGACGCGGTACTGACGTTGCCGGCCTTATCGGTTTGCCGCGCCGTCAGGGTGTGTAACCCACTCGCCATCGCCAGGGTGGTGACGGACCATGCGCCCGCGCCATCCGCCGTCGCACTGCCCAGCACCGTGGTCCCGTTGGTGTCGTACAGGGTAACCAGCGCTCCCGCCTCGGCGCCAGCGCCGGTGACGGTCGATGTCGTGTCATTGGTCAGATTGTCGGCACTCGACGGACCGCTGTCGGACGCCGCGACCAGATCGAGGTCAATCAGCGCCGCACCGCGCTCCGGATCGATCGTCACCAGCAACGCGGACGACACCGGGCTGACATTGCCGGCCCGGTCGGTCTGTTTGACGGTCAGCGTGTGCACACCGGGATCGAGCGCCACGCTGGTGACCGACCAGTTGCCCACCCCATCCGCGATCGTGCTGCCCAGGATCGTGATGCCGTCCGAGGCGTAAAGGGTCACGGTCGCGCCAACCTCGGCGCCCGAACCATTCACCGTCGGCGTCGTATCGTTGGTGATGTTGTCAGCGTTCGACGCCCCACTGTCGGATCCCACCGCCAGATCCAGGCCGGTCGGCGCGGTCGAAGCGGTGTCGATCCGCACCACGAGCCCGGCCGAGACAGGACTGCTGTTGCCCGCCAGATCCGTCTGCTTCGCCGTCAGCATATGCGTGCCGACGGTCAGAGGCGCGGAGACGATCGACCAGGTGCCAGTCCCGCTTGCCGTCGCGGTGCCCAACACGGTGGTGCCGTTCGTATCATACAGCGTGACGCCCGACCCAGCCGACGCGCCGCTGCCAGTGATCGTCGGGGTCGTGTTGCTGGTCAGATTGTCCGAACTCGACGCCCCGCTGTCGGTTGCCGCGGCCAGGTCCGGCGTGCCTGGCGCGGACGACGTGGTGGTGTCGATCGTCACCACCAGCCCGGAGGACTTGTCGCTGACATTGCCGGCGGCATCCGTCTGCTTCGCCGTCAGCGTATGCGCGCCATTGGCCAGTGACAGGCTGACGATCGACCAGTTGCCGGCTCCGTCCGCCGTGGTGGTTCCCAATACCGTGGTGCCGTTGGTGTCGAACAGCGTGACCGTCGCCGCCGCTTCTACACCGCTGCCACCGATCGTCGGGGTCGCATCGTTCGTCACGTTGTCCGCGCTCGACGCGCCGCTGTCGGACACGGCAAGCAGGACCGGCGCCGCGGGCGCCGCCGCTGTTACGGTATCGATGGTCACCACCAGGCCGGGCGAGGCCGCACCGACATTGCCGGCCAGATCGGTCTGCTTCACCGTCAGGGTGTGGGCTCCGTTACCCAGCGACGCGCTGGTGATCGACCAGGTGCCGGCACCATCCGCCGTCGCATTGCCCAACACCGAAATGCCATCGGTGTCATACAAGGTCACCTTGGCGCCCACTTCCGCCCCGCCGCCGCTGACCGTGGGTGTGGCGTCGTTGGTCCGATTGTCGGTGCTCAACACCCCGCTATCCGACGTCCCCACCAGGTCCGGCACGCTCGGTGCCAACGTCGCGGTGTCGATGGTCACGACCAGAGTCCCCGACACGGCGCCGACATTGCCGGCCAGATCGGTCTGCTTCGCGGTCAGGCTGTGCGCCCCGTTGGCCAGGGCCAGGCTGGTGACCGACCAGTTGCCCGATCCGTCCGCCGTCGTGCCGCCCAGCACCGTGGCGCCGTTGGTCCCATACAAAACCACCGTCGCCCCGGCTTCCGCGCCGCCGCCGGACACTGTCGGCGTCGTGTCATTGGTCAGATTATCGGTGCCGGACGCCCCGCTGTCGGACGCGACCACCAGATCGGGCGCGCCGACCGCCGCCGAAACCGCCGTATCGATCGTTACGGTCAGCGCGGCTGAAGCCAGGCTGACATTGCCGGCCCGATCGGTCTGTTTGGTGGTGAGGTTATGGGCACCATCGGTCAGCGTCGACGCGGTGATCGTCCAGTTGCCCGATCCGTCGGCCGTGGCCGACCCCAGGACCGTCGTCCCGTTGGTATCATACAAGGTCACCGTCGCGCCGATCTCGGCGCCGGTGCCGCCGATCGTCGGCGTCGCGTCGGCGGTCACATTGTCCGTGCCCGACGCGCCGCTGTCGGATGCAGCGGCCAGGTCCGGCGCCGTCAACGCGGCCGCCCCGGTATCGACCGATACCACCAGCTTCGTGGACGGCGCGCCGACATTGCCGGCCTTGTCGACCGACTTCGCCGTCAGGGTATGGAGGCCCGGAGCGAGCACGGCGCTGGTGATCGTCCAGTTGCCGGCGCTATTGGCGGCGGCACTGCCCAACGCCGTGGACCCGTCGGTGTCATACAGGGTCACCGTCGCGCCGACCTCGGCACCGCCGCCGGTCACCGTAGGGGTGTCGTCGCGCGTGACGTTGTCGGTACTCGATACACCGTTGTCGGACGCCGTCGACAGGTCCAGACCGCTCAGCGCCGTTGGCGCGGCGGTGTCGATCGTGACAGTCAGGGTGTTCGAGACCACGCCCGTGTTGCCCGCCCGATCCGTCTGCCTGGCGGTCAGCGTGTGTGCGCCATCGCCCAGCGTTGAACTCGTGATGGACCAGTTGCCGGATTCGTTGGCGATCGCACTACCCAGAATCGTAACGCCATTGGTGTCGTAAAGGGTCACCGTGGCACCGGCCACCGCGTTGGTGCCGCTGACCGTCGGATTCTCTTCGTTGGTCAGGTTGTCCGTGCTCGAAGCGCCGGCATCCGACGCGGCGACCAGGTCCGGCGCGCTTACGCCGCCCGGCGCCACGGTGTCGATCGTCACCACAACGGGCTGGTTGGAGGCGCCGCTGACATTGCCGGCCAGATCGGTCTGCTTGGCCGTCAGCGTGTGCGCCCCATTGCTCAGGGTCGAACTGGTGATCGACCAGTTGCCGGCACCATCCACCGTCGCTGTACCCAGTTCGGTGGAGCCATCGGTGTCGTAAAGCGTGACCGTCGCACCGGCGTCGGCGCCGAAGCCGCTGATGGTCGGCGTCGAGTCGCTGGTCTCATCATCGACACTGGAAATGCCGGTGTCGGACGCGGCAACCAGATCCGGCTCCTCCGGCGGCACCGCCAACGTGTCGATGGTTACCGTCAGCCCGACCGACGCCAGACTTCCGTTGGTCTTCACCGACAGCGTGTGCACGCCGTCGGCGAGCGGCGAACTGGTGATCGACCAATTTCCGGAACTGTCGGCCGTCGTCGTGCCCAACAGCGAGGTGCCGTCGGTGTCGTACAGCGTCATCGTCGCGCTGGCGGGCGCGCCGGTGCCGGACACGGTCGGTGTCGCGTCGTTGGTCAGGTTGTCCGTGCTCGACGACCCGCTATCGGACCCGGCGACGAGGTCGGGCGCCGGACCGCGGTTTTCGATCGTCACCGACAGCGGTGTGGAGGCGGAGCTGACATTGCCGGCCGTATCCGCCTGCTTCGCGGTCAGCGTGTGCATCCCGTCGATCAGCACCGTACTGGTGATCGTCCAGTTGCCGGACCCATCCGCCGTCGTCGTGCCCAGGACCGTGGTGCCATCGGAATCGTACAGCGTCACGGGCGCACCGGCCGCGGCACCGGTGCCGGTCACGGTTGGCGTCGTGTCGCTGGTCAAATTGTCGGTACTCGATGTACCGGTATCGGACGCCGCGGTCAGATCGGGGGCGCTGAGGGTCGGTGCCACGGTGTCGATGGTCACCGTCAGCCCGGCGGAGGCAGCCCCCGTGTTGCCGGCCACATCCGACTGCTTCGCGGTGACCGTATGCGATCCGTCGGTCAGCGTGGCTGTGGTGATCGACCAGGTACCGGACCCATTCACGATCGCGGTGCCCAGCACCGTGGTGCCATCGGTATCGTACAGGGTGACTGTCGCGCCGATCTCACCGGTGCCGCTGAAGATCGGCGTGGCGAGTTTTGTCAGATTGTCCGTGCTCGACGTCCCGGTATCGGATGCCGTCGTCAGGTCCGGCGTGCCTGGCGCCCCCGGGATCGTCGTGTCGATCGTCACCGCCAGCCCGGCTGACGCGCCACTGGCATTGCCCGCCAGGTCCGTCTGCTTCGCGGTCACGGTATGCGCGCCGCTGGCCAGGGTCGCGCTGGTGATCGACCAGTTGCCGGACCCATCCGCCGTCGCGGTTCCCAGCACCGTGGTGCCGTTGGTATCGAACAACGTGACGGTCGCGCCGGCCTCGGCGGAACCGCTGAAGGTCGGGGTGGTAAGGCTGGTCAGATTGTCGGTGCCGGACGAACCTTTGTCGGAAGCCGCGGTCAGATCGGGCGCGCCAGGCGCCGCCGCCGCGGTGTCGATCGTCAACACCAGCCCGGCCGATGCGGCACTGGCATTCCCGGCGGTGTCGGCCTGCCGAGCGGTGAGGGTGTGGGTGCCGAGGGTTAGGGCGGAGGTGACGATCGACCAGATGCCGGAGCCGTTCGCCGTCGCCGTACCCAGCACGGTGGTGCCGTCGGTGTCGTACAAAGTCACCGTCGCGCCGGCCGCGGCCCCGCTGCCGGTGACCGTCGGCGTGGTGATCTTGGTCACGTTGTCAGTCGTGGACGCGCCGCTATCGGATGCCGTGGCCAGATCGGGTGCGCTCACCGCCGCCGACGCCGCGGTGTCGATGGTCACCACCAGCCCGGCGGATGCGACCCCGGCATTGCCGGCCAGGTCCGTCTGCTTCGCCGTCAGCGTATGTGCGCCATCGGTCAATGTCGCACTGGTGATCGACCAGTTCCCCGCCCCATCCGCCGTCGCGGTCCCCAGCACGGTGGTGCCGTTCGTGTCGTAAAGCGTGACCGTCGCGCCGATCTCGGCCGTGCCGCTGAAAACCGGCGTGGCGAGGCTGGTCAGATTGTCCGTACTCGACGAACCCTTATCAGACGCCGTGGTCAGGTCCGGCACGCTCGGCGCCCCCGGCGTCGTCGTGTCGATGGTGACCGTCAGCGCGGTCGAGGCGCCGCTGACGTTGCCCGCCAGATCGGTCTGCTTCGCGGTCAGGGTGTGAGCACCGGCGGACAGGGTCGCGCTGACGATCGACCAGTTGCCGGATCCGTCCGCCGTCGCCGTGCCCAGCACCGTGGTGCCGTTGGTATCGTAAAGCGTCACGGCCGCGCCGGCCTCGGCGATGCCGGTCACGGTCGGCGCGGTGACCTTCGTCACGTTGTCCGTGGCCGACGACCCGCTATCGGATGCGGCGCTCAGATCCAGCGCGGTCGGTCCCGCCGCGGTTGCGTCGATCGTCACCGCCAGCCCGGTCGAGGCAACACTGGCATTGCCGGCGGTGTCCGACTGCTTCGCCGTTACCGTGTGCGCCCCGGCGGTCAGCGCGGCGCTGACGATGGACCAATTGCCTGACCCATCCGCCGTTGCCGTCCCCAGCACCGAGGTGCCGTTGGTGTCGTACAAGGTCACCGTCGCACCGGCCACCGCACCGCTACCGGTGAAAGTCGGTGTGGTGAGTGCGGTCAGGTTGTCGCTGCTGGACGAACCAGTGTCCGAGGCGGTAGCGAGATCGGGTGCGCTCACCACCGCCGGCGCGGCCGTGTCGATCGTCACCGCCAGTCCAGCGGACGCGACACTGGCGTTGCCGGCCCGGTCGGTCTGCTTCGTCGTCAGCGTATGCGCGCCATCGGTCAAGGTCGAACTGACGATCGACCAGTTGCCGGATCCATCCGCCGTCGCCGTCCCCAGCACCGTGGTGCCGTTGGTGTCGTAAAGGGTGACGGTCGCGAGCGCCTCGGCCGTGCCGCTGAAGGTCGGCGTGGCGAGGCTGGTCAGGTTGTCGGTGCTCGACGACCCCGTGTCGGACGCCGCGGTCAGGTCGGGTGCGCCGGGGGCCGCGACCGTCGTATCGATGGTCACCACCAACCCGGTCGAAGCGGCGCCGGTATTGCCGGCACTGTCCGTCTGCTTCGCCGTCAGCGTGTGAGCGCCACTGGCCAGGGTCGCGCTGACGATCGACCAACTGCCGGCCCCGTCCGCCGTCGTGGTGCCCAGCACGGTGGTGCCGTTCGTATCGTACAACGTGACTGTCGCACCGGATGTGGCGCCGCCGCCGGTGATCGTTGGCGTCGTCAACTTGGTCACGTTGTCGCTGCTGGACGACCCGGTGTCGGACGCCGTGGCCAGATCCGGCACACCGACCGCGGCCGGCGCGACCGTGTCGATCGTGTAAAGCCCCAGGGTCCGCTGCCCCGACGCGGTCGTCGCGTTCGACGTCGTCAACGCGGTTCCGTTCAGCGCCGAATTCACGCTGAACGCGGACGCGGACGGAAACCCCACGGTCGATCCGGTTATGTTGCCGCTTTGCGCGGCTCCCGAACTCGTGCCCTGATAGATGCGGATGTAGGCGGGACCCTGGTAGCCGTTGAGGCGGGTCGTGGTGATCGTCAGCGAAACGACGGTCGCATCGGTCGCCAGGACACCGGCCGAGCTACGCTCCCAGTAGATGGGCGCGGTGGCGGTCGAACTCGTGAAGATCGCGACGAGGAAGCTGGTCCCGGTGCCGGTGAGCTTGGAAATGCCGGTGATCTGCAAGCCACCGGACAATTCCGAGGCATTCAGAAAATTGTCCGCCGCGCCGGTGACCGCTCCACCGTCGATGCTGAATTCGACCCCGACCCGCTGGCCGTCGATCTCCAGGGTGCCGCTGTCGTCTTCGGCCAGGATCGCCGTCCGATGGGCATCGGTCAGCGCGGCGCCGGTCAGAGCATGACCGGTCACCAGACCGGCGAACAGTTCGCCCTCGTCGCCCTGGCTATCGCGCCCGGCGTTCAGGCGTTGGTCGAGGGCGTGACCGATTTCCTCGACCAGGACATTGATCGCCGACGCCGTGTCGGTGTGGGCCAGCCAATCCGCGTTGACATAGATACGCTGCCGGCCATCCGCCCCATGCGCGGCATACGCCGCTCTGGCGCCCCGCAGGTCTGGGTCGTCTCTCAGATCGAAGACGATACCCAGGTCGCCGCCCTGGACGATCGCCACGCGCAGGGCCTCGGCGCCCGCCTGGAAAACGTCCGGATCGGTGCCGGCGTTGCCGAATGCCTGGGAGACGAAGCTCAGGAACGCGTCCGGACGCCGGGCGAGATCGCCCAGCAGAGTCCAGGTGCCCGCCAGCGCCAGGTTCAGCGCACCGGTCGCATCGACCATCCCCGGCCGCTCGTCTTTCCTGGAGGTCATGGCCGGGAGTTTTCCTTGCGTATGCGCCAGTATTCCCTGGGTATCTCGACCGGTCCTGAAGAATAACATCGTCATTGTCTCACAGGGCATGAAGTGCGAAGCGGGGAATCGGATGGGCGTGAACAGGCGGGCGTCCGACCGACCATTCGTGGCGTCCTTTCAGGCCCACCCCGTGGGAAACGCGGCGCCTTCCGCCATCGCCGGTGGCCCGGCTTCAGGATCGAAGGCCGAGCGGCCAGGGGTTTGGGGGCATCACGCTTGAAAGACGAACCAAATAGCCGGACAGCCGCCGACAGGCGGATGTCTACATTTCTATCCGCCGCGGCCTTTCATGTCGGTTTCAATCGAATTTGAGCCACATCGAGCCTCGACGAACCGCGGTTGGCACGGCTATCCTGCCTTCGTTACGGCAGGCATGGCCGTTGATCGGGGACGTCCCCGCGTGGGATTTCGGCAGCCTTGCGCTCCCGATCACGCAAGGCTGAGGATTTTGGCCGCCCGCGCGGCCCGACCGATATGGACCCCACCACACCGAATACGTTGCCGAAGCTCCTGGCCCGCAACGCGCGCGAGATGGCGGACCGCTGCGCCATGCGCGCCAAGGAATACGGCATCTGGCGCGAATGGACCTGGGCGGCGGTGCTGACCGAAACCCGCGCCATCGCCGCCGGATTGGCTGCGTCGGGCGTGGCACGCGGCGCCGCCATTGCCATTATTGGGGACAACCGGCCGCGGCTTTACTGGTCGATTTCCGCGGCGCAGATGCTGGGCGCCGTCCCGGTGCCGATCTTCCAGGAAGCCAACGCGGCGGAAATGGGCTTCATTATCGACCACGCGGGGGTCGACCTCGCCATCGCCGAGGACCAGGAACAGGTCGACAAACTTCTGGCGATCCGTGCCCGCCATGGCCGCCCGCGGACGATTGTCTACAGCGACGGGCGCGGCCTGACCGATACCGCCGGGTCTGGCCTGATCTCCCTGGACGCGCTGCGCGAGCGGGGTGCGACGCAGGTAGTGGCGCTGGATGACGCGATCGCGGCCGGACAGGGGGGCGATCTGTCGGTCCTGCTTTACACATCCGGCACCACCGGCGCGCCCAAGGGCGTGATGCTGAGCCATGCCAATGTGATCGCCGCCGCCCAGGCCGCCATCCGCTTCGACGGGCTGACGGCAACCGACGAGGTGCTGGCCTATCTGCCCATGGCCTGGGTCGGGGACTACCTGTCATCCCACGTGCAGTCCTTGGTCGCCGGGTATTGCGTGTCCTGCCCGGAAAGCGGCGCCACTCTGCTGGCCGATCTGCGAGAGATCGGCCCGACCTATTTCATCGCCCCGCCCCGCATCTTCGAGACGCTGTTGAGCGACGTCACGTCACGGATGGCCGGTGCCGGTCGGCTGAAACGACTTCTGTACGACGGCTGCATCGCCCTGGCGCAACGCGTTGGGGGACTGATCCTGGAAGGCGCGCCGGTCCTGGTGACCGACCGGCTGCGCTACCGCCTGGCGGACGCGGTGATCTATGGGCCGTTGCGCAATGCATTAGGTTTCAGCCGGGTCCGACGCGCCTATGTCGTGGGCGATGCCGTCGGACCGGATGTGTTTCGTTTTTATCGTGCCCTGGGACTGAACCTGAAGCAGAGTTTCTCACTCACCGAGGCCAGCGGCTTCGTCTGCCTGCAACAAGACGCCAAGGTGCGGCCGGACACGGTGGGCGTCGCGATCCCCGGCGTGACCCTGCGGATCGATTCATCCGGCGATGTGCTGGCCTTCGGGGACGGCACCTTCATCGGTTACCACAACGATCCAATCGCCACCGCGGCCGTGAAAACCGCCGAGGGTTGGCTTCGCACCGGCGATACCGGCGTGCTGGACTCGGACGGGCAACTGCGCATCATCGATCGGGCCGCCGATATCGGGCGGCTGCGCGACAGCACCCGCTTCACGCCGAAACTCATCGAGACAAGGCTGAAATTCTTCCCCTACATCAAGGAAGCCGTGGCGTTCGGCGATGGCCGGGACCAGGTCGCCTGCCTGTTGGACATCGACGCCGCCGCGGTCGGCGGCTGGGCCGAACGGAACGGCGTGCTGTTTTCCGGCCATCAGGAACTGGCCGCGCGGCCGGAAGTCTATAAGTTACTGGAAACTTGCGTCACAGCGGTGAACCGCGACCTGGTCGCCGATCCCACGCAAGCCGGGCAGCGGATCGGACGCTTCCTGATCCTGCCCAAGCCGCTGGATGCCGATGACGGGGAGCTTACCCGCATGCGCAAGATCCGCCGCATGGTCATCGCCGAACGCTATGCGGCGCTGATCGACGGACTCTATTCGGACCGCGACAGCGTGATGCTGAACACCCGAATCGCGTTCGACGACGGGCGCGTCAGCCTTCTGGAAGCCGACGTCGCGATCCATACCCTTGGCCAGCCGGTGCGGACATCATGACGGACCAGCCACGCATCAGTGGAGAGGTGCTGCTGAAGGTCGACGGTATCTCCTTGTCCTTCGGCGGGGTGCGCGCTTTGTCGGACGTGTCCTTCGATATCCGCAAAGGGGAAATTCGCGCCATCATCGGTCCGAACGGCGCCGGGAAATCGTCCATGCTGAATTGCATCAACGGTTTCTACCACCCGCAGGAAGGCCGCATCACCTACAAGGGCCAGGAACGCCAGCGGATGCTGCCCTACGAAGCGGCCCGCCAGTCGATCGCTCGCACCTTCCAGAACATCGCTTTGTTCAAGGGCATGTCCACGCTCGACAACATCATGACCGGCCGGTTGCTGAAAATGCGCCGCGGCCTGTTTTGGCAAGCCCTGCGCGTGGGCCCCGCGGCGCGGGAGGAAATCGAGCATCGCGCCAAAGTGGAAGCGATTATCGAGTTCCTGCAAATTCAGGCCGTCCGCAAAATGCCGGTCGGCCGCCTGCCCTATGGCCTGCAAAAGAGAGTCGAATTGGGCCGAGCACTGGCGGCGGAACCGGATTTGCTGCTGCTGGATGAGCCGATGGCCGGCATGAACGTGGAGGAGAAGGAGGACATGTGCCGCTTCATCCTGGACGTGAACGAACAATTCGGCACCACCATAGCCCTGATCGAGCACGACATGGGCGTGGTGATGGACCTGTCCGACCGCGTCGTGGTGCTGGAATACGGACGCAAGATCGCCGACGGCACCCCCGATGAGGTGCGGGCCGATCAGCGCGTGATCGACGCCTATCTCGGCGTCCAGAGGGTGGAATAACGCGCATGGCATTCTTCTTCGAAGTCGTGCTCGGTGGCTTGCTCGCAGGCGTGCTCTACTCGCTGGTGGCACTCGGCTTCGTGCTGATCTTCAAGGCATCCGGCGTGTTCAACTTCGCCCAGGGCGCGATGGTGCTGTTCGCCGCCCTGACCCTGGTGCGCCTGACCGAGTGGATGCCGTTCTGGGCCGCCTTCGCCGCTTCCTGCGTGGTGATGATCGCGCTGGCCTGGGTGATCGAGCGTGTGGTGCTCCGCCATCTGGTGAACCAGGAAGGCATCATCCTCTTCATGGCCACGCTCGGCATTGCCTTCTTTCTGGAGGGCTTCGGGCAGACCATCTGGGGCAGCGACATTTACACCCTGGACCTGGGCATTCCCAAGGAGCCCAGTTTCATCCTGGAGTCGCTCTTCGACGGCGGCCTGCTGGTGGACAAGCTGGACGTCTTCGCCGCGGTCGTGGCGAGCGCGCTGGTTCTGAGCCTCGCGCTGTTCTTTCAGAAGACGAAGGTTGGGCTTGCCTTGCGAGCGGTGGCCGATGACCACCAGGCGGCGCAGTCCATTGGCGTGCCACTGAACTATATCTGGCTGATCGTCTGGTCCGCCGCCGGGATCGTGGCGCTGGTCGCCGGGATGGTCTGGGGAGCCAAGCTGGGCGTGCAGTTTTCCATCGCCCTGGTGGCGCTGAAGGCGTTGCCGGTGCTGATCCTGGGCGGGTTCACCTCGGTGCCGGGCGCCATCATCGGCGGGTTGCTGATCGGCATGGGGGAAAAACTGTCCGAAGTGTATTTCGGCCCCATCGTGGGCGGCGGGATAGAGAACTGGTTCGCCTATATGCTGGTGCTGGTGGTCTTGCTGTTCCGCCCCCAGGGGCTGTTCGGCGACCGCGTGATAGAGCGGGTCTAGGACGATGTTCTACCGCGAGAACGGCCAGTTCAAGACCAGCTATGCGGCCGATCAGGCGATCTTCCCGATCCTGCAGGACCGCATCGCCATCCTCGCCATCCTGCTGGTCGGTTTTGTCGTCGTGCCGCTGGTGGCGACGGAATATGTCTATACCGGCATTCTGATCCCGTTCCTGATCCTCGCGCTGGCGACCATCGGGCTGAACCTGCTGACCGGATACTGCGGACAGGTGTCTCTGGGGACCGGCGCCTTCATGGCGGTTGGCGCCTATGCGGCCTATAATCTGGTCTTGCGCGTGCCGGATATGAACCTGCTGGTGGCGTTCGCCGTGGCCGGAGGAATTGCGGCGCTGGTCGGCGTGCTGTTCGGCCTGCCGAGCCTACGGATCAAAGGCTTCTATCTGGCGGTCGCGACCCTGGCGGCTCAATTCTTCATCGACTGGGTGTTCATCCGCATCAAGTGGTTCACCAACTACGCTACCAACGCAACCGCGCCCGAATTGCTGCTGTTCGGCATCCCGCTGGACAGTGCCATGCGGCGTTATCTGGTCACCCTGGCCATCGTGGTGGTGCTGGCGCTGGTGGCGAAGAACCTGGTGCGTGGGGCGACCGGGCGCGCCTGGATGGCGGTGCGGGACATGGATATCGCGGCCGAGATCATCGGCATCCGCCTGCTGCGCACCAAGCTGATCGCCTTCGCCGTAAGCTCCTTCTACTGCGGGGTGGCGGGTGCGCTGTGGGGCTTCATGCATCTTGGCGCATGGGAACCACTGACCTTCGACGTCAACCGGTCGTTCCAGGTCCTGTTCATGGTGATCATCGGCGGGGTCGGGTCCATCCTGGGATCGTTCCTGGGGGCGGCCTTCATCTTCGCCGTCCCCATCCTGATCAACCAGGTGCCCGCAGCACTCGGCGTGCCGATTTCCACCGCGTTGAGCTCCCACCTGGAAGCCATGATTTTTGGCGCCCTGATCATCTTCTTCCTGATCGTCGAGCCGCATGGGTTCGCGCGCCTGTGGCAACTGGGCAAGGAGAAATTGCGCCTGTGGCCCTTGCCGCACTAAGTTCGCAGCACGGTACGTGACCGCACCGCAGGGAGAAAACGATGAAACGGACAGGATGGGCTGCATGTCTGCTGACAGGGGCGTCCCTGCTGGGTGCGTCCCTGGCTTTCACCGGGACGGCGAACGCCCAGAACGAACAATTCGTACCGGGTCTGGTGTATCGCACAGGTGCCTACGCCCCCAATGGCGTGCCCTTCGCCAACGGACGGGCCGATTATTTCGCTCTGCTGAACGCCCGCGACGGCGGCATCAACGGCGTGAAGGTCGTCTATGAGGAATGCGAAACCGGCTATGCCACCGATCGCGGCGTGGAATGCTATGAACGCCTGAAGGGCAAGGGTCCGACCGGGGCCGCCGCGTTCTCGCCGCTGTCCACCGGCATCACCTTCGCGCTGACCGAAAAGGCGCCGGGCGACAAGATCCCGCTGCTGACCCAAGCCTATGGGCGTGCCGATTCCATTGTCGGCAATGTCTTCGCCTGGAACTTCCCGCTGACCGGCACGTACTGGGACGCGGCGGAAATCCTGGTCCAGCACATCGCCGCCAAGGCGGGTGGCGTGGCCAACCTGAAGGGCAAGCGCCTCGCGCTGGTCTATCACGACTCGCCCTATGGCAAGGAACCGATCACGGTCCTGGAAGACCTGTCCAAGCGCCATGGCTTCACCTTCGACGCCATGCCGGTCACGCATCCGGGGGTCGAACAGAAATCCACCTGGTTGCAGATCCGCCAGAACCGGCCGGACTGGGTGTTCCTGTGGGGCTGGGGCGTCATGAACTCGGCTGCCATCAAGGAAGCTGTCGCGGTCAATTATCCGCGCGACAAGATGTATGGCGTCTGGTGGTCCGGTGCCGAACCGGATGTGACCCCCGCGGGCGACGGCGCCAAGGGCTATTACGCGCTGGCATTGCACCCGGTTGGCATGGTCGCGCCGGTGCACCAGGACATCGTGAAGAACCTCTATGACAAGAACCTGGGATCCGGCAAGAAAGAGGAAGTCGGCGAGGTCCTCTACAACCGCGGCCTGATCGACGGAATGCTGGTGGCCGAAGCGATCCGCGCCGCCATGACCAAGTTCGGCAACAAGCCGATGACCGGTGAACAGGTACGCTGGGGTTTTGAAAATCTCGACCTGACCGCGGCGCGCCTGCAGCAGAACGGCTTCGCCGGCCTGGCCCAACCACTGAAGGTATCCTGTGAGGATCACGCCGGCGTCCACACCGCCCGGGTGCAGCAATGGGACGGCAAGAAATGGAGCTTCGTTTCCGACGTGATCGTGGCTGACCAGGCCTATCTGCGCGCCAAGGCACAGGATTCCGCCGCGGCCTATGCCAAGCAGAAGAACATCACCCCCGGCTGCGCATCCTGAGCAGCCGGGACTCAACGGGGCGGGTTTGCATACCCGCTCCTGCTTGCCGGGAGAGCAATGCCCATGGCCCTGGTTGCGTCTGAAACGGTGGCGGCGCCGGCGCTGCTGACCGTCAGCAATATCGAGGTCATCTACAACCACGTCATCCTGGTGCTGAAAGGCGTCAGCCTGACCGTGCCGAACGGCGGCATCGTCGCCTTGCTGGGTGCCAACGGCGCCGGGAAATCCACCACCCTGAAGGCGATCTCCAATCTGCTGAAAGCGGAACGGGGAGAGGTGACGAAGGGCAGCATCACGGCGATGGGGCGGCGGATCGACACGCTGACCGCGTCCGACCTGGTGCGCCAGGGCATCATTCAGGTTATGGAAGGCCGGCATTGCTTCGCTCATCTTACGGTCGAGGAAAACATCCTGACCGGCGCCTTCTCCCGCCGCGATGGGCGTGCCGCAGCCCTGGCGGATCTGGAGCGGTGCTACGGGTATTTTCCGCGCCTCAAGGAACGGCGCAAATCGCCTGCCGGCCTGACCTCGGGCGGGGAGCAGCAGATGGTCGCCATCGCCCGTGCGCTGATGAGCCGGCCGAAACTGCTGCTGCTGGATGAGCCGTCGATGGGCCTGGCGCCGCAACTGGTCGAGGAGATTTTCGAGATCGTCGTGCGCCTGAACGCGCAGGAAGGCATGTCCATCCTGCTGGCGGAGCAGAATACCAACATGGCGCTGCGCTACGCCCAGTACGGCTATATCCTGGAAAATGGCCGCATCGTGATGGACGGTTCGGCCGCCGCCCTGCGGCAGAACGACGATGTGAAGGAATTCTATCTCGGACTTGCCGCGACCGGGAAGAAGAGCTACCGCGACGTGAAGCATTATCGTCGACGCAAGCGGTGGCTGAGTTGACGGCCAGCCCGTCTCCGGGCTGACGTCAGCCGGGTATTTCCGTCTGTCAGACAGCGGTTCTGAATGAACATTCCAACGCAACGCAAGGTCAGTCGCCATGCTGCTGTATGAAGCGCCGGGTTCGCCCTACGCCCAGAAGATCAAGATCGCGCTGCGGGAGAAATCCGTGGCCTTCGACGTTGAATGGCCGCAGAGCCTGGGGACCGGGCGCACCGACGGACCATTCGGTCTCGATAACCCGCGCGCGGAAGTGCCGCTTCTGGTGGACGGGCAGACCCGGATCTTCGATTCCACCATCATCCTTGAATACATTGAGGAAAAATGGCCTAATCCGCCGTTGCTGCCGAGCGAACCGGCGGCTCGTGCGGCTGCTCGGATGACGGAGGATGTGTGCGACACGCAGTATGAAGCCGTGACCTGGGGCTTTGGCGAGGTGACGACGTTCGGTCGGGCCAGCGGTGCGCTCGCCGACACGCTGCTGTCAGCCGCCACCCAACAGACCAGGGCGCTTCATGATTGGCTTGCCGGGCGGCTGGGCGGTGCGGACTGGTTCGGCGGCGCCAGGTTTGGCTGGGCCGATGTGGCGGTTGCTCCGCTGATGCACCGATCCGTGCTGAACGGCATGGGGCCTCCCGATGGCGGCGCCCTCGCGGGCTGGTATCAGCGCTTGCTGCAACGCCCTTCGGTTGCCACGACCTTTGCGGAATATGCCGCCGGCGCCGCACGCATGCCGGGGACGGTGGAAGCCTTCCGCTCCGGTGCGAAAGTGCGTCAGTATCGCGACTACCGACTGGAGTGGGTGATCAAATCCGGCGGGATCGATATCGTGTTGGAGGGGTTGCGCAACGGCAGCATCCGGTTTTCTTGGCCGCACGCGGAGTAGACCCGCGCGTCCTGGGACCGGAAATGGCCGGGGCAACCACAATCCGGCGAAACTCGCCGTGACGACCAGACCGACGGGACCGGTCAGTCGCCGACCCGCGGCATCACCTCCGCGGCGAAGCGTTGCAGGCGCTCGATGCTCTCGGTGATGGATTCACCCCGAAAATCGAAGATCAGTTCGTGCACGCCGATGGCCGCGAAGCTGCGAATGTCGCCGGCAATATCCTCCGCGCTGCCGGAAAAACTCCGCCTTGTGCCGTCACGGTCCGGGATGCCGGTGTCGTAGAGCGGCGCCTTGTAGGAAATGGTCAGGCTGGCGAAGTCCCGCCCCTCCCCGTCCATCATGCGTTTCAAGGCGTCCATATGCGCGCGCATTTCCTGCGGCGGCAGCGGCGAGGCAGCGATGGCACCGACCGGATGCCAGCCTTGCGCATGGCGCGCCGTACGACGCAGCGCGGCGCGTGAGTGGCCCCCAACCCAGATGGGCGGGTGCGGTTTCTGCAACGGGAAGGGTTCGCTGCGGATATTGGAGTAGGAGTAGAATTCGCCCGCGAAACTGGCTGGCGACTGACTCCAGAGCTGCTTGAAGATCGCGATCCATTCGTCCGTCACGGCACCGCGTTTGGTGAAATCCGGGCTGTCCAGTGCCTCGAACTCCTCCTTCAGCCAGCCAACGCCGATGCCCAGGGTGACGCGCCCACCGGACAGGACATCCAGTGACGCGACCATTTTTGCCGTCAGCACCGGGTTGCGATAGGGCAGCACCAGTACGGACGTGACGAGGCGCAGTTTTTCCGTCGCGCCCGCCACCACGCCAAGAATCGAGAAGGTTTCCAGCGCGTCGCCGCCACCGGGATGCTTGCGGTCGATCGTGTAAGGATAGGAGGACTCGCTTTCGACCGGAAAAACGATGTGGTCCGCGATCATGGCGGAATGCAGTCCCAGCCGCTCCCCCTCGCGCGCCAGGGCCAGGACGCCGTCGCGCGTGGCGGTGGGGCCGCGGGTAGGAAGATAGAATCCGTAGCGCATCGGCGGGGTGCTCCAGATTGGACATTTGGCGTTCGTCGGATGAAGGCGCAAAACCGGCGGAAACGCAAATGGACCGCGGTTGCGCGTGACCGCGATGGCCGCCGAGAAATCAGCGAAGATCAAGCCCCGGTTCGCCGAAAGCACCCCGATCCGTGACGCGGGTCATGCGTCCTTCCGGCGACGGCTTTCGCGCCGCCGTCGGGACAGGATCAGGCAGCCGCCGATCCGGACAGGACCGACCGCCCGTCCCGCTCGGCTTCCTCCCGCAGGATATACCACCATGGGCGTGCGGAGCCGGTTTCGGCAAAAGCGACGATGGAAACAAAGCAGGGTCGCAGCATCGGGTCGAGCGGGCGATCGACCAGTCCGCAGTACGCCCGCAGGAGGTCATCGGCGGACCGGCCCCGCAAATCCGCCAGGCTGGTCACACCCAACGCCGCAAGATCGGAGGCAATGCTGTTCCACAGGCCGCGTAAGGGTGAAAGTTCCGAACGCAGGCGATCGACGATGTCGAGGGCTTTATATTGCATGTGCGAACATAAGCACGCCCGACGGCACTCGACAAGTCGGCGATTTGTCGAGTGCCGTCGGTTTCCCGGGGACATATCCCTGATCGTGGCGAAGCCCCCGATGGGTCAACCGGTCCAGACCTGGTGGTCGATCGACCGTATCGGATCGGCATCACCCATGCTCTCACCACGTCCCGACATCACCCATACCTGGAATGGTTCGGGCGTGCGCCGCCCCGGGCCGTGACATTGGTCATTGCGCTAACCGTTGCCGGGGATCAATGTGTCCGAATAGCCGATGTGGGTCGGCGGACATCCGAACCGACCAATGTCGGTGATGCGATTCGAGTGGATAGGCTGTGTGCAACATAAAGAAACTTGACAACCGGGGTGCCGGGATCGGAGTTTCGTTCGCGCGGGGCGTGTCGTGCGCCAGGATCAATGTTACGCAATCCGTCATGATCAGCGGCGTAATGGGTTGGGCTACCATTTCATCATCGAGATGCGAGTGATAGTTCGCAAACATGTCAGGCCACATGCGGACGCGCCGCCGTGTTATGACGCAGTTTCGAACCATGATCGAACGATGCGTACAGATGTCCGGCGGATCGACAGAACCAGGTTCGGCGGGTCGCGTCCGTCGTGGGTTCGCGGCGCGTTGGGTGTCGGTTGCATCGGGCACGATGACGCGGCCGATCCGTCACGGCCGTTGTCAGATCGTCGGCCAACCACGCTCTTACCTCCGACGACCGCGTTTGCAATCTTTCGTATCTACAATCGGGAACATTCGACATGCAGGTTGTAATTCTCGCCGGTGGCGCCGGTACGCGCGCTTATCCCTATACCGAGCACCTGCCGAAGCCCATGATGCCGGTTGGCGGCAAGCCGCTGGTCGTGCGGGTCATGGAACTGTATGCACGACAGGGTTTCACGGACTTCATTCTGTCCGTTGGCTATCGCAAGGAAGTCATTACCGACTATTTCGCCAACCGAGCCACCGGCTGGAACGTTGAGATTGTCGATACGGGCGCCGCGACGGATACCGGCGGCCGGATATGGAACCTTCGGCACATGCTCGGCGAGACGTTCATGGCGACCTACGCGGACGGGCTGAGCGACGTGCCGCTGAACGACCTGCTCGCCTTCCATCGCAGCAGTGGTGCCCTCGGTACCATCACCTGCGTGCCATTGCGGTCGCAATATGGCACCGTGTCCATGGACGACAGCGGTCGCATCACCGATTTCCGCGAAAAGCCGGTCCTCTACGAATATTGGATCAATGCCGGATTTTTCGTGATGGACCGGGCGATATTCGATCACTGGAGCGGAGACAACCTGGAACGCGACGTGTTCCCGCGCCTGCTGCCCGAACGTGGGCTGGCATCGTTCCGCCATCAGGGCTTCTTCAAATCCATGGACACCTACAAGGACCAGCAGGAGATGGAAGCGCTGTTCGCATCCGGTCAGTTGCCCTGGCTCAACCCACAGCCGGTCGCCGCTTGACCATGGTTGCCACGACAAATCCGGCGTTCTGGGCCGACCGACGTGTCTTCGTCACGGGCAGCAGCGGCTTCCTTGGCTCCTGGATGGTCAAGGAGCTCAACCGGCTGGGCGCCACCACCATCGGGTTGAGGCGCGATCTTTCGCACCGGTTCGGCAGCGACGATCCAGAAATCGTGCCGCAATTCACCGTCCAAGGCGCGCTGGAGGACTACGAAACCGTTCTGCGCGCGATCAACGAACATGAAGCCGATACCGTCCTGCATCTCGGCGCGCAACCGATCGTCGGCACCGCGTTCCGCAATCCGCGTTCCACGTTCGAAGCCAATATCCGTGGCACCTGGCATGTCCTCGACGCATGCCGAGAGTTGGGCAAGCAAGTGAAGCGCATCGTCGTCGCGTCATCCGACAAGGCATATGGAGAGGTCGATCGGCTTCCCTATGACGAGTCCATGCCGCTGCAGGGCCGCCACCCCTACGACGCGTCGAAGACCTGCACCGATATCCTGGCCCAGACCTACCACACCACGTACAAGCTGCCGGTTTGCATTACGCGCGCGGGGAACTTCTTTGGCGGGCGGGATCTGAATTTCAGCCGCATCGTCCCGGGCACAATTCGGTGGGCCCTGAATGGGGAACAACCCGTCCTGCGCAGCGACGGCACCATGGTGCGCGACTACATCTATGTCCGCGACGCTGTCCTCGCCTATCTGCTGCTCGCGGAACGGATGGACGATCCGGCGCTGCACGGACATGCGTTTAATTTCAGTGCGGAGCAACCACTATCGGTAATCGAATTGGTCGAGCGTATCCTGTTCCTGGCCGGTCGTGCCGACATCAAGCCGATCGTGCTGGGCCAGGCAACGGCGGAAATACCCCAGCAGTACCTCTCCGCGGCCAAGGCCCGCACAATGCTCGATTGGGGGCCAGCCTGGACTCTCGATAACGCCCTGACCGAGACAATCGCCTGGTATCGTACCTGGCTTGGTCGCGACGCCAATACCGCGATCGCGGCACAATAGGGGCACACGGCGGCGACCCCGGTCCTGGGGTCGCCGGCCCCTTACCGCTATGACCGTCGGACCGGATCGCCCAGGATCAGGTGGTACAACCGCTCCAGTTGGGAACGCATCTTCAGCGATCGAGCAATCCGTCCCAAAGTCGGCAGCACCATGAAGGTCAGGTACACATCCAGCATATAGGCCAGGCTGCCGATCGGGTTGCGGCGGAAATACCGCGCCAGGAATCGACCGTATTGCGGCCTTGTATAGACCTTCGCATTGCCCCCGATCTTTGCCACCAGCGGCGTAAAGTGAGGATACAACCGCATGTTGGTGACCGACACCTGCATGAAATTCCCGATCAGCAGGTCGTCGAAATAGCCACCGGCGACGGTTTGCATCAAGGAGTGTCTGGGCACCACGAACCCTGCACCGCGTTGGCGAGCCTCTCGCCTGCCCGCTTTGCCGATCGCAAGCCCACGGGTCTCACCGCCGACGCAGATGTCCAGATAGTCCATATGGCGACGCAGCAACTCGAATTTGCCGAAAAACGCGGTCACTTCCCGCCATTCCGCCTCGGTCAGCCGGTCCTGCCAGTCGTCATCCGCCGTTGTGTTGGTGAATTGGCGCGGGGCGGGCTCATGCGATGGATGGTTTTCGGTGATTTTTCCATCGGCCAAATCGACCGTGCAGAATGGGGGAACCAGGCGCACATCGGGCTGGGTCCAGTTCTCCCGCATATCGCCCCAGGTGATACGATGGGCATTGGCCCAGGCCACGTCGGACCGCGCATAGACATGCTGGGACGAGGAGCAACAATAATTGCCAATCCCTAGCCGCTTCGCCAACCGGCCGGCGCGCCACACCTCGGGCGGCTTGCGATCGTCGGGATTGCGCACGAGAGAATGACCGGCCTGATCGACAAAATTGAACATATCGGCATCAACCGAACACAATGCAAAACAATAGGTCTTGTCGTTGGGGTGCCTGGCAATCAAGCGCTTGAGGAAACCGACCTCGCCGGCTACGGGCGAATCGTTGAGGTCAAGAAGCAGCGAATCGCCGGCCGCCACCACCAGGATGCTGTCCTGGTTCATGTTATCCAGGCACATCACACGGAGATCGGGGCCGAGCGCATGCCATTGTCGGTATGGCAGGACTGTGACCTCGAAGCCCTTGGCGAGCAGGAAGGTGCGGATATCGTCGTCGTAGTGATCGCCGATGAGGAAGCGTTTGCCCGGCGGAAGCAAGTCCAGCGATGGTTCGTGCAAATGATCCGGATGCCCATGGGATATCCAGATGTGGTCGGAATTCACGACATTCGCGATCTGCTGGTCAGTCAGTGGATGATCGAGCGCCCAACTGCCGAAGTAGCAGGTGCCGACAAGCCACGGGTCCGTCGCGAGCACCGGGTGGCCGTCCTGGAATACCTGAATGGTGGCATTGCCGAGTGTTTCAAAGCGTGTGGACAAACTGCAAGCCTCCTGGGGCGGACGGTCGCGGCGGCCAAACATGCCGGCGGCCACGATCGCGAAACGTTGCATCTGGCAATGCCGATGGGCTAATAAGCCCACGGTTGCCGGCTTGCCAGCGGCATTTCATTTCGAACGTCTCAAATGCGCGGTCGGAAACGTCCGGCTCTCTGGAACCAGGATCGGCACAGACCCACCGATGCGGCTTTTTCCTTGAACCTGCCGACCTTTCGTTTCCGGGCGTCCCGTCGACTCCGCGGATCGGTCGCCGGCCCGGTTGCGCTGGCCGGTCTCGCGACGTCGGCAATCGTCGCATTGCTCGCCGGACTCGGACCGACGAAGTCGATTGCGGCCGTGTTTGGTCTCCTGCTCACCGCCGCCATGTTGGAATGGCCCATCATCGGCCTCAGGGCTGTTCAACGCTCTCAACTGACGCACCACTTCAGAAGGGGATCAAGGCCCTGCAGAGCCGCGGCGTATCTGTCTTGACTGAAGGTACTAGTCTTGTTTCGACGTAGGATATTGTAGGCAAAGCTGCGCAGCCTAGCGAACACA
>CAMATI010000026.1 GCA_945861095.1 Asaia bogorensis | reverse complement strand
TCAGCGCGCAGCCAACTCGCTATGAAACACACACGGCTGTTCATCACACTCTGCTCGGTCCACGGCATCGATCGGCCCTCCCAGACCGATCTTGGAGTGTTACCGACGTTCCCGGTCTAAAGTGTTACCAACGTAGCCGGTTTGTACCGGCGGAGCCCCCAGGCTTTCTTCCCTGCACCCGATTGCCCGCCTCAGAACGGCCGCACGATCACCATGACGACGATGACCATCAGCAGGAGAGTCGGCACCTCATTGGCGAAGCGATAGTAACGATGCGATCGTTTGTTGCGGTCTTCCATGAACTCCCGCCGCCATTTCGACATGGCGCCGTGGAAGCCCGACATCAGCAGCACCGCGGTCAGCTTCACGTGCCACCAGCCCGACGTCCAATCGATCACGCCGGGGGTCAGCACCAGCAGGATCCCGAATACCCAGGTCGCGATCATCGCCGGGTTGATGATCTGCTTCAGCAACCGGTATTCCATCACCTTGAACCGCTCGCTCTCGCGCGATCCGGGTTGCATGTCGCAGTGATAGACATAAAGGCGCGGCAGATAGAACATCCCCGCCATCCATGCCACCATCGAAATGACATGCAGCGCCTTGGTCCAGGGATAGAAAACGCTCAGCGCGTCGATCGTCACCGCATGCCCTCCATGGCTGCGCGCAGCAGGTCCGGCATCGCATGCATGGACCGGAATGGTTCGGCCCCCGCCGCACGGAGACGCGCGCCATCGTCGTCCGGACTGTATCCGTAGCACGTCATCCCGGCGGCAACCGCGGCGCGCACGCCGGCGACCGAGTCCTCGATCGCGAGGCAGGTTTGCGGCGGCACGCCTTCGGCGGCGGCCGCGGCCAGGTAGACATCCGGCGCGGGCTTGCCGGCCCCACCGCGCGCGATCACGTCCACCGCGCTGTGCACCCGGCCGGCGACCAGGTCCAGCAAGCCGGTGCGGCGGAACTTGGCATCCATTTCCACATGCGATGAGTTGGACGCGACACGCCAGGGCAGTCCCATCGCCGTTACCGAATCCAGCGCGAGGCGGGCACCGGGCACCATTTCGACCTCGTCGGCCATTGCGGTCGTCACGCGCGATACGACCGTATCGACCCAATCCACGCCAAGGCCTCGGCCGAGATGCGCCTCTATGCGTGGCTGCATGTCGTAAAAGGACAGACCTATGAAGCGGGTGTGCGACTCGTCGGCCGTCATCGGCCAGCCGATTTCCGTCAACATCGCCGCGACGATGCGGTTGCAGATCCCCTCGCTGTCGATCAGGACCCCATCGCAGTCGAAAATTACCAGGGACAGGGGCATCCGGCGGCTCAGGCCGTCTGTTCCATGGTGGACCCGGTGTCCAGGGTGGTGGCCCGCCGCAGGTCGCGGGCCTGGTTTTCCGCATGCGGGCGGCCGCGATGCATGGTGCAGCGGTTGTCCCAGATCACCAGATCGCCGACCCGCCATGTGTGGCTGTAGACGAATTGCGGCTGGGTCGCGTGGGCGTTCAGATCGACCAGCAACAACCGCCCATCGGCGACCGGCCAGCCCACGACATGCGACGCATGCGCCGACAGATACAGCGTCTTGCGTTTCGATCCCGGATGCAGTCGCACCAGTCGTTGAGGCGAGGGCGGATATTGCTCCCGTTCCCCGGGTGGGAATTCGGTGAAGCCGATCTGACCGCGCAACCAGAACACGTCGTGCTCGATCACCAGATCGTCCAGCGCGGCTTTCGTCGGGTCCGGCAGCGCGTCATAGGCGGCGCGCATATCCGCGAATTCGGTCTCGCCGTTGCCGAACGGGCTGGGCGGCGGGATCGTCACCGCATGCAGCAGTCCCAGCACGACGGGGACCGGCATGTAGGACGCATCGGTGTGCCACAGCCGGTTGCCCAGGCTGTCCAGCCGGCGGCGGTCGTGCAGATCGCGGACCTGATGGTCCTCATTCAGGTTGGAGATATCGCCGATCTGCGGAATTTCCAGCCGCCGTCGCCCCGGCCGAGCGGCGGACCGGCCGATCTCCAGCGGACCGAAGCCGGCGGCGAAATCGCGCAGTTGTGCATCGGTCAGGCGCTGGTCGCGAAACACCAGCACGGAATACCGATCGATCGCAGCCCAGATCGCGCATCTCGTGGTGTCATCGATGGGGCGGTTAAGATCGATCCCGCCGATCTCCGTGACGAAATCCGGGCGCACCGGCCGCATGTCCAGCGTCATTGTGTCCTCTCCGACGACAGGGAGCGGGCGCGTTTGCCCGCTCCCCATGACATCAGCGGCGCCAGTCGAAGCCCTTGCGTTCGGCGGTGCGGACCAGGCCCTTCCATTCGCCCAGGCCATAGCCATGGGTCGGGCGCATCTTCTTCATGCGTTCGGCGGCTTTCTGCTGCACGTATTCATCGATGATCACCGGCGGCTCATCGAGGGTGCGGGCGATCAGTTCCAGTTCGCAGGCGCGTTCCAGCATATACAGGCGCATCATCGCGCCGTGGATCGTTTCGCCCAGGGTCAGAAGCCCGTGGTTCATCAGCACGACGCAGCTTCCGCTGACGCAGCTTACGCCTAGCGCGTCGCATTCTTCCTGCGTCGCGGGCACGCCGTAGTCGTGGTAGACAACGTCGTCCAGCACATGCAGGTGGTCCTGGCTGATCGGGCGCAACCCGTTCTTCAGCAGCGACACCCCGGCGCCGGCCCGTGTATGGGTGTGCAGCACGCAGTTGGCATCCGACCGAGCCTTGTAGACGCCGGAGTGGATGATGAAGCCGGCGTTGTTGAACTTGCCGCCTGAGCTTAGTACGTTGCCGTCCATGTCCATCTTGACCAGGGACGACGCGGTGATCTCGTCGAACATTTCCCCGTAATTGTTGATCAGGAAGTGGTTCGGCTCCCCGGGGATGCGGGCCGACATATGGGTGTTGATCAGGTCGGTCCAGCCGAGGTGATCGATCACGTGGTACAGCGCGGCGAGTTCGCAGCGGGTTTCCCACTCGGCTTCGGACATTTCGGGCTTCAATTGCAGCGCGGCTGACATGCAGTGCCTCCGGTCGGGTACGGTCCGGCCCTATGCCGGGATTGCCTATCGTGCGGGAGCTTGCGTTTGGGTGCAACCCGGATGCTCCCCGCTGCTCCAGAGGCTTGGTTGGGTCGGGAAGATACCCATGCCAACGCAGCGGAGCCTCTGACCCCGCGGCGGGCGGGGCGCGTTTTGCATCAGGGTTACGCCGCGGTGCTCCGCCGCTTGCCGGTCGGTGTCGCCGCCGGGGCTGGCGCCACCTCATCCGGATTTGCCAGCGCCTTCAGGATGGCGTCGCGCAGCAGGTTCAACTTGCGTTCGTTCTCGATCTTCAGGCCGAAAATGTCCTTGACGTAGAACACGTCGACGGCGCGCACCCCGTATGTGGTGACATGGGCGGACGCGATCTGCACGCCTTGTTCGCTGATCGCGGCGGTCACGTCGTGCAGCAGGCCCGGGCGGTCGCGCCCGTTCACCTCCACGACCGTATGCGTGTTCGAGGCGTGGTTGTCGATCACCACGCGTGACGGCGCGTGGATCGCCCGCATGCGGCGGCCCATCAGACCCTTCTGCAATTTGCGGATTTCGGTGCTCAGGCGGATGCGGCCGGACAGCGCCTGTTCGATCAGCACGGAAAGCCGAGCGAGTCGGTGCGGGGCATCGAATGTGCCACCGGCGGCGTCCTGGACCCAAAACGTGTCCAGCGCCATGCCGTTGGTCATCGTGTGGATGCGGGCATCGACGATGGAAGCGCCGGCGACGGCCAGAGCACCGGAAATCTTGCTGAACAGCCCGGCATAGTCGGCGCAATAGACCGTCACCTCGGTCACCGCGCGGGCCGGCAAGGGCTGGGTATCGACGGTCAGCGGCGCCTTGCGCTGCTCGGCATCCCGCATAAGGCGTGCATGACGCGCCTGGGTTTCCGGATCGAAGGACAGCCAGTAGCTGGGATAGCCCTGGCTGACGAATTGATCCTTGTCCTGATCCGACCAGTCGCCCAGCAGCATGGACGCCGCCTGTTTCGCCCGCTGCACGCGCACGTCACGTTCGGTGGTGGCCAGTCCGCCCGCCAGCACCTCGGCGACCCGCGCATAGAGCTCTCGCAGCAGGGTTGCCTTCCAGCCGTTCCACACCTTGGCGGACACGGCCCGCATATCTGCCACCGTCAGCACCAGAAGCAGCCGCAACCGTTCCGGAGACTGGATGGTGTCGGCCAGGTCGAGGATCGTCTTGGGGTCGTCGATATCGCGCTTGAACGCCGTGGTGCTGAGCAGCAGGTGGTGCAGCACCAGCCACGACACCGTTTCGGTTTCCTCGGTGGACAGTCCCAGCGCCGGTCCGACGGTCAGGGCCAGTTCCGCGCCCAGCTCGGAATGGTCGCCGCCGCGGCCCTTGCAGATATCGTGCAACAGCATTGCCAGGTACAGCGACCGGCGCGACTGCACCTGCTCGACCAGATTGGATGCGACCGGGGCTATTTCCGCCAGTTCCCCGCGTTCCATCATGTTCAGGACGCGGACGGCTTCGATCGTGTGCTCATCGACGGTGAAGATGTGGTAGGTATCGAACTGCATCTGCCCGACGATGCGGGCCCAATCGGGCATGAAGCGGCCGAAAAACCCGGTCTCGTTCATGATGCTCAGCCACTTGGCGCCGTCCGGATGGTGGCTGGCGGGGTGGATGCCACCGACCCGCGCACGCTCCGGTTCCTTGCCGCACAGCAGGTCCATGAACTGATCGGCGGCCTTGGGATCGCCGCGCAGACTGATCGCGCGCCGCTCATTCTGGATCAGGGCACGCAACGCCAGCGGATGCAGTTCCAGGTTCCGGTCGCGCGCCACGCGCAGAATGCGCAGCATCTGGATCGGCTCGACATCGAATCCGCGCCCGGCGAGCGGCAGCAGCTTGCCTTCCGCCAGCACGAACCCGGCGGCGACCAGCGCCTGGTCGGTCTCGGCCTCGATCGCCGGAGGACCCAGCGCGGACCGCAGGATGGCGGGTTCCAGGATGCGGGTCAGGCGGGAAATCTCCCGCGCGTTCAGGAAGAAGTGGCGCATGAAACGCTCCACCCCATCCTGGCGGCCATGGCGCGTGTAGCCCATCCTGGCACCGACCACCGGCTGCAGATCGAACGTCAACCGTTCCTCGGCGCGCCCGGCCACGTAGTGCAGGTGGAATCGGACGGTCCACAAGAACTCCCACGCGCGCCGGCCGTGGCGGGCTTCCTGGTCTGTCAGGATGCCGCCGAGATTGGCCAATTCCCCCATCGTCTGGGTGTCGAACACATAGCGCGCGATCCAGTACAAGGTTTGCAGGTCGCGTAAGCCGCCGCGGCCTTCCTTGATATTGGGCTCCACCACGAACGGGCTGTCGCCATAGCGCCGGTGGCGGACGGCGCGTTCGGCCTGTTTCGCGGCGATGTAGTCGGCGGCCCCGGCTTCCTTGCAGGCGGCGCGGAACCGGCTGTGGAATTCCGTGAACAGGTCGGCGTCGCCGGTCAAATGGCGCGCGTCCAGCAGCGCGGTGCGGATGGTCGTGTCCTTGGCGCCTTCGACCAGGCAATCGTCGATGGATCGCGTGGCGTGCCCGACCTTCAGGCCCAGGTCCCACAGGAAATAGAGCATGTACTCGACGATCCGCAGCGTCTCCGGTGACGGATCCTCCGCGGTCAGGAACAGCAGGTCGATATCGCTGAACGGCGCCAGCACGCCGCGGCCATACCCGCCGGTGGCGGCGATGCTCAGTCCCTCGCCATCGCCCTGATCAGTGTCGTTGACCGCGTGGTCGAACAGCGCGCTGACGACGCCATCCACCAATGCGCCCAACAGGCGGGCGGATTGCAGGCCGGTGAGCTGTTCCTGCTCAAACCCGTGCTGCACATAGGCCTGGATGCGCGCGAGGTGCCGGCGAAACGCGATCAGCGCGGCGTCGCGGGCAACGCCGCCTGGCTCCTCCGCCAGCGCCGCCATCGCATCCGACAGGATGGAGGCAGCGGCTTCCGGGGCGCGAGGCAAGGGGATGGGGGTCAACATTGCGGATACCGTACTATGTCGGATCGCCAACGGGAACAGACAAGAGGGCTTTCAGCCCGTACAACGCCTCCAAAGCCTCCCGCGGGGTCATACGGTCCGGATCCAAATTGGATAATTGCGAGCGTACATGGTCAATTTCCAGTTCTCCCGCCGTTTCATCGGCCGGCGCTTTATCGGTCGTCGTTTCATCGGTCGTCGTTTCATCGGGAGGCGCTTGATCGGGAGGTTGGGCGGCGGCGGCAAATAGCGGCAGGGCCGCCAGCGGCGCCCCCGATCCCAATGGCCCGCCGTGTTTTTCCAATGCCGACAGCAACGTCGCCGCTCGCCGGACCACCGGCGCCGGCACCCCCGCGAGTTCGGCGACATGCACGCCCCAGGACCGCCCGGCGGCCCCTTCAGCCACTTCATGCAGGAACACGACGGTGCCCTTCCATTCCTTGACCCGCATCGTATGCGGCTTCAATCGCGGCAGACGATCCGCGAGTTCGGCAAGCTCGTGGAAATGTGTGGCGAAAATAGTGCGGCAGCGGATCGCGGAGTGCAACGCTTCCAGCACCGCCCAGGCAATCGCCAGCCCGTCGAGCGTCGCGGTGCCGCGGCCGATCTCATCCACCACGACCAGGGAACGCGGGCCGGCCTGATGCAGAATGGCGGCGGTTTCGGTCATTTCCACCATGAACGTGGACCGTCCGCGCGCCAGGTCGTCGGCCGCGCCCACCCGGCTGAACAGGCGATCGATGACGCCGATCCGCGCCTCGTCCGCGGGGACCGGCAATCCCGCCTGCGCCAGGATCGCGATCAGGGCGTTCTGGCGGAGGAAGGTGGATTTGCCCGCCATGTTGGGGCCCGTCAGCAGCAACACCCGGCGTTCGCCTGACAGATCGCAGCGGTTGGGCACGAAGGCGGCCTGCCCGGCGATGGCGGCTTCCACGACGGGATGGCGGCCCGCCTTTACCAGGAACGCATCGTCATCCGTGACGGAAGGGCGGCACCAGGTGCCGTTTTCGGCCAATTTTGCGGCGGACTGGGCGGCGTCCAGGAAGGCGATCGCATCGGCGACGGCCGCCAGCCGGTCCGCATCCTGCAACGCCGCCTGCACCAAAAGACCAAAAATCATCCGTTCGCGAGACGCCGCCCGCTCGGCCGCTTCCGAAATCTTGCGATCCAGGTCGGACAGTTCCGCCAGGGTGAAGCGCGCCCCATTGGCCATGCCCTGGCGCAGGGTCAGTTCCGGAAAATCGCGCAGCTTCTCCACCGATGCGGCCGGCGCCTCTATCACATAGCCAAGCTGGGCATGGTGGCGGATTTTCAGGCTGGCGACCCCGAAACGCTGGGCGTAGTCCAGTTGCAGGGTGGCGACGACACGCCGGCTGTCGTCGCGCAGCGCCCGATGGGCGTCGAGTTCCCCGTCATAGCCGGCGCGGATGACGTTGCCGTCATCCAAACGAGGCGGCACCGGGTCCGCCAGGGCATCGGTCAGTTTCAATGCCAATGGCGGGTCGTCCTGAAACGCGGTCCGGGCCAGGTCCAACGCCGTGGGCAACGGCCCATCCAGCACCGAGCGAATGACTGACGCCGCTGCCATTCCGTCCCGCAAGGCCGCCAGATCGCGGGGGCCGCCGCGATGGAGCGACAACCGCGCCAGGGCGCGGGCGACGTCCGGCGTGGCACGCAAGGCGGCACGCAGTTGCGTTGTCGCCTCGGTGGCGGCGAGCAGCCAGGACCAGGCGTCCTGGCGCTGGGCGATTGCGGTAGGATCGGTCAACGGCGCGCTCAGCCAAAGCGCCAGCAGACGTGCGCCGGCCGGGGTCAGGGTCCGCTGCACCACTGCCTGCAAACTGTGTCGCGTGCCGCCATCACGGGTGCGTTGGATTTCCAGGCTGGCTCGGGTCGCCGCATCCATGGCCAGCACCCCGGTTTCGCCCTGAGGCTGTGGGCGGGACAGACGCGGCAAGGCGCCGGCCTGGGTGGCGCGGACGTAATCGACGGCGAGGGCGGCCGCGACGGCCTCGGCATCGGTGAACGTGCCGAACGCGTCCAGGCTGGCCGCCCCGAACGCTTCGGCCAGCCGGCGCCGAGCGATCAACGGTGAAGACGGTGCCGTATCGGGTGCGCGCCTTGGGTCCCAGTCGCCCAACGCCATCGAGTCGGGGGAGATGATTTCCGCCGGTTCCAGCCGTCCCAACAGGGCGGACAGATCGGCGGACGGGAGCGCGGCGGTCTCAAACAGCCCGGTGGACACGTCTAGCCAGGCGGCGCCGATCCCGCTGGTTTCGGCGGGGCTGCGCGAAGTCGGACCGGTGCGGCCTTCGCCGGCTGGCGTGATCGTGCCATGCGCGAGGGCCAGAAGCAGGTTCGGCCGGCCGGCTTCCAGCAAGGCGTCCTCGGTGATCGTGCCCGGCGTGACCAGCCGGACGACCGCGCGACGGATCGGGGTCTTGCTGCCGGCGGGACGGGATTTCGGGTCCTCCATCTGTTCGGCGACGGCGACGCGGAAGCCGCGCCGGATCAGGCGCAGCAGGTAGGATTCGGCCGCGTGATGCGGAACGCCGCACATTGGGATCGGGGTGCCGTCATGCTCGCCACGATGGGTCAGGGCGATGTCGAGCGCGGCGGCGGCGGCCTCTGCATCCGCGAAGAACAACTCGTAGAAATCGCCCATGCGGAAGAACAGCAGCGCCTCTGGGTGGTCGGCCTTGCTGGCGAACCACTGTGCCATGGCGGGAGTCGCGCCTTCGGCGCGCGGGATTTTGGCGATGCCTTCGGCGCGCGGGATTTTGGCGATGCCTTCGGCGCGCGGGATTTTAGCCGCACGTTCGGCGCGCGGCTGGGCGGCGGCCGGGTCCGTCGGCGTGGGTTCGTTCGTATCGGCGGTGGGAGAGATCGACGGCATTTCCATGGTCTACTCCGAGCCATCCGGCCTGCGAAGCAGGGTTGGGCGATTCGGCCGACCCCTTCCACCCCAAGGGTGGACGGGATGCCAGGCCAGCCGCTCGGGCGCGCGGGGGCCGGCCGCCCCGTTGGCGGGGACGAAGGCAGGGATCGCGGCACGTCCCATCGGGCGTCCCACTTTGCCGATGTCCGTCGTGCTGCTACCTGCTGCATGGAGCAGAGGGCGCTTTGCCTTCTCCCTGCCCGGAATCCGACCATGGCCAAGTCCACCAGGACCCCCACGCCGCGAAACGACCAGACCGACGAGGCGTTGTTGGAATTCGCCGAAGCGATGCTGGACGAGCATTTTTCGGATATCGAGGATACCGACGCTTACGAGGCCCTCTACGGCTCCGGTCGGGGCCGTCGCAAGGTGGTGCCGGTCACCACGCTGACCGAATCGGAATTCGAAGGCGGCGGGTCCGCGGCCGTGATGACCGGGGCCAAGCGAACGGAATTCACCATCAGGATGGTGCACCCGAAGTTTCAGGCGACCGTGGCCATGGTCTACCAGCCGGACGACGGGGAAGTGCTTGGCGCGCAGGTTGCCGTGTTCACCGGCAGCCGAAAGGACGCCAACCGGGTCCTGGAGAAATGGCTCGACGAAATCCTGACATTCGATGAAGACGATATCGCAGCCATGTTCGAGCTGGGAGACGACGACGACGACGACGGCGATCAGCCGTTTTTCGGGGAAAATCCAGGGGAGCCACCACCTCCTACCCCCGCCGATGCGGCGCGGATCAAGCGCATCGCCGGTTCCATCGCCCGATCCCTGAAGGAGGAATCCGGGCCGCGGCTGTCCGATGACGATCAGGTCTGGTTCGAAACGTCGCCGCAAACGCTCTGGCCCATCCTGGACGGCGCGATCGCCGCGTGCACCGCCAAACGCCACGACGACCACCTCGTCTCCGCTTTCCATTTCTTGCTCGGCGCGCAACTCGAACTCATTCGCTATCGGATCGAAAGCGGTTGGGATTGGGCCAAGGCCATGGCCGACACCTACCAGGAGCGGATCGTCGGGATCGCCGACACACCCGGCCTTCGACAGGAGGACTGGTTGGAGATGGTATCGGCCCTGGTCCGTGCCAAAATCGAAATCCATCCGGACCTGCGGGAAAGACTGGGCGACACCGCGGAAGGGTTCCAACCGGAAGACATGCCCGAGGAACTGATGGGCGCCATGCATACGATGCTGGCGCAGATGGCGGAGCAGGCCCCGACGGCGTTCGATGTCGTCGAGGCGATCAGCGACTCCGGATTGGTCATGCCGTCCGGTTTGATGGCCTTTCTGGTGCATGAAATGGCGCGCTCCCCGCATGCCAGACTGCGCGAAGCGGTGCCGTTGATGCTGCTGCATCAGGACCGGGACGTGCGGCAAGCGGCCGCCACGGTGCTGGAACAGATTGCCTCGCCCGATGTCGTGTCGCCGGAATCGCTTCGCCGGATGATCGCCGTGCGGAACTGGTTGCCGGAAGCCGAGCGGCCGGTGCTGGACCAGGCGATCCGGAAGGCGCGATTGAAGGATGTGGCCTGCGCGCAATGGCCGGCGGCGGCGGATATCGTGATCGTGGCGTCCACGATCGATGGGTCGGGCGCGCAAAGTCTGCTGATCAGCACCCGAACCGGACGAAAGAGCGTGTTTGCCGGCCTGTTGCTGAAGCAGGGGTTCGGGCTGCGCGACACCTGGTTCGAACCCGAACAAACCCGCCGTGAAACCAACAACATCCTGGCCCAGATCCGTCTGAAGACCCCGGTCGCCGACCTGGATCGGCGCTACCTCGATATTGCCGTGCAGCACGCGATCGCAACCGGCCTGCGGGAAGGGCGGGTGCCAACCGCGAACCTGCTGCGGGTAGCGGAATATGCCGGCGGGGCGGAATGGCGCGATCGCCTGATCGGTGTCCGCTCGGAGGCGGAGGAGTTGTTCGCCGGCCTGGCAGTCGCGGCGCGGAACTCGGCGGCGATCGAGGCGTCGTTGCGGCGCAGCGCGGCATGGCTGACGGAGGAGGCGTTCGCGGAATCCTGGTTCGAGGACGATCCGACGATCCGGGCGGTGGTCGCGCGGGCGCCAAGACGGGACCGCAAGGCGGCGGTCCAGTTGCTGCTGACCGAAGGGCTGCCGCCCGGACGTTTGGTCTGGGCCGAGCGGATGGTGCTGTTGGGATTGTGGGCGGAGGCGGCGAAAGAGAAGGGAAGCAAGGCGCTGGGGCCGGATTTCATCACCCTGGCGCATGTGTTGGCAGGCGATCGGCCGCTGGAGGATATCCCGTTCATGGTCGGGGTGGCGGAGAAAACGGTCATGGTGGCGCGGTCGGCGCGTTGGTAGCGCGCCGGTTTCGCCTGGGTGCTTGACCGCCCCCCGCCGAGACCGGAACACTATGGGCCTGAACGAGACGTCCATACAGGACACCAAGCGGTTCGAGCCATTGACCGACGCACCGCCCTTATCGTCATTGCCGAGCTTCGACCCGGCAACCCGCGCTGCAACGGCGGGGGGCGGGTAGAGGGATCAAGTCCGCCAATGACGATGAGGGGATGCCGATCGGGCAACCGTTCGGACCGCGGGGAAAGGGAGCCGACATGCCAGCACGCACGGGCCAGGACTATCTGAACGGTCTTCGCCAACGCAAACCCGAGGTCTGGTTGCGCGGGGAGCGGGTGACCGACGTGACCACTCATCCGGGCCTCGCCAACGGGGCCCGCGCCATCGCCTCCTTGTACGATCAGCAATGCGATCCGAAATATCGCGATGCAATGACGTTCCTGGCGCCGTCGGGGGAGCGGTTGGGATTGTCCTTCATCGTGCCGCGCACCCAGACCGAACTGGAGCAGCGCCGCGTCATGATGCTGAACTGGGCGCGCACCACCTGCGGCATGATGGGTCGGTCCCCCGATTTCATGAACGTGACGTTTTCCGCCTGGAACGCCGCGGCGGATTATTTCGGACGCGGGCAGAAGGCGTTCGGCGACAACATGCGCCGTTACTACGAGTATATCAGTTCCAACGACCTGGTGCTGACGCATTCGCTGATCAACCTGCAACGATCCCGCGATGTCAGCGGCATGTTCAACCTCCAGGAAGGCACCGCGCTTCAGGTCATCCGCGAGAGTTCGGCCGGTCTGGTCGTGCGCGGGGCGCGGGTGCTGGCCACATTGGGGCCGCTGGCAGATGAAATCGCGGTCTATTCGCCTCGACTGGCGCAGCATCGGGACGGGCACAGCCCTTTCGCGCTGAACTTCGCGCTGCCCTGTGACACGCCCGGCCTGCGCTTTCTGTGCCGCGACAGTTTTGACTATGGGAAGACCCATTTCGACCACCCGCTGGGCTCCCGCTTTGAGGAAATGGACTGCATCGTCTTCTTCGACGACGTGCTGGTGCCGTGGGATCGGGTGTTCATCCACGGCGATGTGGGCCTGCTGAACAACACGGCCTCGGTCACGCATTCCTCCGCGCACACATCGCACCAGGGGGCGGCGAAGAATCTGGCGAAATGCGAACTCGTGCTGGGTGTCGCGCTGCTGATCACGGAAACGCTGGGCAGTTCGCATCTGCCGCATTCCGATGAGCGGATCGGCGAGTTGATCATGTACACCGAACTGATGAAGGCCTGCATGCGCGCGGCCGAGGCCGATGCCAAACTGGATGAATGGGGCGTGATGTGTCCCGCGTCGCTGCCGGCGGAGACCACGCGGAACCTGTTCATGACGGCCTATCCGCGGATGGTGGAGATCCTGCAACTGCTGGGTTCCTCCAGCCTGATGATCCTGCCGACCCAGGCGGATTTCGCGTCTCCGCTGGGGCCGGTGATCGAGCAGTATCTGGCGACGGACAACAGCAGTGCGCGGGACCGGGTGAAGCTGTTCCATCTGGCGTGGGACATCTCATGTTCGTCGTTCGGCAGCCGGCAGGTGCTGTATGAACGTTTCTTCGCGAGCGACCCGCTGACCCGGGCGCGGGCGCTGGCGGCGCAGTTTCCCAAGAAGGAGATCACCGATCGGGTGCTGGACTTCCTGGGGCGGGAGGATCATGGCGGCTGACCCGAATATCCCAGCCGGCGGTGCGGCTGCGCGGGTGACAGCGGCGCCATGGGCTTGTCCCGTAAACGGAAGGAATACGCACGTGCCACGTCGATTGACCGAAGCCCAGGTTCAACAGTACCGCGCCAACGGGTTCTGCGGCCCGATCCAAGTGCTGGCCCCGGAGGAGGTCGCGGATTTCCGTGCCGATCTGGAATCCTTCGAGGCCGCGCAGGGCCATCCTTTGGATTTCCCCGAACGGTCCAAGCCCTATCTGCTGTTTCGCTGGGCCGACGGGATCATCCATCACCCTGCGGTGCTCGACGCCGTGGAAGACGTGCTCGGCCCCGACATCCTGTGCTACCACACGACGGTCTGGATCAAGGAAGCGAACAGCGACGCCCGTGTGTTCTGGCACCAGGACGACGCCTATTTCAACCTCGACCCGGCGGAGCAGGTCACGGCGTGGGTCGCTCTGTCGGAAGCCGGCGAGCGGGAAGGCTGCCTGCGCATGATCCCCGACAGTCATCGCGCCGGACTGTGGACGCACAGCGACAAGCCCGTGGCCGAGAGCCTCGCGCGCCGTGGCCAGAACATCGGGGAGCATCTGGACGACGATGCCGGAACGCTCGTGCCGCTGCACGCCGGTCAGATGTCGTTCCACAACACCCATACCGTGCATTCGTCCGGCCCCAACCGCGGCCCGGACCGGCGCATCGGGCTCGGCATCAGCTATATCCCCGCGCATGTCCGTCCGTTGACCGAACCACGATCCAGCGCGCTGCTCGTTCGCGGCGAGGATCGGCATCATCATTATCATCAGGAAACAAGGCTGCGGGCGCCGCGCGGGGCCGAGGCGCGAGCGGCGCATGAGCAGGCCTATGGACTCTACATGAAGGCCACGCGGATCGATCGGTAACCGCGGCCTGGTCACGCGGGCGGGCGTTGCATGATGGGCGGAGACGACGAAGCCCCGCCTTGACCCTCCACCCACCCCGCCCTACACGCGCGGCCATGAGCGAAGCATCCCCCCAGTCCAGCGACGTGGCGGCCGCGACAGAGCGCGCCCGCGTCCTCGCCCAGGCCCTGCCGTTCCTGCGTCGCTATGCCGGCGCCACCGTCGTTGTGAAATACGGCGGTCATGCGATGGGGGAGGAGCATCTGGCCGAGGAATTCGGCCGTGACATCGCCCTGCTGAAGCAGGTGGGTCTGAATCCGGTTATCGTGCATGGCGGCGGGCCGCAGATCAACACGATGCTGAAGCGCCTGGCGGTGCAGTCCACGTTCCTCGATGGGCTGCGGGTGACCGATGCCGCGGCGATGGAGGTGGTGGAGATGGTGCTGGCCGGCACCGTCAACAAATACGTGTCCAACCTGATCACCCGCGCCGGCGCGCTCGCGGTCGGTATCTGCGGCAAGGACGGCGGGATGATCCGGGCCAGGAAACTGGTCCGGATGAAGAAGAACCCCGATACCGGGGAAGAGCAGGCGCTGGACCTGGGCTTCGTGGGGGAACCCGACCATATCGACGTGCGCGTGATCCATGCCCTGACCGGCGGTGGTCTGGTGCCGGTGATCGCACCGGTCGGGGTCGACGCCGATGGGCAGACCTACAACATCAACGCCGATACCGTGGCCGCCGCGGTGGCCGGCGCGTTGAACGCCACCCGCCTGCTGATGCTGACGGATGTGCCCGGGGTGTTGGACAAGGACAAAAACCTGATCCCGGAATTGTCGCTGGCGGATGTGGATGCTCGGATCGCCGACGGCACGATCACCGGCGGCATGATCCCAAAAGTCGAAAACTGCGTCGAGGCCGTCAAGCTCGGCGTCAAGGGCGCGGTAATCCTGGATGGCCGCGTGCCGCATGCCTGCCTGCTGGAACTGTTCACCGAGGGCGGACCCGGCACCATCATCCGGCGGTAAGGGCGGCTGCCCGGGCCGAACCAGTCTGGTCGGTTGGGGGCTGCTACCCCCAACGTGGCAGGGCCGCGCCGCGTGCCCATTGCGTCACCAGATTCAGCCAGACCAGTTGCGGGGCCACGACCAGCAGCGGCACGAACGGTTTCCAGGCGGACGGTGCGGCGATGAAGATCAGGCAGCAAACGCCGCCCCAGGTCGCGAAGCCCCAATGCACCAGGGTGACGGACACCGGGTGCAGGCCGGATCGCTGCGCCACCTGATACAAATGGCCGCGATGCGCCTGTGTCACTCGCTCGCCCTGGGTTGCTCGCCGGACCAGGGTGAACGCGACGTCGAACAGCACGCCGGACAGCAGCATCGGCATTAGCAGGAACGATAGCTCCACGCCGTCGAAGCGGCTGGCGACCACGGCCAGCACCGCCAGCATGAAGCCGCAGAACTGGCTGCCGACATCGCCCATGAAGATGCGCGCGCGCGGGAAGTTGAACGGCAGGAAACCCGCCAGTCCGGCGGCCAGCAAGCCGGAGGCCGCGTAGGCGAACCAGCCGCCGTGCCGGGCCGCGATGAAGGCCAGGAACAGGCTGGCGATCAGGGTGACCCCGCTGGCGAGGCCGTTCAGCCCATCGATGAAGTTCATCGCGTTGGTGGTGAACAGCAACCAGACGACGGTCACCGCCATCCCCAGGAACCCCAGATGCAGCGGTCCGACATAGGGCAGGCGAACATCGGCGACATATAGTCCGCTGCCGACCGCCACCAATGCGGCCACGACCTGGGTGCCGAGCTTGATGGTGAAGGGCCAGTCGTAGACGTCGTCGAGAAAGGCGATGACGGCGATGGCGAGCGCGGCGCCGATCACACCGAGAAAATAGGATTCGTCGATCCGTGCGAAGGTGGCGAACCGGTACAGCACCAGGATGCCGACCAGGAAAGCGACGACGACCCCAACCCCGCCGCCTTTCGGGATCGGGCGGTCATGGACCTTGCGCGCGTCCGGGCGGTCCATCACCCGGGCCGAGATCATGATCCGCACCACGATCGCGGATATCAGCGCCAGACCGAGGGCAAATGCCAGGTGGCGCGACAGGGCGAGAAGGGTCATGCGGGATCCGAAGCGGTCAGGCCCGCTTCCATACAGCCTCCTGGCCGAACGCCAAAACGATGGGTACCCCGTAAGGTCCGGCGCGATCATCAACCAAGCCAGCCGGCCAGACCGGTTGTCGGTTTCCGGTCCGGCCGGACCGACTTTAATTCGCCAGACGGGTGGCGAGGCTCTGCTTGAAGGCCTCGATCGGCATGAAGCCCGGGTCCTTGCGGCAGGCGTCCTCGGTTTCCCGCAGGATATCGGCGTCGGACTTGGTCAGGTCCAGCGGCACGCCATGCGGCTGCGGCACATGGAACGGCGAGTCCAGATAAGCCTCCACCGTATTGCCTTCCGGGTCCTTGAAATAGCACGACCACGCGTTGCCGTGGCTGACCACGCGCATGTCGGTGGCACCGTGGGTGAGGGCGCGTCCGTGCACTTCCCGCAGGTCCGACAGGCTGTCCACCATGAAGGAAATCTGGTTGATCGGATTGAATCCCGCCGTGTCGGGCCGGCCGCTGACCAGCACGAACTGGTGGTGATTCTCCGGATTGGCGCTCATGAAGGTCAGCTCGACGCCGCCTCGGCCTTGGCCCTTGTCGGTGATCATCAGGCCCAGCACGGTGGTGTAGAAATGCTCCAGCTTCGGCTTGTCGTGGGCGTACACGCCAACATGGGCGAGGCGCGCGCGAATGGTCCCCATGGTCGTTCCCCTTCGATTGCTTGACGGGCCGCATTCAACGGTGCGGCGGCGCCGAACGCAAGCGACCGCTACGACCATCGCCGCGGTCCGGTTTCATGCGGCGGGCCGACATCGGGTGTGGTGGCCGAGCGCGCCGCATCGCGGTAAGGAGCCGGATCAGGCCACAGGATCGGGACCATCGCGTGCTTGTCGTCGTCTCGATTGCCTTGCCGGTCTTTGGACTGATCCTGACCGGGGCGCTGGCCGCGCGCTATCGCCTGCTGGGGCGAGAGGTCACGGGCGCGCTGAACCAGTTCGTGGTCTATCTCGCGCTGCCCGCGGTGTTGTTCCAGGCTATGGCGCATATCCAGCCGGCGCATCTGGCCAATGGGGGGCTGTTGGCCGCGTTCGGGCTGGGGATCGCGATTCCCTTCATGCTGTCCATGCTCCTGTCATGGCGCCGGAGCACGCCGCTCGGCAACACCGCCTTGCAGGCGCTCAGCGCGACGTTCTGCAACACCGGTTATATGGGCATTCCGCTCTGCCGCATGGCGTTCGGGGACGACAGCCTGGTCCCGGGCGTGATCACCATGGTCATCACCGCCTGTCCGCAATTCGGTGTGGCGATCGCGCTGCTGGAAACGGACCGCGCCGGCGCCCCGGGTTTTCGCCGCATCGTGCTGCGGGTCGGGCGGGCGCTGGCCACCAATCCGCTGCTGCTGGCGCCGGTCGCCGGCCTGGCACTGGCGATGGCGGGCCTGGAATTACCATTGGCGGCGGACCGGTTCCTGACCCTGATGGGCGGCGCCGCGACACCCTGCGCCCTGGTCGCCACCGGTCTGATGCTGGGGGAAACGACCGAGCGATTTCAGCCCGGCCTGGTCACGCGATTGGTGGTGTTGAAACTGTTCGTGCAGCCGGCGGTGGTTTGGGTGCTGGCGTTCCATGTCTTCACCTTGCCACCGCTTTGGGCGGAAACCGCGGTGCTAATGGCCGCCATGCCCACCGGTGCGGGGGCATTCATCCTGGCGCGTCTGTATGGGCGGGAAGCCGCCTCGACGTCGGGCACGATCCTGGTCTCGACCGTTCTGTCCTTCGCGACCCTTTCGGTCCTGTTGATTTTCCTGGCGCCCTGATCCGGCCTGTATGCGGTGTCAACGCTTCCTTCATCTGTGGATGTTTGAATGACGTTCCGCAGGTAAGAGGCGCTTTATGACACGGCTCGTCGAGGATGCGACATTCGTTCGGGCACTGCACGAAATCGCGCGCGAGCAGGGGCTGACCCTGTCCACCCGGCATGACTACGGCACCGACGCCGTGATCCTGTTCCGGCGCGCGTCGTCGGACGGTCGCGACAACCGCGTCGCCGCGATCCTGCCATTGGATGGTCGCTTGATCGAGGAACTGTCCCACCCGCGCACCACTCGCGTGGCATTCAAGCGATGTTTGCGGGAGGATCTGTTCTCCGACATCCGGGACCGCGACGACTTCCGTCCCGGCGACGGGGTGCGGGACCTGCGTCGGCTGGGACTGGTGGGGTGCCATGTGCTGGCCGAGCAACTCGGCGATTCCGCCAACGATGCGGGCATTCAGGTGCTGCTGTCGCCGCAGCAACCATCGGTGACGATTACCGCGACCAGGAACCCCAGGATCCGCCTGACCCTGACCCGGGATGTGGTGACCCTGTTCAAGCAGTTCCATCGCGGGGAACGCTACGCCGGCGCGTATCGTGCCTACATGCGTCAATTGGAGACGGCGCGATAGGGGAATGGCGGTAGGAGGGATGCTTTCCCGGGCGCGAGTGCCGACAGGTCAGAGACATGTCGCCAAGCATCGGCTCATCTGGTAGTTGCCCGCGTATGCTCCGATTGCCCGCAACCATACTCCGCCAGGTTCCCATGACCGTTGCTCACCCCGGCCAACAGCCCACCCACCCGGCGGGGGGCTGACCCATGCAGCGCCTGCTGGAAGGCTATCATCGTTTCCGTGGCGGCCAATGGCCCGAGCGGCGGCGGATGTTCGAGGGGCTGGCCGATGAGGGCCAGCAGCCCAGGGCCATGGTCGTGTCCTGCGCCGATAGCCGCGTCGATCCGGGGATGATCTTCGATGCCGGCCCAGGCGAACTTTTCGTGGTGCGCAACGTCGCCAATCTGGTGCCGCCTTATGCGCCGGACAGCGGCTATCACGGCACCAGCGCCGCGCTGGAATTCGGCGTGCGCGTGCTGGAAATCAGCCAGTTGCTGGTGATGGGCCACGGTCTGTGCGGCGGCGTCCGGGCGTTGCTGCAAGGCGTGCCGCCCGAGGCATCCGACTTCGTCGCCGGTTGGATCGGCCTCGCCGCGCGCGCCAGGGACCGGGCCTTGGCATGCGACGACGGCACGGATCGGCAGCTCTGCTGCGAGCAGGAGACGGTGAAACTGTCGCTGGACAACCTGATGACGTTCCCGTGGATCGCTGATCGGGTGGCGTCCGGCCGATTGCACCTGCAAGGGGCGCATTTTGACATCAGGACCGGGGAGCTAAGCTTGTTGGGGCCGGACGGGGTGTTCAATTGTGTGCCGGCGTCGTTGCCAGAATAGGCTTTGCCGTCAGAACAACGCGCCCGAACGCACCGCACCGACGACGCACAGGACGGCCGCCGCGATCATTACGGTGAACGTGGCCGCCACGCCCGCAACACGAAATTGAAATCGCTCCGCCTCTTGCGACATCCCGGCCGCGTGCGACGCCCGCCCGGCCAACAGCAGCAGTCCCAGGGCGTGGACCAGCCAGTTCGGCGTATGGAGGCTTTCCGTCAGCGCGATCAGGATCAGCGCCAGCGGCACATATTCGGCGAAATTCGCCTGGACTCGCATGCGCCGCAGCAGCGCGGGATTTCCGCCATCGCCGACCGCGACACGGCCGCCACGGCGCTGACCGATGACCCGCACCGACAACAGCACGAAAATCGGGGTCAGCAGGGCGGCATAGAGCGCGGTGATTGGCATCATGGCGATCCTACGGACGCCGATGCTTCTCGGATCATCCCCGCCCAAAAAATCCGCAAAACGCTCGGCTGGCACCCCGTCCTGAGCATCATTGCCGAACTTGATCCGGCACCCGCGCCGCAACGCCAAAGGGGCGGGTAGGGGGATCAAGTCCGGCAATGACGATCAGGGGACACGAGCGGTATCCGCCGCCGCCATGGGACCCGTGGGCCCTATGGCGGCGGCGACGGAAGGCGCGTTCACACCGCGTGGGCGGGTGAGTGCCTATCCCTTCTTTGCGACCAGCGGGCAGTCGCCCTTGTCCAGCGGGCGGATGACTTCCTCGGCCGGGATGCGGGCCAGGATCTTGTAGAAATCCCAGGGGCCTTTGGATTCCTCGGGCGTCTTGACCTGCACCAGCCAGGCGTCGCGCATCACGCGGCCGTCCTCGCGGATCCAGCCGTCCTTCACCACGGGATCGTTGATCTTCATCTCCCGCATCTTCTTGGCGACCGCCTTCGCCTCATCCGTGCCCGCCGCCTGCACCGCCTTCAGGTAATGCATGGTCGCGCCATAATCGGCCAGATGGATGAAGTTCGGCGGCGTGCCGTGGCGCGCCATGAAGCGCGCGGAGAAGGCGCGGGTCTCGTCGTTCAGGTCCCAGTAGCCGAAATCGGTCACCACCAGACCGCCCGCGGCCTTCAGCCCCAGAGAGCGGAAATCGTGGATCACCGCCAGCAGAGCGGCCAGGCGGGTGCCACCGCGGGTGACGCCGAACTCGGCGGCCTGCTTGACGCTGTTGATGAAATCGCCACCGGCGTTGGCCAGGCCGATCACTTTGGCGCCGGAGCCTTGCGCCTGCAGCAGGAAGGCGGAGAAGTCGGCATTGTTGATCGGCACGCGCGAACTGCCGAGAACCTTGCCGCCGGCTTCCTTCACGAAGGACGCCGTATCGCGCTCCAGCGCATGACCGAACGCGTAATCGGCTGTCAGGAAGTACCAGCTATCGCCACCCTGCTTCACCACCGCCTTGCCGGTGCCGGCCGCCAGCGCATAGGTGTCGTAGGTCCAGCCAAACCCGACCGGGGAGCACGCCTTGCCGGTAAAATCCGACGTCGCCGCGGCGGTGTTCAGCAGGATGCGGTTCTTGTCGCGGGTGATCCCCTGCGTCGCCAGCGCCACGGCCGAATTGGCGACCGAGGTGATGACGTCGACCTTTTCCTCATCGATCCACTTGCGCGCGAGGGATGAGGCGACATCGGCCTTGTTCTGGTGATCCGCGGCGATGATCTCGATCTTCTTGCCCAGCACGGTGCCGCCGAAATCCTCGACCGCCATCTGCGTGGCGGTGACGGTGCCCTTGCCGGTGTTGTCGGAATAGAGCCCGGTCAGATCGGTCAGAACGGCAATCTTGACGACGTCGTCCGAAATTTGCGCCTGTGCCGGCGCAATGGCGAGCGCCGCGGCCAGCAGGCCGGCGAGGGGAATGTGCTTCACGTATCAGGTCTCCAGGGAAAGTCCCGTCCGGCCACCGGCGGGAGCGGCGGCAATCTGCCGAGCAAGGGCGTCAGGGTCAAATGGGGTGTGGTCGGCGCGACGATTGCGGCGATTGAGAGTCGTTCGGCAGATGACGGGCAAATTCCGGGCGGCCCTTCAACGCCGCGATGTCGCGGGCCAGGAGTTTCTCCAACCGCCCGGGGGCAAAGCCCAGATCTTGCAGGCCGGGCCAGGGATTGGCGACTTCCCGATACGCGGCGATCAGCCCGTCGCGGATGGTCATGATGGCCACGCCCTCGAACATCGCGCGCCTGCCTTCCATGCCGGCCAGTCTGGAGGCGAAACTGAAGGCATAGCGTGCATACAGGGTCGAACCGTCAAACACCGGCGTGTGCATGTCCCAGCGGAAATCCGAGGCGTCACGGTAGAACCAGTCCGACAGCATGGCGGCGATCCGCTCCCGCCCGCGGAATTCGCCGTAGAAAACATCGTGGTAGACCCCGTCCTCGGTGAACAGGGCCGCGAACGCGGTCGCGTCGCCGGCCTCTACCGATCGGCAGAATCGGGTGGGAATGTCGGTCGGGTCCATGGCTTCCTCCGTCGTTGGCGGCAGTTCAGCACAACACTGACGATCGTGGCAGATCGACCGTCGCGCGCAGACCTCCACCCGGCCGGTTCGCCAGCACGATCCGCCCGTCATGCGCCGCCGCGATTGTTTGCGCGATCGCCAGGCCCAGGCCGGTCCCGCCGGTGTCGCGGCTGCGCGACTGCTCCAGGCGGAAATACGGTTCGAACACGTTGAGCAACTCGGCCTCCGGAATGCCCGGGCCGTCGTCGTCGATCACGATGCGGACCCGATCCGGGGTTGTCTGAAGCGTCAACCCGGCGCGCTGTCCGTATTTGATCGCGTTGTCGAGCAGGTTGGTCACCGCCCGTCGCAACCCGTTCGGCTGGCATTCCAGCACCACCGGGTCGGCCGGCTCCATCGTTACCGGCATGCCGGCATCCGCCATGTCGTCGACGATGGACGTCAGCAGCGCGGTCAGATCGGTCCGCCGCCGTGTCTCCGGCGCGGATGCGTCGCGGGCGAATTTCAGGGTCGCATCGACCATGTTGTCCAGGGTCTCGACGCTGGCGAGCATACGGTCCCGCTCCTCGGTTTCGCGCGATCCCTCAATCCGCAGGCTTTCGATCCGCAGGCGCAGCAGGGTCAACGGCGTGCGCAAGTCGTGTGACAGGGCGGCCAGCATGGTGGTCCGGTTTTGCAGCAGCCGTTGCAGGCGCGCCTGCATGTCGTTGAACGCCTGGGCCGCCTGGCGCATCTCGGCGGACCCGGTTTCCGCGATGGGTGGCGCGTTCACGTCATGCCCCAGACGTTGAGCGGCCCGGGTCACGACGCCCAAGGGCGCGGTGGCGCGCCGCACTGCCCAGACGCTTGCCAGGATGACGATGCCGGACATGACGCCCATGGCGATCAGGAATTGCCAGGACGTGGTCGGCGCAGTGTCGGGCAGACCCAGGTTGAAGTTCAGCCACTGCCCATCGGTCAGTTGTATGGAGACGCGGATGCGCCGCCAGTGCGGCGGTCCCGGGCCGCCCGGGCGCGGACCCGGCCCAATGCCGTGCATTCCGGGACCATGCATTCCGGGACCATGCATTCCGGATCCAGGCATCCCGGTCCCAGGCATCCCGGGGCCCATCGCAGCGCCATCGGCGACCGTTGGACGGCGCGGCATCCTGGGGCTTTTCTCCTGTGCGCCCAACCGTTCCGCCTCGGCCGAGGCCCCACCCGCGTCCGGGATCGGCTCGGGCCAGGCATCGTCGTGATGGAACAGCCGAACCGTCTCCGGCCTGGCCTGACCCGGGGGCCGGGTGACCAGAACCTGCAATTTGGCGCCCAGAGCAGGCGGAAGCTGGTCCAGCAGATAGGCGCGGATCGGCGGATCGGTGGCGTCCGAGGTCGCCGGGATGGTGGGGGGCGGCCGGGACGACAGGGAAATCCGCAGCCTGGGATCGGTGGCCGCGGCGATCAGCCGGACACGCCATTCCGGCGGCGCTTCGTCGATCAGATGGGCCAGGTTGGCGATCCGCTGGGCCGCGGCATAGCCGCCGATCGCACGGGCAACCCGGGTCCGGTCGGATGTGTAGATCCAGCCGGCGACCATATGCGAGACAACCAGACCCGCCAGCAGGATCAGGATCATCTGGCTGATCAGCGTTTTCGGCCAGAACCGCCTCATGCAGGGTCGACCGCTGGCGTGAACATGTAGCCGCCGCCCCAGATCGTCTTGATCAATCTTGGATCGGCCGGGTCAAGCTCCAGCTTGCGGCGGAGGCGGCTGACCTGCGTATCGATACTGCGGTCGAACGCCACCGCCGCCCGCCCGCGGGCCAGATCCAGCAACTGCTCGCGGCTCAACACCCGTTGCGGGCGTTCGACCAGGACCACCAGCAGGTCGTATTCTCCGGTGCTCAGCGGCACGGTGACGCCATCCGCGCGCAACAGGTCCCGGGTATCGGTGTCCAGCACCCAGCGGTCGAAGCGATACTGCTTCGCGGCGGTCGGGCGAGCGACCCGCGCCGGATCGGCCGGCCCGCGGCGCAGCACGGCCCGGATGCGGGCGATCAGTTCCCGGCTGCCGAACGGCTTGGGCAGATAGTCGTCGGCGCCCATTTCCAGGCCGATGACCCGGTCGATTTCCTCCCCCTTCGCCGTCAGCATGATAATCGGCACGTCACTGTCCGCCCTTACCGCACGACACAGCGACAGCCCGTCCTCTCCGGGCAACATCAGATCCAGCAGGATCAGGTCGATGCGCCCATCGGCCAGGATCTTGCGCATCGCCTTGCCGTCCGCCGCCGAACTGGTGCGGAACCCTTCGCGGCCGAGGGTGCGGGCAACGAGCTCTCTAATCTCGTGATGATCGTCCACGATCAGGATGTGCGGGCTGGTGTTCATGGAGGGAAAATAGGTGGCCGGCGGGGGAAGCGGTGGGGAAAAATTGTAGCGAGATGTGGCCAGGCGGCGACCTGACACACTCTGTCAAGGTTTCGGGCGAATCCGACAAATCTTGGTGACCGGCAGGCGCCATATGAGGCGTGTCGGCCCCAGACGGTGCCGTCTCAGGAAACAGGAATTTCGCCATGAGAATGATCAAAAGCGCCCTCGCGATCGCCACCATCGGCGCCATGCTCGGTGGCACGGTACTGACCGCCAGTGCACAACCGGCCGGGCCGGCGGCAGGGCAACCCGCCACCCCTGGCGCGATGGCACCGATGGGTCGCCAGATGCATGGGCCGATGCATGGGGCGATGCATGGGCCCATGCATGGTCACGGGATGGGGGACCCGGCGGAGCACCTTAAAGCCTTGCGGGCCGATATCGGCATCACCGATGCGCAGGCAGGGGCGTGGGACGCCTACGCGAAAGTCGTGCAGGACACGGCAACCCAGATGCGGGCGAGCCGACAGGGGATGAACCGGCACACGCTGATGGAGATGTCGACCCCGGATCGGTTGGCGTTCCTGATGAAGCAGCGCGACCAGCGGGAGCAGGCGCATGGTGTGGTCAAGGCCGCCGCCGATGCGCTGCTGCCGGTACTGACCGACACGCAGAAGGTCCGGGCGCTGATGGAACTGCCGGGTCTCGCCGGGCCAGGCATGATGATGAAGCGTCACGCCATGCGGATGCAGGGGCACGGCGCGCCGGTTGCGCGCTGAACAGCGACGGGACGCCCTTGATTGGGCGTCCCCCGCACCCCCTGGTCATTGCCGAGCCTGACCCTGGCTCACGAAGGACCGCCCGCACAGGCCGGCGCGTCGCGCATAACGCGGAACAGAGCGGCGAAGTCGGTCCGCGCGACCAGCAACAGACACCGCGGGAGGAAGCCGGTCAGATTGGGGTCGGCCCCCGCCTCCAGCATCAGCACGTAATCGAACCCAAGCAGCGCCGGCAACGCAGTGTCGGGTTCGGCCACCAGGCCAGCATGTGAAGGCATATGGCGCGCCGCGAGAGCCAGCCGGTCGTAATCGGCGCGCAGTCGGATGGGTTGCTGGGCCGGATTGGCGAACAGTCCCGGCCAGAACGCTCCTCGTTCGATCAGCAGCAGCGCGGACTGGTGGTAATCCATGCGAAGCGTGTTGGACAACCGGCGGCTGCGCGGACCGGCATCCCAGTACGCCGGCGCCTCGTCACGCGGCACGTTGGTCACATAGACCGCCGCGCCTGGCGGGACATCGGCGATCACGGAACGGAGATCCGCAAGATCACGTCGATGATCGGTCCAGGCATCCGCCAACACGCCCATTCGCACCAGAAATAATACCATCCCGCCAACGGCAACCAACCTCCATGCGATGGGGCGCGGGACGACCGGGTCGATTACCGCGAACACCAGCCACCCCGCCATGATGGCGAACCTGGTATCGAGGAAGCTCGCGCCCTTGAGATCGAACGGCAGCACGAGGTAGGCCGCCACCACCGCAAGCAGCGCCACGACGGCGCGCGGCGCGACCACCAGCCGGCCGGTCGCGATGCCCAGAATGATGCCGCCATAGACCACGGTCACGCTGAACAGGTCGAGCGGGAGGTCGTAATTGATGAACGGCGTGGCAACCTGCAAGGTTTTGTCATACAGGCTCATCCAATGCATGCTGGCCGGCACGTCTCGGAGTGTCGTCAGCAGCGACAGCATCACCGGCCCGGCCCCCACCGCCAGCAGCCCCGCCGCTCGGCCTGCCACCCCCCGGTTCGTCCGCGCGGCGTGCAACTCGGCACTGCCGATCAGCACCAGGAAGAACGCCAGCCCCATCAGGTGACAGAAGAACAGCAGCACCGCCGCCACCGATGCCGCCAGGATGGTTGCGACCGGCCGCCGTTCCCGCCAGGTCAGCCAGACGGCGGCACACAGCATCGCCAGCCCGCTGCCAATCGCCCAGTTCAGGAATCCAAGGAGAAACGTGCAGTTATAGGCCACCAGGGCAGAACCGAGCGGCCAATACGACCGCCGTCCGAACAGAGCGCGATGCAACGCGACGGCGCCGGCCAGATTGAGCAACAGAATGCCGCCCAACAGGGTCCGCCCAGCCACATGGACCGGCAGCACGCCCAGCAGCGGCGTGCCGATCACGTCGATGGCAAGGTTCGGGATGATCGTCCAGTGCGGCGAGAACACCGGGCCCAGCACCGCATCGTCCGGCCCCGCATGCAGCAGGACCAGACGAGCGAGATGGTTCGGATAGTCGAGCACGGGCGGGACGTCGGTGATCAGGAGCGGCGCCAGCAGCAGCGTTGCCACCATAGCCAGCATCAGCCACCACAGGACGCACCCCGCGTCGGGATTGCGGTTACCGATTGTCACCCGGCCGAGCGGATGGGCCGGCTCCGGGGAGGGCGGATGTGTTGCGTATTCACAGTCGCGTACGTTAGTCGATGAAGCTGGCATTGCAAATCGGATACTCCCCATGACAGGAAGCCGCGCCGTCCGATTAGTCTGGCGCCATGGGTGACTTTTCCGTCGGATGGCTGGGGCTGCGGGAATCGGTCGACCGGCGTTCCCGCAACGCGACCCTGGCAACGGCTCTGCGGGCGGCGTTCACGGGTGTTCGCGGCGTCCGGGTGGTCGATATCGGATGTGGCACCGGGGCCAATCTGCGCGCGACCGCGCCCCTGCTGGGCACGGAGCAAGACTGGACCTTGCTGGACAACGACATGGCTCTGCTGGACGCCGCTCGGCATACAATCGCAGCGTGGGCGACCGAGGCGGAACAGATCCCGGACGGGTTGCGCCTGGTCAAGGACGGCAAGGTCATCAGGGTCCGGCTTTGCCGCTGCGACATTGCCGCGGACCCTGGCGGATCGATGGCGGAGGACGCCAATCTGGTGATGGCATCCGCCTTTTTCGACCTGGTGTCCCCCGCCTTCATAGACAAAGTGGTCGCGGCCGTCGTGCGTCGCAACGCGGCCTTCTACACGGTCCTGACCTATGATGGCGCCCAGCAGTGGTTACCGGCCTGTCCGCTCGATGCGCGGATGTGGCGCGCCTTCAACGAGCATCAGAAAGCCGACAAGGGGTTTGGGCCGTCCGCCGGACCTGGCGCATCGGCCCTGCTGCGCCAGGCCTTCGATGCCGCCGGCTACCGCACGGAAATCGGAGACAGCCCCTGGCAGCTTGGCCCGGCCGACACTGAATTGATGGATCAACTGGCCGACGGCGTGGTTGCCGCCGTCGCCGAAACCGAACAGATCCCCGCGGCCGAGATCGTGGCATGGCGGGGGTTCGCTCGGTCCGGGGTGCGGGTCGGGCACCAGGACCTTCTGGCGTTACCGGCCGGGTGGTAACGCGGTGCTATGGGTCAATGCTTCGGCCGGTTCGCACCAAGCCACGGAAGCATCCGCAACAGCACCCCATCACGGCGGATGAAGTGGTGATACAGCGCCGCCGCCGTATGCATGACCAGCAGGAACGCCAGCCCAAACGCCGTAATCATGTGCAGCCACAGCACCCAAGCGCTCGCGGCGTTGTCGGGCCGGACGACGGCGGGCAGCGAGAACAGGCCAAATACGTCCAGTGCCGGATAAAGTTGAACGCCAAACCAGCCAAGCAGCGCGACAATGATCAACAATGCGTAGATGCCCCAGTGCGTCAGGTGGCTGACACGCTTCTGCCACGGCTCCAGGCTGGGTTCGTCCGCGGGCGCGCCGCGGCGGACCCTGTAGAACAGGCGCGCAACGACGACGAGCAAGACAATGACGCCAAGCAACTTATGGGCGCTATACGCGGTGTTGGTTGTGAAATCCCAAATCTCCAGCCATGACGCGCGAACCAGCATGAAGAAGCCGAGGGCAAACTGAACCGCGACAAGCGCGAACGTCCACCAGTGGAAATGGCGGGCCACGGCACTATAGATCTGGGGTTGATTCGCGGGCATGACGTTACCTCCAGGCCGGACAACCGAACCATGCCCGCCGCGCCCGATCAAGCCTGACCCGACCGCGCGTGACACCGGTTGGGCGGACTCTATCGTTGGCACGACTTGCCGTCCGCGCAAAGTCTTCGATCCGTGCCCCAATTCCCGGACAGAGACTCAGGGTCCGGGAGCGGGGGTTGTGGTCCGCGTCGCGGGGCTGGCAGGCGCTATCGGTCACGATCGGACCGCTAGGCTGCCAGCATCCGCCCGCTGTTGCGTTCCGCCAGCAAAGGCCGCACCCAACGAGCGAACCGCGTTGCTTCCTCGTCATGCAAGTAGCCGGACAGACAGAAAGACACGCATCCCAGATCGATAAATTCCTGTAACGTCGCCGCGCATTGCGCCGGGTTGCCTACCACGACGATCCCCGCCCCCGGACGCACCCGCGTCACCCCGGTCCACAGATGCGGGCCGATCAGTTCCCCATGCTCCCGCGCCAGTTGCTGCACCCGGCGATTGGCGGCCGAGGACGCATAATGCGTGCGGATGTAATGAGTCTGTGCGTCGGTCACACCGCGCACCATTTCATGCGCGGCATCCCAGGCCTCGGCTTCGGTTTCGCGGCATAGGATCTGCAACCGCATACCGAAGCCGATGGTTTCGGCACGCCCATGACGCGCCGCCATGCCGCGGATCGTTACCATGTTGGTGGCAATACGCTCCGGCGTGTCGCCCCAGAACAGATGGATATCGGAATGTTTCGCGGAGACTTCCCACGCGTCCTCTGACCCGCCGCCGAGGTAGAAGCGCGGATAGGGCTGCTGCACCGGCCGCGGCGTGATGCGGGCGCCTTTCAGCGTGTGGAAGCGCCCGTTGAAATCCAGCGGGCCGCGCGCGGTCCAGAGCGCTTTCATGATGGAGACGTCTTCTTCCATCAGTGCGTAACGATCTTCCTTGGCCAGGGTGATGCCTTCGGATTCGGTTTCGATCTGGCTTTGCCCGGCGATCAGGTTCACCGACAGCCGTCCGCCGGACAACTGGTCGAAGGTCGCCCCCATCTTGGCCAGTTGCACCGGGCTGACATAACCGGGCCGAGCGGCGACCAGAGCCTTGATGCGCTTCGTTTTGGCGACGGCCATGGCGCTGGCGATCCATGCCTCCCAGCAGGTGGAGGCGACGGGGACCAGGAAATACTCGAACCCGGCGGCCTCGGCGGCCAGGATCACGCGGTCGAACAGGTCCGCGGACGGTTGGATGAACGCGTCCTTGTCGCCGTAACAGGTGGTATCGCCTGATGTCGGCATGAACCATCCGAATTCGAGCGGCGTTGGCATGACGGGCCTCCCTTTGCCGATACAGTCTTCACACATCCGCGGTTCGGCGAACAGACGCCGACCGGCGCCGGGTGCGGCCCAAACCGCAATGGGGCGTTGGATGGGGGCGGTGGCGTCGAACCTGGCCGTCTGGCGTGGCGAGGCCCAACCGGTCCATCGGGTCGGCCAGCAGGCCCTAAAAGTCAGGGAAATGCGACCGGTCTTGAAAAAGTCGCGCTTTCCCGGGAAAGGTTAACCGCCAGGAAAGGCAACAATATCCCCCGTATTCCGCGCCTGATCGCAACGAACCCCCCGGCTATTCGCGCCTGACCGGAATGGGTGACGGCAGCGCCGAACCTAAAGTGGAATCTCAGGAAGCCGAGAAAATCCCATCCGTCCAACGACCTGTCGCCCGACGCTGCGGCCAGCCGGCAACTCCGGTGGCGGGCCTCGGAACGGGCTTGGAGCGCGTATCAGAAATGACACAAATTCGTTAACCATACCGGTTAACGCCGGATAACCGCTCGATAGGGCGGCTTTTCCCCCGAAAACGGCGGAAAACCGGGGCTTTGCGGGTTTTGTCTTGGCGCGAACGCGGCGGGGGACCTAGCTCTGAAAGGAAACCGTCAACGCAGGAAAACCGGTCGATGTCCATGGCTCCGCGCTTTCGTCACCTCGTCCAGGCCCTTCCCGGCGGGGATCGACGCCCCGAATTCGCACGGCGACGCGCGAAACGGGTGCCGGGTAGGGTGGCCGGACATGGGAAGGGGCGGCGGTCAACCCGTGATGGCGCGGACGACAAGCCGAGCGGCCTGGACGGTGGTGTGTGCCCATTGGAAAGTGGGGAAGGCAAAGCACATTGGGCGCGGGTTGGTATCGCGCCCTGCCATGGGATCGACGCCAGACGCTTCCCGGCGGTATGATCCGGACGGCCCGAACCATCGCCCGATGCCCCTCCTCGGCCCCAAGCGGGTTGCCGGATGCGGTCCGGCAATGGCGGTCAGCGGACGCGATCGGTCACAGGTTCGGTCGGCTGATATGGGTCCCCAACCAAGCGAGCGGCCCCGAGCGGCCCATCGCAAGCGGATCCAGGAGCGTCGCATGAACGAAATGGTGGACGTGCTGATCATCGGCTCCGGCGCGTCGGGCGCCGCGGCGGCCTGGAGCCTGGCCGACACGAAGATGCGGATTCTCTGCCTGGAACAGGGCGATTGGATGAAGCAGTCGGACTACCCCAGCAATGGCCGCGACTGGGAAGCCCGCCTGTATGACGACTTCGCCACCAGCCCGAACCGGCGGGCCCGCCCGACCGATTATCCGATCAACGACGACAATTCGCCGATCAAGGTGGTGAATTTCAACGGCGTCGGCGGCAGCACCATCATGTACACCGGCCATTATCCGCGCCTGCATCCGTCGGATTTCCGAGTCCGGTCCCTGGACGGGGTCGCCGACGACTGGCCGGTCGACTATGCGACCCTGGAGCCGTTCTTCGCCATGAACGACCGCATGACCGGCGTGTCCGGCCTGGCTGGCGACCCGGCCTATCCGGCCAAGCAACCACCCATGCCACCCCTGCCGCTGGGCAAATCCGGCACCCGCTTTGCCCATGCGATGAACCGGCTTGGCTGGCATTGGTGGCCATCCGATACCGCCGTCGCCACCACGGAGTATGACGGGCGCGCCCCCTGCATCAATCTCGGCCATTGCACCCCGGCCTGCACCCAGGGCGCCAAGGCCAGCACCGACATCACCTACTGGCCGCACGCCATCCGCGCCGGGGTGGAGTTGCGCACGCGCTGCCGGGTGCGAGAGATCACCGTCAACGAGCACGGCATGGCCTCCGGTGCGATCTATTACGACGGCGACGGGAAGGAGCAGTTCCAACCGGCCGAGGTCGTCATCATGGCGTGCAACGGCGTGGGCACGCCGCGGCTGCTGCTGAACTCGACGTCGTCTCGGTTCCCCAACGGGCTGGCCAATTCCAGCGGCCTGGTGGGCAAGAACCTGATGTTCCATCCTTATGCGCAGGTGTTCGGCTATGTCGACGAACCGCTCGACAGCAACCGCGCGCCGCCTTTGTGTCTGTGGAGCATGGAGTTCTACGAAACCGACCCGGCGCGGGATTTCGTGCGTGGCTATTGCTATCAGTTCGGCCGCGGCATCGGCCCGGTGACCGAGGCGATCTTCAGCGCCGCCGATGGCCGCCTGCCCTGGGGCGCCGATCATCACCGCGTGTTCCGCACGCTGGCCGGCAAGCGCATCGGCATGTCGGCGATCTGCGAGGACCTGCCCGAGGAACACAACCGCGTTACCCTGGACCCGGTGCTGAAGGACTCGCATGGCATTCCGTCCCCGAAGATCGACTATACTCTGAGCGCAAATTCGCTGCGGATGATGGATCACGGCATCGCCCGCGCGAAGGAGATCCTGGCCGAGGCCGGCGCCATCAATGTGGGCGTGCAAAGCCCCATCCTGAACGGCGGTTGGCATCTTCTGGGTACCGCCCGCATGGGCACCGATCCGGAACGATCCGTGGTGAACGAATGGGGTCGTTGCCATGACGTGAAGAACCTGTTCATCGTCGACGGCAGCATCTTCGTGACCTCCGGCGGGGTGAACCCGACGTCCAACATCCAGGCGCTGGCGCTGTATATTGCCGACAGCATCAAGCAGCGCCTGGCGACTTTGTTCGATTGAGATGAAGCAACGCGCGACAATGACCGGACGATCTGGTGGCGAGCACGGACCTTTCCACGTCATGGTCGGCGAAGGCGGGCCATCCACGACTTGCAGTGTCGATCTTAGCAAAGCCGTGGATGGCGGGTCTGCACCCGCCATGAGTGCGTCCGTGAGGACGCTTTGTCAGCGGGGTGCAAGTCCCCGTCTGGGTTGGTCGCAACCCAGCAATCGAAGGTAACTGCGTTGCCGCGAGGTGGCGTGGGGAGCAACCGGAGGTGAACCTTCAGTCCGTAGGAT
>CAMATI010000025.1 GCA_945861095.1 Asaia bogorensis | reverse complement strand
TATCCTACGGACTGAAGGTTCACCTCCGGTTGCTCCCCACGCCACCTCGCGGCAACGCAGTTACCTTCGATTGCTGGGTTGCGACCAACCCAGACGGGGACTTGCACCCCGCTGACAAAGCGTCCTCACGGACGCACTCATGGCGGCCGAAGGCCCGCCATCCCCGTCTTGCGCTTGATTGGCACCGCAAGTCGTGGATCGTGGGACTGCACCCACCATGATGGGGAACGATCGGTGCGCGCTGAACCACCCGAAGGACTTCACACGGAGGACGCCGTGTCGCCGGCAAATGCCGGAGGACCGTCTCCCATACTGAAACGGGGCGGGCGCGGTCGAGCGGGTTATGTCCTTTCCTGTCAGGCGCCCTGCCATCCGCCGGAACCGCCCCGTCGGTCTCACCCCGCCCCGCTCGCCAGTTGCGTGGGTGATCGCTGATCGTCGGTTCGCGAAGCGGTCGAGAGATCATCTGGCGGTTTTCGGCGTTCTGACACATAGATTCATTGTTTGTTCACTACGCCAAATCGCGTCGGAAGGCAAGAAAATCGCGAAAATGGCTCCGATTTCAGTTCTGGGTCGTCTTTCAACCCTTTGATTTTATAGCGTTTGAAGAATTTTTGTGCAGGTGTTAACGGGCCGCTTGGCATTTCGCATACGCCCCAACCGGCGGACGCGCCGGGGTAACGGGAAGCTGAGCTTTCACGTCAGGCACGACCTCCAGGAGGTTGATTCGGCGACCGATTTCGATCGTTTTGAGAAAGTGCTTTAAATATGGATATTTGGTAATCCATTGCAAATCCACGCCGAAAGCCGGGGCTTTTGTTCCGGTCAGGCGCCGATAACGCGGGTTTTCATTCCGGATAGGCGCGGTTAACCATCCGGTTTCCTCTGCCCTGAAAATCATCATTCGCACGTTTTTTCGCCAACGTGGACAACGGGCACCGACGCGGCCGATCCGCTGTGGACGAGGCGATTGCCAAACCGAATGCACCCCAATCCGGATTGGGGCGACCCGTGTCGTCACCCGCCTGATCTGGCTGTCCCAAGGTGCGCAACCCGCCGAAGTCGAGGACAGACAGGCCACGCGGCAGCGAGGAAGCGCCGGCGACACCCCGACCGTTACGCACAACCGTGGTGTCCCCGTCCCGCCCGTGATAAATGCCCCCTTGCCGCCACCAGCAGCTCGGTGAAAGCGCATTTGGCCACATGGCAGCAGCGGCCACACAGGACACGTTACCATCTTGGAAACACCGCTCGTCCCGCCAGATTTACTGACCCGCGTCGTGGATTACTTCCATCCGCGCCGCATCATGCTGTTCGGGTCACGGGCACGGGGTCAGTCAGAACCCGACAGCGATATCGATCTTCTGGTCATCCTCGACGACGACGCGCCCGCCGATCGGCTGACCCTGCGCTCTGGCTGGGAATCGCGGCGCGGCTACAACTTCCCCCTCGACGTGATCCCGGTCCGGGAATCGGTCTACCGTCGACGGGCCAAGATCGTCGGCACCCTCGCCTATGAAGCCGAAATCGACGGGATTTCGGTGTATGAGCGGGCCTGACCGGCGGCCTCATCCCCCACCAATTGACCGCACCCCCCACCCGCTTCACCCTGCATCCAGTTCAGGAACACCAGGAAGGATCACACGATGTCCGCGACGGCCCAGGTCACCAATCTACGCGAACCCAAGCACGGCTACACGCCAGAGGAATGGGAGGCGCGCCTCGACCTCGCCGCGGCCTATCGCCTCGCCGCCCGCTTCGGCTGGCACGACATGCTCGGCAACCATTTCTCCCTGCGCGTGCCGGGCACCAAGGACCAGTATCTCCTCAACCCGCTGGGCCTGTTTTTTGAGGAAATCACCGCGTCCTCCCTCGTGACGATGGACACGGCGGGCAATGTTCTCAGCGACGCCCCGCATGGCATCAACAAGGCGGGGGAGGTCATTCATGGCGGCATCCTCGCCGCGCGACCGGACGTCAATTCGGTGATGCACCTGCATTCGTCCGCCGGCGCCGGCGTGTCCGCGCAGACGGACGGGCTGCTGCCGATTTCGCAGAACGCGCTGATCCTGATGGATCGGGTCCGCTACCACGACTACGAAGGCCCCGCGAGCGATGCGGACGACGAACGCCGCCGCCTGGCGCGCGATCTGTCCGATGGCAGCATCCTGTTCCTGCGCAACCACGGCACCCTGACCGCCGGCCGCTCCATGGGGGAGGCCTTCGTCCTGCTCGGCCGCGTCGAACGCGCCTGCGAAATCCAGTTGGCCGCACAGGCCGGTTCGGCGGTGCATTTCCCCAGCCAGGACGCGATCGACCGCACCCGCGCGATCGGCGCGAAAATGTATGGCAACAACAGCCGCTCCCCCGGTGCGTCGCTGGAATGGGCGGCGTTCCGGCGCAAGCTGGACCGGGAGGACCCGGGCTACGCGGCGTAAGCCTGCACTGGCACGGACGGTGGCCAAACCGGCCACCGTCCGTGCCGTGATGCCCGACCCGTGCTGACACCATAAGCGGCGGCGGACCGAGAGATCGCCCCGCTCTGACCCCAGGAGGTTGCGATGTCCGAACCCGACCGCATCGATCCGACCCGAACGGCCCTGATCGCCTACGACGTCTGCCGACGTGCGCTGACGCCGCCCGACGCCGCGCGACGGGCCGCCATGCGCCCGGTGCTGGATGCCTGGGTGCGGATGATCGCGGCGGCCCGGGAAGCCGGCGTGCCGGTGATCTACACGACGCCGGTGAGCCGAGCGGACGGGGCGGATGTGGTTTTGTTGGAGACGGATCTTTCGGCGGAAACCGGGGTGCCGTCGCTCACCAACGGGGTCGAGGGCACCGAAGGCGCCGGCTTCCCGGACGAGATCGCGCCACGGTCGGAAGACTACGTGTTCCTCAAGCGCCGCCCGAGCGCGTTTTATGGAACGGGGGTGGGAGAACTGCTGCACATGCTGCGGCGGAACGTTGTGATCATCGGCGGCGGCGCCACCAATCGCGGGGTCGAAACCAGCGTGCGGGAGGCGTTCAATTCCGACATCTCAACGGTGGTCGTGCGGGAATGCTGCTGGGGCGGCGATGCGGCGGCGCATGCCTACAGCCTGGACAAGGCGATGAAGATGTATGCGCGCGTCCGGACTCTGGACCAGGTCGTGGCGATGCTGCGGGGCTGATCAGCCCGGCTTCACGGTCACCGGATCTGGTCTCTCACGCGTCCGGCGTTCTTACCCGGCCGGAATGACCAGCGCGGCGGCGCGATCGCGGATCGCATCGGGCCAGCGGGCCGGGCGGCGGGCATCGAGATCGAGATTGACCCCGAACTGGCCAAGACGGGCGATTTCGGCCCCCGTGCGCGCGTTGGTCAGCCGGTGGATCATGCGCAGCGACGAATTGCCGAGATGGCCGATCCCGGTTTCGACCAGATAGGGCTCGTCGACGCACAACGCGCCGGACAGCGTCAAGGCGAGCTCAAAGGTCGAAAAGCCGCGCCGGTTCTTTTCCATGAAGCTGGCATCGAAGCCGATCGCGGCGCCGGTCTGTCCCGAGGCGTTGGAAAACCGGTGCACGATCGCGGCAAGGGCGAAATGACCGTTGGCGTCCAGGTCGATGGGTTTGACGCGGCCGCGGCCGGTCGGGATGTAACCGGCGGTGCCCGTCGGTTCGATGCGTGGTTCGGCGACAGGGCCACCCCAGGTCGCCAGAAGCTGACCGATCGCATCGCGCTGCCCTGGCGATAAGGGTCTGGCGGCCAGGTTCCAATGCTCATCGATCCAGGTGACGGTTTCTTGCGTGACGGAATCGACGAACCGATGCCCCAGGCGCAGATCCGTTCCGGTTGCATCGATCCCGAGTGCGGCGCTGTCGATATGAAAACTCGCGCCCGCCCTCAGTTCGCGGGCGAACCGAAGGTCCATCCGCCGGGAAAACCCGCCGCTCTTCAGCAGATCGCCAAGACCCAGTGCCTCGGCGAGATTGGCTGCCGCTTCCTCCAGCCGGTCGAAGTAATAGGCGATCGTGAAATGCTCCGTCACGTCGCACTGCCAGGGCGGCACCGCGCCGCGATAGGTCTCGGTCCAATCCGTCATCTGTCGACTCCGCGGGAGGTAGCGCCCGTCAATTCGTCCATACACCGTGCGCGGGCCATGACTGTGTTGGCTGGCCACGCGCCATATGGAGCAACTAAGGCTGGGCGTCCTCTACGACCGATGTTTGTTCATCGGCACGAACCCCGACTGCTCGGCCGTCCGCGGCGCGCGGACCCAGACCTCCCGGTTGGGGTGCATGCCGCCGCCCCGAGTGGCCGGGACCGCCGTCTGGCGTGCGCGATGCAGCAGACGGGTGTCGGCGGCTCCACAGTTCGGATGCGTGCCACCGTTGGCGGCCACCTCTTGGTCCCAGACCGCTTTGCGCTTTGCCAGCGTGGCGGGATCGTTCAGCGCGGTGCAGGACAGCGTGCTGGTGTTCAGATCGACCACGATCTCATCGCCGTTGTGGATGAACGCGATCGGCCCGCCCAGCGCGGCTTCCGGTCCGACATGCCCGATCACCAATCCCACCGATCCACCGGAAAAGCGCGCATCCGTCATCAGCCCGACGACAATGCCGCGTTCCCGGCAAAGCGTGGTGATGCGCGACGTCGGGTCCAGCATTTCCGGCATGCCCGGCGCCCCGCTCGGCCCTTCGTAGCGCACGATGATCATGTCATAGTTCTGGAACGAGTCCGGCGTCTGGTCGAGCATGTTGAGCAGCGCCTGCTCACCCTCGAACACCCGCGCGTTGCCCCTGAAGATATTGTTCTCCAGGCCGCCCTCGACGCCGGCAAGTTTCAGGATCGCCGAGAAATCGGGGGACAGATTGCCGCCCAACACGCGCAGCCCACCGGTCGGCTTATAGGGCGTCGCCACGGTGCGGATCACTTTCCCGTCCGCCGGCGCGGCGTTCAACCGAACGACCTGGGCGCTCAGCGTCTCTCCCGTGCAGGTCAGCATGTCGCCGTTGAGCAGGCCGGCTTCCAGCAGTTCGCGCACGATCACCTGCACGCCGCCGACCCGGTCGATATCGACCATCGAGTAGTTGCCGTAAGGGCGGGCGTCCGTCAGCACCGGCACGACATCGCGGGAGAGGTGGTTGAACTCCTCCGGCGTCATGATTTCCTTCCAGAAATCGGCGTAACCGGCGGCACGCGCGATTTCGGGTGCGTGCAGCGTGACATTGGTCGAGCCGCCGATCGCCATCGCCACGATCACGGCGTTGCGGATTGAATCGCGCTGCACGATGTCGCGCGGCTTCAGACCCTTCTCCATCATGTTGGCGAGGTAGCCGACCAGTTCGTCCGCGAATGCGTTGACCCGGCGCGGATCGTCGGACGCGGGCGCGACCATGTGCAACGGCTGCATGCCGAGGACGCCAATGAAGGTTTGCATCGTGTTGTAGGTGAACATGCCGCCGCAACTTCCAAACCCAGGGCAGGCGTGGCAGGCGATGTGGTGGCGAAAAGCCGCGTCGGGATTTCCGGCGACCTGATAGGCGCTGACGATGTCCAACGGCTCCCCCGTGTTCGGGTCGATGCCGGGATGGATCGGGCCATCCGACATGATGATCGCCGGCTGGTTGTGTTCCAGCAGCGCGGCGAGCGCGCCCACCGGGGGCTTGTCGCAGGCCACGACCGCGATCGTGCCGGCAAGGCCGGTGGCTTCCAGATGCTCGCACAGCGCATCGTGCGTGACCTCGCGGCCGATCAGGGAGTAGCGCATCTCCCGCGTGCCGTTGCGAATCCCGTCCGATGTGGCGATCGTGTACTCGGGCTGGACAAGGCGCAGTTGAAGCTGCCCCGGGCCCTGGCCGATGCGGCTTTTGAGACTGGCGTGGATCGCGTCGACCTTCGCCATCACGCCGAGATAGCACTGACTGTCGCCCTTTGTGCCAACAACACCGACCGACGGGTGGTGGATCAGGTCCGGATCGGTGCCCAGCGCGTGCGCGAGGCCGATGGTCTGGGCCGAGCGGCCGGGATGGCGGTCGATGAGGACGGGATTGGAGTTTGTCACGGAGGCTTCCTTAAGATTGCGCGTGCGGTCGGTGGACGTCACGCGGTGCCGCGGTCAACAGATCGTCAGGACGGTTCTATCGCCGGGATCGTGGGTTCAGCGCAAGTTGGGGGCTGCGACCCTCCTTCGGCACTCCGAATCGCACGCCTCGAGAACGGCGCCGCTGGGACCGGATCGGATGGCCGCTCGACCCTTTCGGCCAGGATTTCCAGGGGGGTGGCAGGCCCCCAAGCGAGCCCCTGCAATCCCGCCAGCCAGCCTCTTGCTGGTGCCCGATCCGAACCTAAACTAATATCCCGATCGGTTCGCCCTATTGGGGGCATGCCAACGCGGGAGCAGCAGGATGGATATGGCAGCGTCGGAGACCGGAAATGGTGGTGCTTCCGGGAGTTTGGATTTCGACGCGGTCGTCATCGGCGCCGGCGTCGCGGGGCTTTATCAGCTTTACCGGCTGCGGGAGCTTGGGCTTCGTGTCCGCACATTCGAAGCCGCCAGCGGCGTCGGCGGCACCTGGTATTGGAACCGCTATCCCGGCGCGCGCTTCGATTCCGAAAGCTGGACCTACGGCTATTCGTTCTCGAAGGAGCTGCTCGCGGAATGGAACTGGAGCGAGCATTTCGCCCCCCAGCCAGAGACCGAGCGATACCTCAACCACGTCGCCGACAGGTTCGACCTGCGCCGGGACATCCAGTTCAATACGCGGGTCACCTCGGCGCATTATCGCGAGGACCAGCGTAGCTGGGATATCACCCTGGGGGACGGCAGCCGCGTCACGACACGGTTTCTGATCACCGCGATCGGAATTCTCTCGGCGCCGACCATGCCGACCATTCCCGGGACCGACTCGTTCGAAGGCCAATCCTGTCACACCCATGACTGGCCGAAGACAGGGGTCGATTTCGCGGGCAAGCGGGTCGGGATCATCGGCACCGGGGCAACCGCGGTGCAGGCGATCCAGGAAATCGCCAAGACCGCCGGTCATCTGACCATTTTCCAGCGGACCCCGAACTGGTGCGCGCCGCTGAACAACGGCAAGATTTCCCAGGACGAAATGGACGCCATCCGCGCCCGCTATCCGGAAATCCTGGCGCTCTGCCGCCAGACGCCCGGCTGCTACATCCATTCCACCGACCCGCGCGCGACCCTGGAAGCGACACCCGACGAACGCATCGCGTTCTGGGAAAAACTCTATGCCTCCCCCGGTTTCGGCATTTGGCAGGGCAATTTCAGCGACATGCTGATGGACCGCACCGCCAACGCGCTGGCCAGCGAATTCATCGCGAACAAAATCCGCCAGCGCGTGCATGACCCGGTCGTCGCGGAAAAGCTGATCCCCAAGAACCATGGCTTCGGCACGCGCCGGGTGCCGCTGGAAACCGGCTATTACGAGGTGTTCAACCAGCCCAACGTCGAACTCGTCGATGTGAACGACACGCCGATCGAGCGCGTGACGCGCGGCGGCATACAAACCAGCGCGCGCGAATATCCGTTCGACATCATCATCTACGCGACCGGGTTCGACGCGATTTCCGGCGCCTTCGACCGGATCGACATCCAGGGCGCCGGCGGCACCCGCCTGAAGGATGTCTGGGCAAACGGACCACAGACCTATCTCGGCGTGTTCGTCGAGGGCTTCCCGAACATGCTCATGAGCATGGGACCGCATGCCGGGCTCGGCAACTACACGCGCACCGCCGAATACAGCGTGGAGTGGGTGACCAGGGTCATCCGTCACGCGAAGGAGCACGGCCTGACGCGGGTCGAAGCCACCGCCGAGGGTGTCGGCGAATGGACCGATTACGTTCTGACCCTGGGCCAGGATCAGCTTATGAACGAGGTCGGGTCCTGGATGACCGGCGTGAACCGCAATGTGGAAGGCAAACAAGCCCCTCGGGTCATGCGCTACAGCGGAGGCCATCCCGCCTATCGGGAACACTGTGACGCCGTCGCCGCGGCGGGCTTCCCCAAGCTGGCCTTGGCATAGGCGACACCAGGAACCGTCGAAACCTGGCTGATGACGCGGAGTCAATCAGCCAGGCGACTTCCGACGACGCCGCGCAACCGCAGGGCGACGCCGTGTTTCCCCACACAAGACCGGTGCGCGGGGGCGCCAGATCGGGCCGCCCGCGCGGCTGGCTCGACCGCGATTTTTCGTGTGGTGCCGGTTGTGTGGTGCGGGTCGTGTAGTGCCGGCGCGGTTCGGGCTGGCGCCCGTTCCGTCAGATTGTCAGAGCCTCGTGCTTCGGATTCGGTTCAAGTTCGACCCCGTTCACCGTCATCGCCAGCATCGCGTAGTAACCGATGCAGGTTGTCAGTTGCACATACTCGTCCGCTCCCAGCCGAACCATGACGGCCCGCGCCAGCGCTTCGTCGACCCGGTTCTTGCGCAGCAATTGGCGCGTGAAGTCGACGATCTGCAGGTCCTCGGGCGGGATGCCATCGGAACGGTCGTCACGGATGGCGTCGATCGTGGCGCGCGACACGTTCCGCTCCGCGCCGATCACACCCTGGATGCCCCACACATACTGGGCCTGGAAGTGCCGCCCCACGACAAGCGCGGCAAGCGTGCGCAGCCGGAGTTCCAACGTACCTTCCCACCGCACCAGCGTGCCCAGATGCGCGACCCGCTCGGCCCATTGCGGCGCGTGCATCCAGACCGAGAACGGGCCTTCCAGCGATTTGCGCGTATCGACGATCTTCTCCGCGATAAGGCGAGCCTCACCGGTCAGTTCGTCTGGGGATTTCAAAACCGGAACATATGCCATGCGATCTCCTCCGGTTTCGTTGTACCCGGTCATGTGCCGCGACGAAACCCGGGGGCACGATTTGGAACCATGTCATCAGGTTCGCTATCGCCGCCAAGCCGGAGTAACGGCAAAATGTCGGAAACCGACACCCGCATGCCTTGGGACACGGGCGGGTGCATGTTACGGTCGATCATAACGGGAGGTTCAAAATCAATGCGTCCATTCTTCCTCGGCGCGGTCGCCGCTTGCGTCACCGCTACCACCCTGTCCGTCCTGCCGGTCAGCGCACCGAAGGCTCAGGACATCAAGCTGCCACCCAGTCTGACGATCACCGCCTATGACACCGGCACGTCGGGCTTCAACATCGCCGTCGCCGTCGGCAAGACCTTCAAGGACAAGCAGGGCACCGATCTGCGCGTGCTGCCGGCGGGCAACGACGTCGCGCGCTTGCAGCCTCTGCGCGGCGGGCGGGCGCAATTCTCCTCGATGGGAATCGGGATCTACTACGCGCAGGAGGCGGTGTTCGAGTTCGCGGTCAAGGAGTGGGGGCCGCAGAAGCTGCAACTGATGTACACCTCGACCGACTGCAACGGCGCGGCACTGGGCGTGGCCAAGGACACCGGGGTGACGCAGCTCAAGGACCTGAAGGGCAAGCGCCTACCGATCGTCGTCGGTTCCCCCGCGCTCAATCAGAACGTCTTCGCGGCGCTGACCTTTGGCGGCCTGACGCCGAACGATGTGCGGCTGGTCGAGTTCTCCAGCTTCGGCGCCGCCTGGAAGGGCTATATCAACAACGAGGTGGATGGCGCCTGGGCGTCCACCATCACCGGCCAGGCGCGGGAAGCCGAGACATCGCCGCGCGGGCTGGTATGGATGCCGATGCCACACAACGACAAGGAGAGTTGGGCGCGGATGCTGAAGCAGGCGAATTTCTTCGCCCCGCATATCGGCACCTGCGGCGCGGCGGGCATGAGCCCGCAGAACCCGCTGGAAACCGCGACCTATCCGTATCCGATCTTCATGGTCTACGACACGCAGCCCCTCGATCTGGTCTACGCCATCACCAAGGCCATGATCGTGAACTACCCGCTGTACAAGGACAACGCGCCGGGCGCGGCGGGCATGGCGCTCGACAAGCAGAACCTGAAATGGGTGATCCCCTATCATCCGGGCGCGGTGAAGGCGCTGAAGGAATCCGGCGTCTGGACGGCCGATCATGACGCCTACAACGACGCGCTGATCAAGCGCCAGAACCTGCTGGTGGCGACCTGGGCCGATTTTATGAAGACCAGCCCGGCCGAGGCGACGTTCCGCAAGGACTGGATGGCGTTCCGCGCCGCCGCTTTGACCAAGGCGGGGCTCGACGTCATCTTCGAATAAGGCAGCGTCGGCAAATAAATGCGTCGGCGCGTCGACAAAGCTGCGGTCTGCAACAACAATTCAGGGCTTGTTCGATTCGATGGCTTTCGAACAAGCCCTTAAAAAAAGAAAATCAGAGGAAACGTCCATGACATACCGCGCGATCCTTGCCGCGCTGCTGGGTTTCGGGCTGGCCGCCACGCCAGCCCAGGCCCAGGAGATCAAGCTGCCGAACACGCTGACCCTGACCGCCTATGAAACCGGGTCGAACGCCTTCAACCAGGCGGTCGCGGTCGGCCAGATGCTGAAAAACCGCCATGGCACCGACCTGCGCGTGCTCCCGGCCGGCAACGACGTGGCTCGGCTTGGCCCGTTGCGGGCCGGTCGGGCGCAACTGACCTCCACCGGAGTCGGCATGTATTTCGCCCAGGAAGGCGTGCTGGAGTTCGGCGCGAAGGAATGGGGGCCGCAGCCGATCCAGTTGCTGCTCGCCTCGTTGACCTGCAACGGGCAATCCCTGGGCGCGGCCAGGGATTCCGGCATTCGCACGGCCAAGGACGTGATCGGCAAGCGCGCCGGCGCCATCGTCGGATCCCCCGCCGCGACCTATTCCATGCAGGCGCTGCTGGCGTTCGGCGGCGGCAGCTTCCAGAACGTCAAGATCGTCGAATTCGCCAGCTACGGCGCGCTGATGAAAGGCGTCGTCAACAACGAGATCGACCTGTTCTTCGCGTCCACCATCTCGGGCCAGGCGAAGGAAATCGAGAGCAGCCCGCGCGGCATCGTCTGGGTGCCGATGCCCGTGTCGGATACCGACGGCTGGAAGCGGATGACCGCCATTTCCCCCTATTTCTACCCGCACAAGGCAAGCTGCGGCGCCGGCATCAAGGCCGACGAACCGGTCGACACCTCGGTCTATCCGTATCCCCTGATCATGGCCTACGCGACCCAGCCGGAGCCGCTGGTGCACGACATCGTGAAGTCGATGCTGACCCATTACGACGACTTCAAGGCGACCGTGGTCGGCGCCGACGGGCTGGAAGGCAAGCGGCAGAACCTGACCTGGATCCTGCCCTACCACGCCGGGTCGGTGCGGGCGCTGAAGGCGGCGGGCGTGTGGACCGACGCGGCGCAGAAGCACAACGACACCTTGTGGAAGCGCCAGAAGACGCTTGCCGATGCCTGGGCCGCATTTACCAAGGCCGCGCCGTCCGATGAGAAGGCCTTCCGCACCGCCTGGATGGCCGCCCGCCGAGCAGCCTTGAAGGACGCGGGTCTGGAGGTCGGCTACGACGAAGCCGGGTAACGGTCCGGCCTGTTGGAAGCCGCGTGATCCGGCAAACCGCCTGACACAGGTTGCCGGGTCACGGTCGGCCTATACCACACCAGATAGCCACGCCAGATGGCCACGCCAGATGGCCACGCCAGACGACGACAGCAGACGACGACAAAAAAGACCAGGGGAAACACATGAGCGACACGCCATCCACCAAGGTCGTCTTCGACGACCCACACGCCATGGTAGGACCAGCCGAGGCGGAAACGATGCGCGTGCGCACCTTGCAAGGCCCCTGGCGCTGGGGCCTGATCGTGCTGACTGGGTTTACCATCTTCCTCTGCGTCAACCAGCAGTTCGCGCTACGGTTCTTCGTCGGCTACACGCCGTTGAACACCGAATATTTCTACCTGCTGATCCTGTGCATGCTGCCCTTCACCTTCCTGATCTTTCCGGGCAGCGAAAAAGCGTCGGTCGAGCGGCTCGCCTGGTACGACATCGTCCTGTTCGTCCTGACCGCCGGCGTTTCATTCTATCTGATGACCGTGATCCGCAAGGCCGCCGAACTGGGATGGGAATTCGGCGGCGCGCCCGATCAGATCATCTGGGTAGGCTACTTCATGTGGGCCATCCTGATGGAGGCGCTGCGCCGCACCGGCGGCTGGAGCCTGATGCTGTCGGTTGCGCCCTTCACCTTCTATCCGCTGTTCGCCAGCGCGTCCTGGCTGGGGCCGTTGCGCGGGCATGAATCGTCGATCCAGGACGTCACCGCCTATCACGTCCTGTCCACCGAAAGCCTGCTGGGCATCCCCGTGCAGGCCTTCGCCGACACGGTCATCGGCTTCCTGGTATTCGGCACCGCCCTGATGATGACCGGCGCCGGCAAGTTCTTCATCAACCTGTCGTTTTCCATGTGCGGCACGTTTCGCGGTGGCGCCGCCAAGGTCTGTATCTTCGCGTCCGGCTTGCTGGGCATGATGTCGGGGTCGATCGTGTCGAACGTGCTGACCGCCGGCACCATGACCATCCCGGTGATGAAGCGCACCGGCTTCCGCGCATCCTATGCCGGCGCGATCGAGGCCTGCGCATCCACCGGCGCCGTGCTCGCCCCGCCGGTGATGGGGGCCACCGCCTTTGTCATGGCGCAGTTCCTGAACATCACCTACGCGGAAGTCGCGATGGCGGCGATTATCCCGGCCCTGCTCTACTACGCCGGCCTCTTCATGCAGGTCGACGCCTACGCCGCTCGGCATAACCTGCAAGGCCTGCCGCGCAGCGAGCTGCCCAGCGCCTGGGAAACGATCAAGGACGGCTGGTTCTACGCCTTCGTCATCATCGTGCTGGTCGTGCTGCTGCTGTATTTCAAGCGCGAGAGCCACGCCCCGTTCTACGCGACCGCCCTGCTGCTGGTGCTGGCGCAGTGGGAACAGGCGACGAAATGGACCATGGCCAACACGGTCAACCTGGCGGTCGCCATCGTCGCCACGATCGCCATGTGCCTGGCGGGAGAGAACGTCGCCAAGGCAATGGCCCTGCCCGCCAACGCCCCCGATGGCGCCGCCTTCGACGCCTGGATGAACGTGCTGCTGATGCCGATCCTGGGCGGGATGCTGCTGCTGATCGCCCTGAATGAGGTCTGGGGCGAAAAGCGCCTGTCCGGCACGTGGTATCTGAAGTTCCTGGAAGTGAACGGCCGCACCTTCGTCGAACTGATCGGCATCCTGGCCGGCTGCGGCCTGCTGATCGGCGCGTTCTCCATGACCGGGGTCGTGTCCAGCCTGGCCAACGACCTGCTGACCATCGCCGGGAGCAACGTCCTGCTGCTGCTGGCGATGTGCGCGATCACCAGCCTGATCCTGGGCCTGGGGCTGACCACGACCGCCTGTTACATCTTCCTGGCGATCCTGGTCGGGCCGGCGCTGGAAAAGGCCGGCCTGAACCGCATGGCCGTGCACATGTTCATCTTCTACTGGGGCATGCTGTCCTCGATCACGCCGCCCGTGGCCATCGCGTCCTTCGCCGCCGCCGGCATCGCCGGGGCGCCCGCCATGCGCACGGGTTGGGAGTCGATGTGGGTGGGATCAATCATCTACTTCATCCCGTTCTTCTTCGTGCTCAACCCGGCGCTGGTGCTGCAGGGCGATGGCTGGGAAGCGATCTACCTGACCGTCACCGCGCTGATGGGCACGCTGTTTGTCTGCGGCGCGATCCAGGGCTACCAGGCCTTCATCGGCGACCTTCGCCGCGCCGGCGGGTTCGAGTGGCCGTTGCGGGTGATGCTGGGTTTGGGCGGTCTGCTGCTGGCCACGCCGGGCGGCGGGATCATGCCGTACGACAACCTAACGATGGAGCTTATGGCGCTGGCCGTGCTGGCACCGACCGTGGCGGTCGCGCTGATGCTGGTGCGACGGCGACCGGTGCTGGCATAGGCCGCCACCGGACCGTACTCCACCCCGGTCGTCAGGCCGGGGCGAGCGCGGTAAGTGCGCCGGGCCGACCCGACGCTTCGACACGACGCTTCGACATGACGCTTCGACATGACGCTTCGACATGACGCTTCGACCCGATGCTTCGACACGACGCTTCGACCCTGGGTTAACGCCCGGGGCGAAGTGCTGTGCATCTGGTGGCAATCCGGCTATACGAGGCGGAGATGAAACCACCACATAGCAATCGGCCCGGCGGCTCCAGCCGCCCGCCGTCCGACCGCGGCCCATTCCGAGGCGCCGGCGGACCATCAAAGCGCCCCCAGGGACAAGGCCCTCATGGACAAGGCCCCCGTGGACAAGGCCCCCAGGGACAAGGCTCCCAGGGACAAGGCTCCAGGGGACAGGCCGCCCCCCAGGGACAAGGCTCCCCGGCCACCAGACAGGAAGGGCACCGCGGCGCCGGGGCGACCGGTGAGCCACGACAGTCCGGCGGCTTCCCGGGGCGGCATGCCGAACACAAGTCCGCATCCGGTGGATCCCGTTCCGACGGCCCACGCGCGGCGGCTACCCATGCCAGCGGTCCCGGTCACGCCAAACGTGGCTCGGGGCAAACAGGGGGCGACCGCACCGGCCCCAGATTCGGCCAGAGCAGCGGCGCCCGCTCGGACTTCGTCGCACGCGTCAGGACCGCCCCGAGGACCGACCCGGATACCGCCCCGGATGCCCTCCCCGATGCCGCCGGATCGGCGGGTCACGATGGCGACCATCAGGCGCCTCGTCCCGCCAATGGCGGCAAGTTTCATCGCCCGGACCGCGAGCGGCAGACCCAGCGGTCCGCCGCGCCGCGGCCGCAGTACCACGACGCGGACAGGCATGGGCCGGATGCCCCGAAGGGCGCCCTGTGGCTGTATGGCCACCATGCCATCGTAGCGGCACTGGCCAATCCGTCCCGTCGGCTCCGGCGGTTGCTGCTGACCGCCGAAGCGGAATCCGCCCTTTCCAAGCTGCTGCCGCAACCCTGGCCGCTCGCCGCCGAACGGGTCGATCGGCCGCGTCTCGACCAGCTTCTCGGCCGGGACATCGTGCATCAGGGTTCGGCGCTGCTGGCCGATCCGCTGGCCCCGCCCAGCCTGCAATCGGTCTTGGAACGGCCCGGACCGATCATCGTCCTGGATCAGGTCAGCGATCCGCGCAATGTCGGGGCCATCATGCGATCCGCCGCCGCGTTCGGCGCCGCCGCGGTCATTGCCCAGGACCGCAACGCGCCGGAGGAGAACGGGGCACTCGCCAAGGCCGCGTCCGGGGCGCTGGAAACCATGCCGCTGCTCCGGGCCGTCAACATCGCCCGCACGCTGATTGCGCTCAAAGCGGCCAATATCTGGTGTGTGGGGCTGGATGCCGGCGGTTCGACGCTGTCCGCCGCCGCGATCGGCGATCGGCGGGTCGCCCTTGTGCTGGGCGCCGAAGGCGACGGACTGCGCCGCCTGACCAGGGAAACCTGCGATGAGGTCGCCGGTCTGACCATCAAGGGGGGCGTCGACAGCCTGAACGTCTCGGCCGCCGCGGCGGTCGCCATGTATGAGATCACGAGGAAGCCATGAGCCGCGTCGATCCCCCACCCGCGACGGCGGGCTTCAATCCCACACCCGCGGCCGCGGCGTTGCGTGCCGTCCGCCAGAAGCGCGGAACCGTCCTGCCGCTGGATCCCGCCATCGCGCCGCGGACCGAAGCGGACGGGGCGGCGGTGCAGCTTGCCCTGGCGGCCCTGGTCGGGGCGACGCCCCCGGTTGGGTTCAAAATCGGCGCGACCGGCAAGCGTATGCAGGACTATCTCGGGATCGATGGGCCGGTCGCCGGGTTCATGGAGCGGGCGAACGTCCATCACACCCACGCCGACCTGCGCTTCTCCGACTTCATCAACCCTGGAGTGGAATGCGAGGTCGCGGTGCGCCTGGCGAAAGACCTGCCGCCGGGACCGTGTTCCCCGCAACAGGCCGCAGACGCGGTCGGCGATTTCTTCGCCGCGATGGAAATCGTCGAGAACCGCTATGACGACCTGAAGGCGCTGGGCACACCGACCCTGATCGGCGACCAGATGTACCATGCCGCCGCAGTGGTCGGGGCAGTGGTCGGGGCGTTGGGCGGGGTCGACTGGCACACCCTGAACACCGGCGCGCTGCGAGGCCGGATTTCCGTGGATGGCACGCTGCGTGACGAGGGTGTCACCGCGGACCTGATGGGCCATCCGTTCAACTGCCTGGCCTGGCTGGCGGCATCATCGGTCGCCGCCGCATTTGGCGGCCTCAAAGCCGGACAGGTCGTGCTGCTCGGCAGCGTCGTGCCGCCGATCTGGCTGAGCGGGCCAGGGACGATCACGGTGGAATTCCCGCCGTTGCCGAAGGTCAGCTTGCGGCTGGCTTAGGGCGGGAAGAAATCCCCGCCCCAAACCCAGGCCCTATCCCTTCCCCTTCGGGGCCGCCAGGGACAGCGGCACGTATTGCACGCCATCGCGCCGCTGGATCAGCATCAGCACGAATTTGCGATCCTGTTTCCGAGCCGCCTCGACCCGCTTCGCCACATCCGCCGGCGATGAAACCTCGTTCTGCTGGACTTCCAGAATGACGTCGCCCGGCTTCAGGTTCTTTTCCGACGCCGACCCGCCGGCCGTCACGTCGGTGATCACCACGCCTTTCTGATCCGCCCCGAGTTGGAACTTCTCCCGCGTGTCATTCGCCAGGGGGGCGATCTTCATCCCCAGGCCGGCCAGGTCCACGACCTTGCTGGTTTCGGCGCCCTTCGCGCCCGGCTCCGCCAAGGCCAATGTCGCGTCGTTCGGCCGCTCCCCCAACGTCGCGGTGACGGTCATTTCCTTGCCGTCGCGCCAGACCACGACCGGCACCTGCTTGCCAACATCGGTATCGGCCACAATTCGCGGCAGGGTATTCATCGTCTTGACGTCCTGATCGTTGAATTTCAGGACAATGTCACCGGCACGGATCTTCGCCTTGTCCGCTGGGCCACCTTCGTTCACCCCGGCGATCATCGCGCCCGACGCATCCTTCAGCCCCAGGCTCTCGGCAATTTCCGGCGTGACCTGCTGAATGCGCACGCCCAGCCAACCCCGGCGCGCCTGACCGAAATCACGCAACTGGGCGATGACATTGGCGGCGATCTTGGATGGGATGGAGAACCCGATGCCGATCGACCCGCCGGACGGCGAGTAGATCGCCGTATTGATGCCGATCACCTTGCCTTCCATGTTGAACAGCGGTCCGCCCGAGTTGCCCCGGTTGATCGCCGCGTCGGTCTGGATGAAATCGTCATACGGCCCGGACTTGATGTCCCGCCCACGCGCCGAGACGATGCCCGCGGTCACCGAACCGCCCAGTCCGAACGGGTTGCCGATCGCCACGACCCAATCGCCGACCCGCGCCTTGTCGGAGTCGCCGAATTCCACCGAAATCAGCGGCTTTTCCGGCTTTACCCGCAGCAACGCCAGATCCGTGCTCTCATCCCGACCCACCACTTCGGCTTTCAGGGTCGTGTTGTCCTGCAACGTGATGGAGACTTCGTCGGCGCCGTCGATCACGTGGTTGTTGGTCACGATCAGGCCGGACGGATCGATGACGAAGCCCGATCCCATGCTCTGGGCGCGCCGCTCCGGCCGGTCTTGCTGGCGGGGTTGCGCTTCGCCGCGGCCGCCGGGCGGGCGGTTGCGATTGAAAAAATCCTTGAAGAATTGCTCGAACGGCGATCCCGGCGGGAAGAGCGGCATTTCCGGGCCGGGATTCTGGTTGCCCTGTCGCGCTTGCGGGGTTTGGACCGACGAAACATTGACCACGGCGGGCAACAATTTCGCGGCCAGATCGGCGAAGCTTTCCGGGGCGGGCGCCGCCAGGACGTGCCCCGTTGGCACGGTCACGGACAGCGGAGCCGCCAAAATCAACGACAGGCCCAGCAGAACCGATCGGGCGGGATAGGAATGGAGGAGGCGCATGATCACAATTTCCTGGTGACTGGGCCGCATATGGTCCGTGGGACCGGTGCCCGCAACGGATAGGGGGCAAACCGGAAGGTTGCGCGACAAGTGGCACGAGCATCAACGAGTATCACGCGCCGCGTCGAAACGGCACCGATTCTCGCACCGCCGTGATCGGCGCCCGCCTGATTGGTCCGGCGGCGGGCAAGCACCCGAACGGGATCGATGGTGGACGAGGCGATGACGATCATTGACCGGTTGCCACGATCAGGCGTGGACGTGGCGGGAACCGTGTTTCAACCGACGCAACACGCAATATTGACCACACGATACGGGTGTTGCGTCCGAGTTTTTCCGTGTCATGGCGCGAGCGAGCCCGCAATCCACGACGTGCCGTGTTCGCCTCGACAACGCCGTCATGGCCCATGACGGTTTGGGCAGGCCACGCGCGAAAGGATAGAGTCGCGCGTGGCCCGATTAAATACGGCCCTCCCTGGGCGCCGACAACCGGTTACGGCGCCACCGATGCCGCGGGCGGGGATTGCAGATAGCGCAGATAATCGTTGTCCGGCGTCAGGACCAGCCGAGCGTTGCCGCCGTTGAAGACCTCGCGATAGCCTTCGAGGGTGCGCCAGAGGCTGAAGAATGTCGGGTCCTTGCCGAAGGAGCGTGCATAAAGATTGGTGGCCTCCGCTTCGCCCTCGCCGCGGACTTTGCTCGCCGTCGCCTGGGCTTCCGCCAGCAACACCGTCCGTTCCCGATCGGCTTCGGCGCGAATCTTCGCCGACGCCTCGGCGCCCTCGGCGCGGGCCTGGGACGCCACACGTTGGCGTTCGGACTGCATCCGCGACAAAATCGCCTGCGTGTTCTCTTCCGGCAGATCCGCTCGGCGGATACGCACATCCTCGATGGAAACGCCGAACTGTTGCATCTCGGTGTTCACCTGGGTGCGGATGGTCGCCATGATCCTTTCACGATCGGCGGACAGCACATCCAACAGCGTGTTGTTACCCATGACACGACGCAGGCTGCCGGTGACGATGGAGTTCAGGCGGCCGCGGATACCGTCGGGCACCGGTCCGATCGCCTGGTAGAAGCGCAGCGGGTCGGTAATGCGAAAGACGGTGAAGCTGTCGACGATCAGGCGCCGCTGGTCGCCCAGAATGACCTCTTCACCAGGGAGTTCGACATTCAGCAGGCGCCGGTCGAACGGAATGATGTTCTGGATCAGCGGCACCTTGGCGTGCAATCCAGGTTCGTTGATCGACCGGACCACCTGGCCGAACTGCGCGATCAACACTTGCTCGGTCTGCTCCACCGTGAACAGGCTGGCATTGGCCACGGCACCGATCGCGACGACCAGGCCGATTCCGGCCATCGATAACTTGTTCATCGCGCGGCTCCCATGGGCTGAGCGGGCGTTCCTGGCTGGTTCATTCCTGTCCGAGGCGTGGCCGATGGCGGGATGTTCAACGGCAGGAACGGCACCAGGCCACGCATGCGATCGTCCACCACGAGGGTCTGCGTGCGCGTCAGGATTTCCTGCATCGTGTCCAGATACATGCGGCGCGTGGTCACGTCCTTGGCCTGCTCATAGGCCTTCAGGATGCTCTCGAACCGCTGCGTCTGACCGGTCGCCTGCGACACGGAGGCAAGTTTCGCGCCCTCGGCTTCCGCCATGATACGCGCCGATTCGCCTCGCGCCCTGGGCACGACGTCGTTCCTGTAGGAATCGGCCTCGTTGCGCATGCGCTCGGCGTCAGTGTTGGCGCGCTGCACGTCACGGAAGCTTTCGATCACCGCCGCGGGAGGATCGACCTTCTGCAACTGCACCTGCGTGATTTCAACGCCCGCCTTGTAGCGGTCCAGGATTTGCTGCGTCTGGCGGAACACGTCGGCTTCGATCTGCGCGCGCAACTGGGTCAGGGCGGGCTGAATCGGCGTGCGACCGATCACTTCCCGCATAGAGCTTTCGGCCACGCCGCGCACCAGGGCATCCGGGTTGCGGGCATTGAACAGGTAATTGGCCGCGTTGTTGATGCGCCAGAAGACAGAGATATCGATGTCGATGATGTTCTCGTCCCCGGTCAGCATCAGGCTTTCGGCCAGCACGTCGCGGTTGGCTCCGTCGCGAGAGGGGTCGATACGGCCGGACACGGGGGAACGGAAGCCGATTTCGGTCTTGTTGATGAAGGTGACCGCCGGGGTCACCACCCGTTCGATCGGCCAGGGCAGATGCCAGTGCAGGCCGGGCGGGGTCCAGTGAGAATAGGCACCGAATCGCAGCACCACGCCTTGCTGGTCGGGTTGCACGCGATAAAAGCCGAGGCCTATCCAGATCGCGACGACACCCAGGGCCAGAATTATCAGCGCCCGTCCGCTGCCCAACCAGGCCGGCGCCCCGCCACCGAAGCCGCCGCCTGGGCCGCCTGGGCCGCCTCCCTGGCCGCCGCCACCGAACAGCCCCCGCAGGAGCGCCTGGGCTTGGGCGATCAGCCGGTCCAGATCGGGGGCCGGGCCGCCGCCGCCGCCAAACGGGCCTTGCGGCCGCCGGCCACCTGGGCGGTCGTCATTGCCGCCGCCGCCACCCCATGGCCCCCCTGGAGGCCCTCCGGGAGGACCGCCCGGGGGAGGTTGATTGCCACCACCACCCGAACCGCCGGAAGAACCGCCGGGATTGCCCCATGGACTCGGGCCACCATTATTCCAAGGCATGGGGACTATGATGCTCCTGCAAGGTTGTGTTTCAGGCGGACCGTTGGCGGAGACGCGATCATGCGCCATATCCGAAGCATGGCCCGCACGACGCCGCATTATCTGCCGTAACTCTCCCGGGGCTTATCGACTGACTGCGAAAGGTTTGCAAGCACATGACGAATCCTTCACCCGAGGCGCTCCGCGACGCGCTGCGCACGATCAAAGATCCTAAAAGTGGTCGGGATATCGTGTCAGCCGGATTGGTCGACGGCATCGAGGTGCGCGGCGGACTGGTGCAGGTGTCGCTGCTGACCGATCGAGCCCAGGCCGCGTCGATGGAACCCGCTCGGCGGATGGCCGAGGGGATTTTGAACCGCCACCCGGGCGTGACCAACGCGACCGTGGTGTTGACGGCGCATAAGGCGCAGTCCGCCGCGCCGCCCGCCGCGGCCCGTGGTGGGAATGGCCATTCCCATGCCGGTCACTCGCATGGGCCGGGTGGACATGGACCAGGGGGACAAGGGCCAGGGGGACAAGGGCCAGGTGGGCCGGGGCCAGGTGCGGCCGGCGCGCAGAAGGCGTTGCTGTTGCCGGACGTCAAGGCGATCGTGGCTGTCGCCTCCGGCAAGGGGGGGGTCGGCAAATCCACTGTTGCCGTGAACCTGGCTGTCTCTCTGGCGCGCCAGGGGCACCGCACCGGGCTGCTGGACGCGGATATCTATGGGCCGAGCCTGCCGCGGATGTTGGGGGTGAGTCGGAAGCCGGAGGTGCGGAAGGACAAGATGATCCCGTTGCAGGCATGGGGCCTGTCCTGCATGTCGATCGGCTTTCTGGTGGATGAGGAAACCCCGATGATCTGGCGCGGCCCCATGGTGATGGGCGCGCTGGAACAGATGATGGGCCAGGTCGAGTGGGGGCCGCTGGACATTCTGGTGGTCGACATGCCGCCTGGCACCGGCGATGCCCAGTTGACCATGGCGCAGCGCGTGGCGCTGACCGGGGCGGTGATCGTGTCCACGCCGCAGGATATCGCGCTGATCGATGCTCGCCGCGGGGTGCGCATGTTCGAAAAGACCCGGGTGCCCGTGCTGGGCCTGGTGGAGAACATGAGCTTTTTCTGCTGCCCCAATTGCGGCCACCGGTCCGACGTGTTCGGGCATGGCGGCGCCCGGGCCGAGGCGGAGCGGCTCGGCACGGAGTTCCTGGGAGAGATCCCGTTGTTGCTGGATATACGCGTCGCGGCCGATGCCGGCACGCCGATTGCCGCCTCCGCGCCGGAAAGCGAGGGCGCGCGCGCCTATGACGCCCTGGCGCGCCGGGTGTGGGACAAGGTGTCCGGCGTCGGCGTTGCCCGAGGGGTGGGACCCCGGATCGTGATCGATTGATGCCGGCTGGGGCGTGGCCTGCCCGCTAGGGGTCGACCAGAGCGCGAAACGCCGCGATGGACGGTGCCAGTTCCTTCGCCAGCAGGCCGGCGCCGGCCACCGCCTCCCTCGCCCGCTCGGCTTTGAAATTGTCGTAGGCACGCGCTGCGACATTGCGAAACTGGCGCGTTTCGTCGGCGGCGTCGCCAACCGCCCCCGTCAGGATGGCGGGCCTGTCGCCTACCGGCCGAACGGCCCTGCGGATCAGGTCCGCGTGCCGGTGCGACCCGGTCGGCGGCTCTTCCGCGAACAAATTGAGAATCCGCAACAGCGCGGATTCCAGGGACGTGTGCCCGGCCTGCATGGCGTGCATGAACGCCATTTCCGCCATATAGGCATCGTTGTCGTCGGACGGATGCGGAAGCCGATCGTAGATCGTGCAGGCGCCGGAAAAATGATGCACCGCCGACGCTACGGCCGCGTCGATTTCCAACCACCTTGCGTCGCTCATCCCAGCACCACGATATCGGGCCGAATATGGTCCAGGAACCGGGTGTCGCACCACGCCAGCGGCATGATGTCGGCATCCAGGCCCTGCTCGGCGCACACGGACTCCACGAAGCGCCAGGCCGCGGCCTGTGCCGTCGGCGGAAAATCCAACAGAATGTCGACATCGCTATGATAGCGCATGCCGCCGCGCGCCGCGGATCCGAACAGCAGGAAGCGCCCACCATGGGCACGCGCGTAGGTCGATAATGCCGCCCGTATGCCGTCCACCGCGCGGCCGCGGCGCGCGGCCTCGGCCGCTTTCCGTTCGGCAAGAGTGACGATACCCATGCGCCATACTATCGGCATGCCCGGTGCATCGGCAAATTCCTCGGCGCGTCAGCTATCGTGAGACATGCATGACCGCATGGCACCGAGGCGCGCGCCATGCCATAGTTCCCCCGTCACAAGACAAACAAGGAGCCAGGATATGCCCGCGATGCATGGAAGCTGCCGCTGCGGCAAGGTCACGTTCAGCGCCAACACCGAACCGGCGTTCACCGGTGTGTGCCACTGCACCAACTGCCAAAAGGAAACCGGCAGCGCCTTCGCTATCGTCATCGGCATGCCCAGCAACGAAGTGACCGTCACCGGTGAGATCAAGACCTACACCGCCACCGCCGACAGCGGCAAGCAGACGCACAAGCATTTCTGCCCGGAATGCGGTTCCGGCATCACGCATGAGGCGGATGCCTTCCCGGGCGTCACCATGATCGGTGCCGGCTCGCTGGACGATCCATCCTGGGTGAAGCCGGGCATGGAGATCTATTGCGACAGCGCCCAGCCCTGGGTGTCGTTGCAGGGACAGATGCACAGATTCCCGAAGATGCCCGGCTGAACCGCGTCCCCGGGTGGCACGCCACCCGGGTCCAGGTTCAATCCAGCCGCAGGTTGAGCTCCTTCACAAGCTTGCCGTAACGCTCGTAATCCGCCTTCAGCAGGGCGGCGAGCGCTTCGGGCGGTCCGGATTCCGGGCGCAGCGCCAGGCCACGAAACTGCGTGGCGATCTCTGGCAATGCGGCGATCTTCGTCGCCTCCGCGTTCACCCGGTTGATGATCGCCTGCGGCGTTCCGGCGGGTGCGAAAATCCCATACCAGCCGACGATGTTGATCGCCGGATAAGCCTCCGAGATCAGCGGCACATCCGGGTAGTCAGGATGACGCTGCCGATCGGCGATGGCCAGCAACTTGGCCTTCCCGGCTTTGACATGCGGCAGGACATTCGGCTCCGAATGGATCTGCATGATGCCAGCCAGGAAATCGTTCAGCGCATCCGCCCCGCCGCGATACGGCACATGCAGGTTGTCGATCCCGGCGGACCGGCTGAGGCTCTCGCAGATCACATGCGTCAGGGTCCCCAGGCCGGAGGAGCCGCAATTCAGCTTGCCCGGATTGGCCTTGGCATAGGCGGCGAGTTCCTGGATCGTGTTGACCGGCACTGACGGATGCACCGCGATCGGCAGCATGTAATCGGAGATATGCGCGACCGGCGCCATGTCCTTGAACGGGTCCCACGTCACCTTGCGCGCCTGCGGCACGATCGTCACCACCGGCGAACCGGTGACGAACAGCGTGTATCCATCCGGCGGTGATCGGACCCCCGCCTCGATCCCGATGGTGCCGGACGCGCCGGCCTTGTTCTCGATCACGAACTGCTGGCCAAAAGCGCGAGACAGCCGATCCGCATAGGGCCGGGTCACATTGTCGGTCGATCCGCCGGGGGTGAAGTTGACGATGATGCGGACCGGTTTGGTCGGCCAGTTGTCCTGGGCCATGGCGGCGGGCACCGCCAATCCCGCCAGCAGGGTAAGCGCTAAAAGGCTACGTATAACGGTGGACATCGCTGATATTCTCCCATCCCGGTATCTGTTCGGCCGGTTGATTCCATGGTGCGGGAGGTCGGGTTCCCGCGCAACCGCGGGGCCGTCGCTTCAGCGAAAATCGACGCCATGGCGCCCTCCCCGCCCCCGCGCGCTTTCGATGCGCCGTCCCAGATGCGCCGTCCCAGATGCTCCGTCCCAGATGCTCCGTCCCAGATGCGCCGTCCCGACTTGCCGTCCCCGCTCACCCCGTTACCATCCACACCCGACAACCAAGGGGAAATCGGCCATGTGGGAAACGAACGCGCGCTATCCCGATCCGCGGGTCCAGGTGCTGGACGCGAGCTTCAACCAGTTCCGCCTGCCCATGGCCTCGGTCGAGCGCCTTTACACCGGCTGCCGATGGGCGGAAGGCCCGGTCTGGTTCGGCGACGGCCGCTATGTGCTCTGGAGCGACATCCCCAACGACCGCATCCTGAAATGGGAAGAAGAGACCGGCGCCGTCAGCGTGTTCCGCAAAACCTCCTGGAACGCCAATGGCAACACCCGCGACCGCCGGGGCCGCCTGATCACCTGCGAGCATCGCGGCCGGCGCGTTGTGCGCACCGAATACGACGGCACCTTGACCACGCTGATGGAAAGCTTCAACGGCAAGCGGCTGAATTCGCCCAACGACGTGGTCGTGCACTCGGACGGCTCGATCTGGTTCACCGATCCGGTGTTCGGCATCAGCGGCTATTACGAGGGCGAGAAAGCCGAGTCCGAGATGCCGGCCGCCGTGTGGCGCATCGACGAGCAGACCGGGCAAGCCAGCATGGTCGCCGACGATATCGAAGGCCCGAACGGCCTGGCGTTTTCCCCCGATGAGTCGATCCTGTATGTCGTCGCGTCCCGCGGTCATCCAAACCGGTTGATCCGCGCCTTCGATGTGGTCGATAGCGGGCGGAGACTGGCCAATAATCGCGTGTTTATCGATGCCGGCTCGGGCACGCCGGACGGTTTCCGCGTGGATGTCGCCGGCAATCTGTGGTGCGGCTGGGGCATGGGCACGGACGACCTGGACGGCGTGCGCGTGTTCAACAATGCTGGCGCCACGATCGGGCACATCCAACTCCCCGAGCGTTGCGCCAATGTGTGCTTTGCCGGGCGGTGGCGGAACCGTCTGGTGATGACGGCCAGCCACGGTCTTTATTCGGTATTCGTCAACACCCAGGGTGTCGCCGGGGGCTGAAGCGAGGCCGTTCGATGTTCAATCTCGACGCTCTTGACAGCCATCCGGGCAGCTCCATCCGCACCGAGATTCTGGCCGGGCTGACCAACTACCTGACCATGGCCTATATCGTCGTGGTCAATCCCGGCATCCTGGCGGCGGCGGGAATCGACCACGGTGCAGCCTTTGTCGCGACCTGTCTTGCCGCCGCGATCGGGTCCGTGGCCATGGGGCTGCTCGCCAATCTCCCGATCGCAATGGCGCCCGGCATGGGGCTGAATGCCTATTTCGCGTTCGTCGTGGTCAAAGGCATGGGTCTGTCCTGGCAGGTCGCCCTCGGCGCCGTGTTCCTGTCTGGCCTGCTGTTCCTAGTAATCAGCCTGTTCCGGATCCGGGAGTGGCTGATCAACGCCATTCCGCTTTCCCTGAAACTGGGCATCGGCGCCGGGATCGGGCTGTTTCTGGGATTGATCGGCCTCAAGGAAATGGGAGTCGTCGTCGATGACCCCGCCACCCTCGTCACGCTGGGCCATCTCGGCACGCCCACGACACTGCTGTCCTGCCTGGGGTTCGTGATCATCGCCGGTCTGGCCGCGCGCAAGATCACGGCGGCGATCCTGATCGGCATCGTCGCCACGGCGCTGCTGGGCATTCCGCTGGGTCTGACCCAGTTCCAGGGCATTGTCTCCGCCCCGCCTTCCCTGGCCCCGACCTTCCTGGCGATGGATATCGCCGGCGCGCTGCAACTCGGCGTGGTCGTGGTGGTTCTGACGTTCCTGCTGATGGATGTGCTGGACAACGCCGGCACCTTGATTGCCACGACGCGGAAAGCCGGCCTGCTGAACAAGGACGGCTCCATCCCGCGGCTGCGCGAAGCGCTCCTGGCCGACAGCGGCGGTGCCATCGTCGGGGCCGCGCTCGGCACCAGCACCACCACCAGCTATATCGAAAGTTCGGCGGGCATCCAGGCCGGCGGGCGCACCGGGCTGACCGCCGTCGTGGTCGGCGTGCTGTTCCTGGCGACCCTGTTCTTCGCGCCGCTGGCCACATCAATCCCCGCCTTCGCCACCGCGCCGGCCCTGCTGTTCGTGGCCTGCATGATGGCGAGCAGCCTGGCAGAGATCGACTGGAACGACGTGACGGACTTCGTGCCCGCGGTGATCGTCGCCTTGGCAATGCCGCTCACCTTCTCGATCGCCACCGGGATCGGCCTGGGCTTCATCGCCTATGCGCTGGTCAAGCTCCTCGCCGGCCGTCCGGCTGAAGTTCCCGGGGCGGTCTGGCTGATCGCGGGATTGTCGGGCGCGAAGTTCGCCACGATCTAAAGCATGATCGTGCTGAGCGGAACGTAACAGTGCGTGAATCATGCGATTAAACACAGAGCTAGAGCGGTTTTCCGTTTTCCGTTTCCAGTCAGGGTGAAACCGCTCTAGCGTCCCGGCCCCAACAGGTGTCAGACGATGCCCAGGAATGTCCGATCCTGTTGCGCGTCGACAAGCCGTGTGTCTGGCGTGTTCTTCCTGTATCGGGTCACGGCACGATCGCTACCAATCGTGCCGTGACCCCACTTTTGCGAAGAGACCGCGCGACATAAGATTAGGCCACAGCCCGCAATGGCAAAATTTAATTGCACATCGCGGCGGCCAATCAGCGGCCATTCGTGGTACGCTACTTTCTGATCCACTCAGCCGCACACGCCCAGATAGGCGCTCAAAAGCGCGCGCTTTTGAGCGCAACGTCAGGATGGCAATGGCCGCGTTTATGGTGTATGAGGACACGTCCCAATCAGGAGTTTTATCCCATGAAGAAAATCTATTTCGCCGTTCTGGTTTTCGCGGTCAGCACGGCAGCAATGGCGGCTCCGGCTCTGGCTTGCTGCCCTTCGTGTCCGTAATTCCTGGCTCTGACGGATAGGGGGGTGCGAAGGCAGCCCCCGATCCAGCGACGCAGGCCATGTCGGTCAAGCGGAGCTTTCGTGCTCCTGGGGCGTCGTCCCGTTTTGACCTGACCACCCTTGGCCGGAAGACCCATTCAGACAAAACCGCGCGGTAGCGTATCGCACGCAATATCATGGGGTGGGCCCGAAGCGGTCGCACTGACCGGCGTCCTGGGCACGGTCAACGTCTCCCGCATGTATTTGCACGCAAGATCTTCCTCCGCGCCAGCACCCCGGCTTGCCGCGTTCATTACGACATATTAACAAACAAGCCACTCTATGCCTTCTGCGCCCCCCAGAATACCGGGGCGGATCCCCGCAGCAGTCCGGTCACGTTCTTCCGCCAGGCGGCGTGCGGCATGTACTGGCCGCATGGGATGATCGGCACCGAATCGAAGGCGGCGAGTTGATAGTCGGCCTCCAGCTTCCGCCGTTCGGCATCGCTGCCCGCATCGATCCAGGCGGCCAGCGCGTTCTCGATCCGCGGATCGTCCGGCCAGCCGAACCACGCTTTCGGGCCGTTGCTGCGCATCGGGTTGGACAACAGCGGAGACGTGAACTCCGGCGCCGGCGCACCGGCCGGGAACAGCGACCAGCCGCCCTTGTCCAATGGCTCCCTGGACGTGCGGCGCTGCACGACCGTGCCCCAGTCCGTCATCTGCTCGTCGATGTTCATTCCCACCTTGCGCAGGGCGTCGACCGCAACGGTGATGAAGGCGTTGTAGACGACCTGATCGGTGGGATGCATGACCACCAGGCGCTCGCCCTTGTAGCCGGCGTCCGCCAGCATCTTCTTGACCTGATCGACGGTTTTCCGGTTTCGGACATTGTCCATGCCGGCCTCGGTGGCGGACGGCATGCCCGGGACGAAGAAGCCAATGGGCGCGCGCCAGGTGGCCGGGTCCTCGCCCATCGCCGCGATCATGCACTCCTTCTGGTCGATCGCCGCCAGCATCGCCCGCCGGATGGCAGGATTGGCGGTCGGGCCGGTGATGTGGTTCGGCCGCAGCAGCGCGATCGTGCCGTAGATGTCCAACTGCCCGGTCGTCACCCCGGCGTTGCGCTTCAGCATCGGGATCAGGTCCGGCTGCGGCAATTCCAGCCAGTCGACCTCCCCAGAGGCCAGGGCGTTGGCGGCGGTGGCCGCGTCGGGCACCACCTTCCATTCGACCCGATCCACATAAACCTTGTGCCCGCCCGAATTGTAGGAGGCCGGCTCCTGGCGCGGGACATACCGGTCGAACCGGGCGAACGCCGCATGGCTGCCGGACACGTAATCGCCGGGCAGGAAGCGGAACGGCCCGCAGCCGACGACCTCGGTCACCTGCTTGAACGGATCGACCGTGGAAGCGATCCGCTCGGGCATCATCACCGGGGCTGGCTGCACCTTCGACAGGAATCGGGTCAGCAGCGGGAATGGCCGGCTGAGCCGCCAGACCAGGGTGCGATCGTCCTTGGCCTCGATCGCATCGACGCGGGCATGGATCACCGGTGCGCTGGCATCGCGCTTCAACCAGCGTTGCAGGGATGCGACACAGTCGCGCGCCAGCACCGGCGTGCCGTCGTGCCAGACCAGGCCATCCCGCAAGCGCATGGTCCAGCGCTTGCCGTCGTCCTCGATGACATGGCCTTCGACCATCAGCGGCTGCGGCTCGAAGGCTTCGTCGCGGCCATACAGGGTCTCGTAGACCATCAAGGCGAAATTGCGGGTCACCGTGGCGGTGGTCCAGACCGGGTCCAGGCTGGTGAGGTTGGCCTGCGGGACGAAGATCAGCGGCTTGTTCCCGGCGGCGATGGCCGGCCGAGCGAGTGGGGCTATTGCGGCTGTTGCCAGAAAATTGCGTCGTTTCAAGATATTCCTCCCACCGAGCCGTTACCGCTCTTGTTGGCGGGCGGATTGTAGGGGGGCGTTCGCGAAAGCGCCAATCGGACTGTCCGTCATAGACCGCGGCTGCCAGGCCCGGGCATCCCGTGCCACGTGGATCCTGGGTCTGGAAACCGAGGCCGATCGTTCAGCCGAACCGAACTCCCGTGTCGCGGGTCTGAAACTCCACGATCACCGACATCGGGCCGGACGGTGTCGTCACGGCATAGGCGACCGAGCCGACTTCGGCGACCTGGGGCAGGATGTCGGGCAGCAGCCCCACGAAGTCCGGCGTGATCGTGGTGAACTGGACGATCAGACCCGGTTCGGCCGCGGATGTCTGGTTGCCGCCGGACACATGGAAGTTCCCGCCCTGATCGACCCCTGACGGCTGGGTTGCCAGGCTGGACGGCGTAACGAAGCTCAACTCCGTGTCGCCGGGACCCCAGCCTGCCGTCGCGGATACCGTATCGCTCATCGCGTGTCTCCTTTGAGACGCGCCGGGCTAACATCCAGCGCACGGTATATTTGACATATAGCATTTGTCGCGACGGTGGCCGCGGCGTTAGGGATCGTTCACAAAGAAGGACGCGAAGGTGCCCGCGTTGGGCGGGCGCCCTACTCCGCTGCCTTGGCCACGCCAGAGACCCGGGTCCGGGTGCGCAGGGTCACGAACTCCTCCGCCGCGGTCGGATGGATCCCGATCGTGCGATCGAAATCGGCCTTGGTGGCGCCCATGACCACCGCAATCGCCAGGCCTTGCAGGATCTCCGGGGCATCCTCGCCCACCATATGGGCCCCGAGGATTTTCTGGCTGGCCTGATCCACCACCAGTTTCATCATGGTCTTGCGCGTGCGCCCCGACAGGGTGTGACGCATCGGGGTGAATTTGGTGACATAGACATCGACCGGGCCTTCCGCCGCGGCTTCCTCCTCGGTCAGCCCGACGGTGCCCACCGGCGGGGTCGAGAACACGGCCGAAGGGATATTGCGCAGCGACACGCCGCGCGGGTTCTTGCCGAACAGCGTGTCCGCCAGGGCATGGCCCTCCGCCGTCGCGACCGGGGTCAGGTTCACCCGGTCGGTGACGTCGCCCATGGCGAAGATATGCGGCTGCGCGGTCCGCAGGTTGTCGTCGACGATCACCGCCCCGGCCGCGTTCGTGGTGACGCCGGCCTGCTCCAACCCGATCCCGGCGGTGGAGGGTTTGCGTCCGGTCGCGAAGAACACCAGGTCGGCCTCAACTTTCTGGCCTTGCCCGAAGGTCAGTACGCGACCGTCGCCGGCGGCTTCCAGCTTTTCCGGCTGGCAGCCCGGATGCAGGATGACGCCCTGGGTTGCCAACGCCTCCGCCAGGCTTTCCCGGACATCCTGGTCGAAGCCGCGCAGGGGCAGCGTCTGGCGATAAATCAGATGTACCTCCGCGCCGAGAGCACTGAAAATCCCGGCAAACTCCACCGCGATGAAGCCCGAGCCGACGATCGCGATGCGCTTCGGCATCCGTTCCAGATAGAACGCATCGTCGGAGATGATGCCCAGTTCCGCACCGGGGATCGGCGGGCGCACCGGATGGCCGCCGGTGGCGATGACGATTTTCTCGGCCGTGATGCGTTTGCCACCCACATCGAGCGTGTGGGGGTCGATGAACACCGCCCGCGCGTCGAAAATCGTGGCACCGGCGCCGTTCAGCAGGCGGCGATAGATGCCTTCCAGCCGGGTGATTTCTCGGTCCTTGGCGGCGATCAGCTTGGACCAGTCGTGCGGCCCCTTCTGGATCGTCCAACCGAAGCCGGCGGCGTCGTCGGCCCAGCCACCATATTCGCCGGCCTGCACCAACAGCTTCTTGGGCACGCAGCCGATATTGACGCAGGTGCCGCCCCAGAACCGTTCCTCGGCCACGCCGACGCGGGCGCCATGCCCGGCGGAAATGCGCGCACACCGCACGCCGGCGGAACCGCCGCCGATCACGAACAGGTCGAAATCCATGGGTCGCACCCTCTTCTTGTATGGCGGGAATGTGTCGCGCCTGCGGGCGGGGGGCAAGGGCATGCCAGTGGTTAGTGTAGGGAGCGCGTCAGTTGTCCGCGGTTTGAAGCGCATGAGTTGTCCGAATTGTTCGCAGTCTGTTCTGGAGACTGGGGATGGTTCGGTATCATGTTTTGTGGGAGGCGCACGTGAGGCGCTTCGAGGAGGCGCATGAGCGCTACAAGAAGGGCCGTCTGACGGCCGAAGAAGCTGGTGAGCTTCTGGGATTGTCGGGGCGCCATTTCCGTCGCCAGTGCGTTCGCTACGAAACGGAGGGCGTGGACGGCCTGCGCGACAAGCGGATTGGCCGGGTTTCGGACCGGCGGGCTCCGGAGAGCGAACTGGCGCGGATGCGGCGCCTCTACAAAGAGGAATACGCCGACTTCACCGTTAAGCACTTCCACGAAGAGTTGCGCCGCGACCACAATTATACCCTTGGCTACACGGTGACCCGTCTGGCGTTACAGAAGTCGGGAGATGCGCATCCGGCGCCCGCGCGTGGCAGGCATCGCAAAAAGCGGGTGCGTCGCCCGATGGTTGGGATGCTGCTGTTTCAGGATGGTTCGACACATCGGTGGATCGGGGCACTGGGTCACGATATCGATCTGATCGTAACGATCGACGACGCGACAAGCTGGATTTATTCGGCATTTTTCATCGGGGAAGAAGGCACGATGTCGACTTTCCTGGGGCTGAAGGAAACGATAGAGGCGCACGGTCTGTTCGGTTCGTTCTACACTGATCGCGGCTCGCATTATTTTCACACGCCTGTCGCGGGCGGCCCGGTGGACAAGAAGCAGCTCACTCAGGTGGGTCGGGCGTTGAAGCAACTCGGTATCCGTCACATTCCATCTTATACTCCCGAGGGCCGCGGGCGGATGGAACGCGTTTTCCGGACCTTGCAGGACCGGCTTCCGCCGGTGTTGCGCCGGGCCGGTATTCTGACACCGGAGGCCGCGAATATTTATCTGCGCGAGACCTATGTTCCGGACCACAACGCGCGGTTCGGCAAAGAAGCCGCGGAGTCCGGCAGCGCGTTCGTCCCCTGTGCCGGGGTGGCTCTGGCGGAGATACTGTGCGTTCAGGAAGATCGTCAGGTTGGTCGCGACAATTGCGTGTCGTGGTCTGGCGCATCTCTGCAAATACCGGCTCAGCGGCATCGCCGCCATTATGTGAAGGCGATGGTGTGCGTGCACGAATATCCCGATGGGCGGTTGGCGATTTTCGATGGTCCGCGCTGTCTGGCCCGATATGAGGCGAATGGAGTTCCGATCGATGAACCAACCACATCTGGCGCATAGGCTGGCGCGCCCGGCTGTTCTGAGCCTGGCAAGGCGGGAAGCCGCCCTCAAGGACGCTGCGCGCCGCCTCCGGCGGTGGCCTCGCGAAGGGGCGAGGCCATCCTTGACCGCGGCCCCCCGCCTTGCCGTTGGGTGTTCAGGCCGGGACGGGAAAACGGCGCTCCAGCCGAACCGGAAAACGGCGATGGCGGTTGGTGACTGGCGGACAACTCACGC
>CAMATI010000024.1 GCA_945861095.1 Asaia bogorensis | reverse complement strand
CACGCGGTTTTGGACGCGACTAGGTCGCAGGGAGCCAGAGACAGGGCGCGCGCTGCTTGGCGTCACCCGGATTGTCCTGGCCCGATCGGGCCAGGACAATCCGGGTGACGCCAAGAAGAACAAAACAGGAATTGTGTTACCGACGTTCCTGGTCTAAAGTGTTAACAACGTGCCCGCTTGTAGAGGGCAGAGCCCCAAGGCTTCCTTTCCGTCAGCCGATCAGCCCGGCAACCCAGCGAAACAATCCGATATGCGACAGATCGTTCCAGGTGGCGAAGATGAACAGCGTCGCCAACACCGCCAATCCGGCCCGGAACCCGTATTCCTGGGCACGCTGAGGCAACGGACGGCCGCGAATCGCCTCGAACGCATAGAACACCAGATGCCCGCCATCCAGGACCGGGATCGGAAACAGGTTGATCAGGCCCAGATTGACCGAGAGTACGGCGATGAAAGACAACAGGCTGGCAAAGCCGATTCCCGCGACCTGGCCGGACAGTTGCGCGATTCGCAGCGGCCCCCCCAGATCCTCCGTCCCGCGCGCGCCCGTCAGCATCTGCGCAACACCGTTGAGCGTATCGGTCGTGATGGCCCAGGTCTGCCAGATGCCGCCAACCACCGACTCGAAGAACCCCTGCGGCTGATACTCGACCCGGCCGCCGCGAATCCCCAACAGGCCGACCTTGGTGCCGTTGGCATCCCGCGACCCGGTCGTCACCGCGATATCGCGCTGGGAGCCTTCGCGCAGAACCGTCATGTCCAGCCGTTCGGCCGGGCGGGCACTGATGATCCGCTGTATGTCCTCGAACGAGCGAATCGACTGCCCGGCGATCATCTCGATCCGGTCTTCCACCATCAACCCGGCGCGCGCGGCGGCGCCATCCGGTATCACCTCCCCGATCACCGGCTGGGTAACCGGCTTGCCGACGGCCATGAAGAGAACCGCGAACAGTACCATGGCGAGCAGGAAGTTGGCGGCCGGACCGGCGGCCACCACGATCGCACGCGATCCGACGGTCTTCTCGTGGAAGGTCTGCCCCGGGATCCAACTGGCGCGGACCTCATCGGACACGTCCTCCGGACGCTCCTGCCCATGCAGCTTCACGTAACCGCCAAGCGGCAGCCAGGACAGCTTCCAGACGGTGCCCTGCCGGTCGGTCCAGGACGTGATGGAACGTCCGAAGCCGATGGAGAACACTTCCACCTTCACGTTCCGCCAGCGTGCCGCGAGGTAGTGTCCCAACTCGTGCACGAAGACCAACACGCCAAGCACCACCACGAAGGCGACGGCGGTCCGAAGCAGGTCGGAAAATTCAGTAAACACGGCTGGGGGACACTCCTGGCGGTTCCGGCCCACACGGGACCGGTCGGTTGGTTCGGCCCGGTCCTACGGGTTGGCGGCGGATCCCGTTCGGTGTCAGGCGGCTCGCGCGGCGGTGACGTGTTCGGCGGCCCGTCTGGCGGCAAGGTCGAGGGCAACCACATCCTCCAGCGTGTCCGCCGGCGGTGTGCCCATCGCGCTCAACACTTTGTCAACCGTGGCCGCGATATCAAGGAACCCGATCTGGCGCTTGAGGAAAGAATCCACCGCGACCTCATTCGCCGCGTTCAAAATCGCTGGCGCGCCACCGCCGGCCTTCAAGGCATCGCGCGCCAGACGCAACGCCGGGAATCGGATCAGGTCCGGTTCGGCGAAATCCAACCGTGCCACCGCTGCAAGGTCCAGCCGAGGCGACGGGGTCGCCATCCGACGCGGCCAGGCCAGGGTGTGGGCAATCGGGATCCGCATGTCCGGCGACCCCAACTGGGCGATCACCGACCCGTCATGGTAGAATACCAAGCCATGGATCACCGATTGCGGGTGAACCAGCACGCCGATATCTGCTTCGTCCAAGGTGAAAAGGCGCGCCGCCTCGATCAGTTCGAGCCCCTTGTTCATCATGGTCGCCGAGTCGATGCTGATTTTCGCCCCCATCGACCAGATCGGATGGCGCAAAGCGGCCTCCGGCGTCACGCGCGCCATGTCCTGGAGGCTGAAGGTGCGGAACGGTCCGCCGGATGCGGTCAGCACGATTTTCTCGATCGCGCCATGATTGCCGTCCGCGAGCGACTGGAAGATCGCGTTATGTTCGGAATCGACCGGCAGCAGCGTGGCCTTCGCCTCCCGCACCGCGCGGAGCATAACCTCCCCGGCGCAGACCAGGGCTTCCTTGTTGGCCAACGCCACCACCGCGCCGCGGCGAATCGCGGCCAGGGTGGATGCGAGACCGGCCGCGCCGGTGATCGCCGCCATGGTCCAATCCGCCGGAAGCGCGGCGGCTTCCACCACCGCTTCCGGACCGGCCGACGTCTTGATGCCGGTGCCGGCCAGCGCGTCCCGCAGCGACGCCAGGGCCGCCGGATCGGCAACGACGGCATGTTCGGCGCGCAACGCGACCGCCTGTTCGGCCAGCAGCTTCGCGTTGCGGCCAGCCACCAGCGCACGCACCCGGAACCGGTCCGGCGCGGCGGCGAGCAGGTCGATCGTCTGCGTTCCAACACTACCGGTCGAGCCCAGTATCGTGACGGATCGCGGCGCATCCCGAGGTTCAGGGTTCATTGCCAAAGAACTACTCCACGTCCGGCCATCAATGCCAGCAAAGCCGCGATAGGGGCCGCGGCGAGCAAAGCGTCCAGCCGATCCAGCAAACCGCCATGCCCCGGGATGATACGCCCGGAATCCTTTACACCGAAATGCCGTTTAATCATGCTCTCAAAAAGATCGCCGCTCTGCGCGACCACCCCCAGCACGCCGGAGATCACAATCAGCCTGGCAACCGACATGGGAGGCTGCACCGAATAGGCCAGGATGCCAGACGCCAGAATCGCCGACAGCAGACCGCCCACCGCGCCCGACCGGGTCTTGCCCGGCGAAATCGACGGGGCGAGCCGAGGGCCGCCCAATGCCCGCCCTGTCAGATAAGCCCCGATATCGCTTGCCCAGATCGCCACCAGCACGAAGAACAGATTGGCCCGCCCGACGACCGGGTCACCGCGCAGCCAGAGCAAGGACAGAACGCCCAGACCGATATAAACCGCGCCCAGAGCCGCCATACGCCCCTGATTCGGCGTCACCAGCAGGGTCACGCCCCCGGCCAGCAGGATCGCCAGGCCAGCGCCCGGATAGCCGACCACCATCGCCAACGATGCCAGCAGGACCGCGCCGACGACCGCTGCCCCGGGCCAGGCCAGGATCGGATTGCCGCCCATCCGCACCCATTCATATGCCAGACCGACGCCGACCAGGATCATCACCGCGTCGAAGGGCCAATCGCCGAACCAGATGCAGGCCAGAACCGCGGGGGCGAGAATGACCGCCGACAGCACCCGCCGTCGCAGGTCGCTCCATTGCGGGGAGGTGGCGGTTGCGGTCACCTCGTGCCGGGATCAAGCCGGGCGCGCGCCAAAACGCCGCTCCCGCTTTGCGAAATCGCTCAACGCCGCACCGAAATGTTCAGCCCCGAAATCCGGCCACAGCACATCCATGAAGACGAACTCGGCATAGGCTGCCTGCCACAACAGGAAGTTGGACAGGCGCTGTTCGCCTGACGTGCGCACCACCAGATCTGGGTCCGGCATGCCGGCGGTCGACAGGAAGCCGGCGAACACCGCTTCATCCAGTTGATCCAACGCCAATGTGCCCGCCTGGATCGCGACGGCGGCGGCGCGGGCGGCGGCGGTAATTTCCGCTCGCGCGCCGTAAGACAGCGCCACCGTCAGATTGAGCCGGCTGTTATGGCTGGTGCCGGCCTCCGCACTGGCCAGATCGGCCTGGATGTCCGGATCGAAGCGCGTCCGATCCCCGATGCAGCGCAACCGCACGCCGTTCGCTCTCAGTTCGGCGATCTCGCTTCTTAAATAGTGCCGCAGCAGTCCTGTCAGGTCCATAACCTCGGCCGCCGGACGCCGCCAGTTCTCGCTGCTGAAGGCATAGAGCGTCAGCCATCGGACATCGTTCTGGATCGCGGCTTCGATGGTGCGCCGCACCGCGCGGGCGCCCTCCCGGTGACCGGCGATGCGGGGCAAATGCCGAGCGGCGGCCCATCGTCCGTTGCCGTCCATGATGATGGCGACGTGGGTGGGGGGCGCGCAGGTCTCTCGCCCGGCCGCGGGTTCGGTCGTTGTCACGGTCTTGTCATCGGGTTGGCCGACATCGCGGACCTTGTGTCCGGACTCAGACCTGGCGGATGTCCTTTTCCTTGTCGACCAGGGATTCATCGATGCGCTTGATGAACTGATCGGTCAATTTCTGCACCTCGTCCTGCCAGGTCTTGGACACATCCTCTCCGATCACGTGCTTCTTTTCCTGCCCCTTGATCTGCTCCATGCCATCGCGGCGCACGCCACGCACCGCGATCTTGGCGCCTTCCGCATACTTGTTCGCGGTCTTCGCCAGTTCGTTGCGGCGTTCCGTGGTCAGTAGCGGGATCGGTACGCGGACCATCATGCCATCGGTCATCGGGTTCAGACCCAGGCCGGATTCGCGGATCGCCTTCTCCACCGCTGTAACCATCGACTTGTCCCAGACCTGCACGGTCAGCATCCGCGGCTCCGGTGCGCCGACGGTGCCCACCTGGGTCAGAGGCATGTCGGTGCCGTAGGCGTGCACCTTCACCGGTTCCAGCAGGCCCGGATGCGCGCGCCCTGTACGCAGACCGGCGAACTCGCGCCTCAATGTTTCGATGGCCCCGTCCATGCGGCGGGTGATGTCCTGCTTGAGAGTGTCTAGGTCAGCGGCGGCCATGCCCGTGCCTCCTGGTCAAGTCATTGCTGCTCGATAATCCGGGTGAACCGGCCCTCGCCACGCATTACCTGCGCGAAGGCCCCCGGGGCGTGGATATTGAATACGATGATGGGTAGCTTGTTTTCACGTGCCAGGCTGATCGCCGCGGCGTCCATCACGCCGAGGTCGTTGGCCAGGACGTCGAGATAGGTCAACTGCTCATAACGGGTGGCATGCGAGTCCTTGCGCGGATCGGCGGAATAGACGCCGTCCACCTGCGTCCCCTTCAACAGCGCGTTGCAGTGCATCTCCGCGGCCCGAAGCGCCGCGGCCGTATCGGTGGTGAAGAACGGATTGCCGGTTCCAGCGGCAAACACCACCACACGGCCCTTTTCCATATGGCGTTCGGCCCGACGGCGGATATAGGGCTCGCAGACGCTGGACATGGGGATAGCGGATTGAACCCGGGTGGGGACACCGCATTTTTCCAGGGCAGCCTGCATGGCCAGCGCATTCATGACAGTGGCGAGCATACCCATGTAGTCAGCCTGGGCACGGTCCATGCCCGACGCGGCGCCAGAAACGCCGCGGAAGATGTTGCCACCGCCAATCACGACCGAAACCTGGACGCCCATGTTGACGACGTCGCGGATGTCATTGGCAATCGCACGGACGGTTTCGGTGTCCAACCCGTAGTCGCGCCGGCCCATCAGAGCCTCGCCCGACAATTTCAGCATTACACGCTGGTAGACCGGAGGCTGTGACATGAGATTCCCGAAGCCGAATGCGAGTCGGGCGGCACCCTAATGGTCCCGCCCGGGAGGGACAAGGTTGCGAGAGGGCGGGGCTTTGTCCCGGAACCCCACCAAGAGGCTCTGCCCCTTGGATCCTCGCCAAAGGTGCGGCCTTTGGAATGCGATTTTTTTGTCATTTGAATTCCTGGGGCCTACCCAGAGCTCTCACCATCCCGGTAGGCCCCAGGAATTCAAATGACCATGGTCCGGGTTCCAAGGGCCGTCGCCCTTGGTGGGTCCAGGGGCAGCGCCCCTGGTCGGAGTTACGGGGCCGAAGCCCCGCCCCTTCAAACCCCAGCCGTGGCCGCCACTTCCGCGGCAAAGTCTTCCTTCGGCTTCTCGATGCCCTCGCCCAACTGGAACCGCACGAACCCAGTCACCTTGACACCGGCCTTCTTCGCCACGGCGCGCACACGGGTTTCACCGTCATGCACCCAGACCTGTTCCAACAGCACCACTTCCTCGTAGTACTTGCGGATCCGGCCCTCGACCATCTTCTCGATAATGTTCTCGGGCTTGCCGGACGCACGCGCCTGCTCGGACAGCACGGCCTTTTCACGCTCCAACGCCGCGGGATCGACCGCATCGACATCCAGCGCATCCGGCCGGGTCGCCGCCACATGCATGCCAACCTGACGCCCCAAGGTCTCCAGCACCGCGATTTCGCCCGGTCCTTCGAGCGCGGCCAAAACGCCGATCTTGCCGACGCCGGGCTTCAACGCGTTATGCATATAGGTCGCGACCGTGCCCTCCGGCACGCTCAGCACGCGGACCCGGCGAAGATTCATGTTCTCCCCGATCGTCGCGACCAGATGCGTCAGTTCTTCCGCCACCGTACGACCGGTATCGGGGAACGCCGCGGCCTTCAACGTCTCCATGTCCTCGCCAACGTCCAGGGCGATCTTCGCGACCGTCTGGACATAGGCCTGGAACGTCTCATTGCGGGCAACGAAGTCGGTTTCAGCATTGACCTCCACCACCGCGGCCTTGCCCGGACCGGACGCCACGGCGACCAGCCCTTCCGCCGCCACGCGACCGGACTTCTTCGCCGCGGCGGCAAGGCCCTTCTTGCGCAACCAATCGATCGCGACTTCCAGGTCGCCATCGGTTTCGGTCAACGCCCTCTTGCAGTCCATCATACCCGCGCCGGTCTTGTCGCGCAGGTCTTTCACCAGGGCGGCGGTGATCGCGGCCATGTCTGTTCTCCAGCTTTCGTTCAGGCGGTAGCGGCTTGTTCGATGCCCGGCTCGACGATCGCTTCGGGCATCCCCACTGGCATCCCCACTGGCATCCCCACTGGCATCTCCTCGGGCATCGCCTCCATCGGCAGGTCTTCCGCCGCGCCGATATCGGCGCCCGAAGCCGCCATTTCGGCACTGATGCCGTCCAGCACGGCGCCCGCGACCAGGTCGCAATACATCGTGATGGCGCGGATCGCGTCGTCGTTCCCGGGAATCGGGAAAGTCACCCCGGTGGGGTCGGAGTTGCTGTCCAGCACCGCCACGACGGGGATATGCAGCTTGGTGGCTTCCTCGACCGCCAGCTTCTCCTTGTTCGTGTCGATGATGAACAGGATGTCAGGCAGGCCGCCCATCTCCTTGATGCCGCCCAGCGCGCGTTCCAGCTTGTCGCGATCGCGCGTGATATCCAGCACTTCCTTCTTCGTCAGACCGCCGGTATCGCCAGCCAGCAGTTCCTCGATCTGGCGCAGGCGCTTGATCGAGCCAGTGATGGTCTTCCAGTTGGTCAGCGTGCCGCCGAGCCAGCGGTGGTTGATGTAGTATTGGCCGCAGCGGCGGGCGGCGTCGGCCACATGTTCGGCCGCGGCGCGCTTGGTGCCAACGAACAGCACGCGTCCGCCGGCGGCGGTCACGTCGCGAACGGCCCGCAGCGCGCGATCGAGCATCGGCACGGTCTGCTGCAGGTCGATGATATGGACCTGATTGCGGATGCCATACAGGAACGGCGCCATGCGCGGATTCCAGCGGCGGGTATGGTGACCAAAGTGAACGCCGGCCTCAAGCAACTGGCGCATGGTGAAATCGGGCATCGCCATCGGCGTGCTCCTTTCTGTCGTCCGGTTATACCTCCGCGGGGCGTTGCCGAAATCGACACCGGACCCGGTCCATGGGCAAAGCCAGGGAACGGGAAAGGCACCCCGCGTGCGAATTACCCGCACCCCAGCTTTCGCCGGAGTATGGGCGGGCGGGATATGGCGGATACCTGGCGCCGTTGCAAGTGACGCTTTGCCGCCCCGGGTCCACCGACACGACCTGCGACCACCCGCGATGCCCCCATGATCGCCCTCCACGCCCAGCCCAAATCAGCTACAGCCGACGCCAAGGCGAAGGGTCGGCTTTGCTTTGTCCAGGACCAAGACCGTGATAAGTCCCAAGGCAACCAACGCGTTGGGGGATTCCATGGATGTTACGACGCTGCTCACCGTCGCGAGCCTGTTTTTGGGGCTAATCGTCAGCAACGCCGCTCTGTTTGGCGACTCCCTCTACGCCACGCTCTCGGTTCCGAAATCGGTGGAAGCCACCGGCATTACCCAGCCCGTCGCCGAAAAAATGTTCGCTGTCAGCGTTGCCAGCTACAGCCGCGTGCCGTCCCTGCTGGCCACCCCCGCCATCCAGACCGGTTCGGCCCCCAGCCTGCCGATGGCGTTGGCAAAGCCGCTAAACCTTCAGGATGTCGTCTATTCCGTCCAGGCGATGGTCCGCGATGATGCCGTCAATGTCGCCGGTGCGATCGTGGAGGACGGCAAAGGCCCGGGTCTGCTTATGTACATGGTGGTCAACAACCCACCCGATACCCCCAAGCACCATGGTGTTCAGCCAACCCGACGGCAACGCCAGCACCCTCATCGAAACCGCCGCTCGGCGTGCCACCGAAATCGTCGCTCCATTCCGCGTGGCCAACACCGATTTCGCCAACGCCCAGAACGGCAATCCGACCGCGCTCGCCCGCGGCAAGGCCACCGCACAAGCCGGACTGGCGCAACCCTGGGACCCCAGTATGGCCGGTGCGACGGAAATCGTGCTGCTGCGCAATCTGTTGGCGCTAATGGCGATGATGGAAGGCGACAAGGCGGAGGCGAGCCAGCAATTTGCCCTGGGCGCGATCGTACCTGGCGCCGAACCAGCCGCTTACGGGTTGATGGAGCTTAACCAGGCGTTCTTCGCGGTCGCCGACCGACAGCACGCCGAGGCGGATCGGCTGTTCCGGAACGGCAGCGCGAAATTGCGGTCCGTCCAGGCGGTGGGCCTCCAGGGCCGCGTCATGGTCCTGCATGGCCTGGTGCTGTGGTCCAACGGCCAGGCCGCCGACGCCGAACGGATGCTGCGGGGAGCCATCGAGAAAGCGTTCGACGACCAGGAGGCCCATGCCTATCTCGCCGCGCTCCTGACCACGCAAGGCAGAACAGCCGAAGCCGTGCAGCACAAACTGATGACCGAAAGCCCGCATGGGGCCGACAAGCGCTTCCCGAGCCTGGCGCATACCTTCCTGCGCGTGGATCCGATCAAGGGTGGCTTCACCCGCAACTTCTGACCCATCCGCTTGCGATCAACCCTGCCGCACCGCCTTCGGCCCGGACCCACAGCGATCCAACCGTCCGGCGGCGCCATCACGGCGAGACCGCGCCGCGCCATCACGGCGAGACCGCACCGCGGTATCACGGCAAGACCGCACCGCGGTTGGGGGCAGCGGCTCAGTCGATGCTGATCTTCGCTTCCCGCATCACCTTGCCCCACCGCTCATGATCGACCCGCATGACCGTGGCCAAGGCCGCCGGGGTGCCGCCGATGGAGTTCAGGCCACTGGCGCGCAGGCGGTCCTCGACGTCCGGCATGCGGGCGACGCGCATGATCCCCTCGCTGGCGATCCTGACGACTTCCGCCGGCAGCCCGGCCGGGCCCCAGATGGCGAACCACGTGCCAACGTCGAAGCCCGGATATCCGAGTTCAGCCAACGTCGGCAGGTCCGGCGCCAGCGGGTTCCGTTCCAACCCGGTTACCGCCAGGCCCCGCAATTGGCCGGTCTTGATGTATTGCAGCGAGCCGAGCGGGTTGTTGAACATCATCATGACGTGGCCGGCGAGGAGATCGTTGGTCGATGGCGCGCCCCCTTGGTAGGGCACGTGCACCAGATCGATCCCGGCGCGCTGCTTGAACATCTCGACCGACAGATGCGTCGGCGCGCCAGCCCCCCCAGCCGAGGCATAGGTGATGTATCCGGGCTTCGCCTTCGCCAGATCCACCAACTCCTTCAAGCTGGTGACCGGGACCGACGGGTGCACCACGACGATCAGCTTGTAATCGAACACCTGGGAGATCGGCGTGAAATCCGCGAACGGATCATAGCCAGGCGCCTTGTACATGATGGCGTTGACGACCATGGACGACGAATGCAGCATAAGCGTCGATCCATCAGGGGCGGACCGAGCGATCAACTGCGAGGCGATGTTGCCGTTGGCGCCCGGGCGGTTTTCGATCACCACCGACTGGCCCCATATCTCGCTGAGCTTGGCGGCAAAGGTGCGCCCGACCAGATCGGTTGGGCCGCCGGGCGGATAGGGTACAATCAGGCGCACGGTCCGGGTTGGCCAAGTCTGCGCCACCCCTGGATCAGGCCATATCATCGCGGTCAAAGCCAGCAGCAGTAACCCCATCAGCGTACGGCGCATGGCCCGATTTCCTTGAACGACGTGATTTTTGTTGCGAACGGCCTACCAGAGTTCTGGTTTGGCGACCATCAGCCAGAAAGCGACCAGCAGCGCGAGAAAAGCCGGCCAACCGAGCCGGAACCACACCCGCATGGCGCGATGATAGGCGTCCGGGAGCGGCACGTCCTGTTCGGCGGCGGCTCTGGCAAAGCGCGCGATCTTGATCTGCAGGCCAACGACCGGAAGCCAGCACAGACCGGCGACGACATAACAGGCATAGGCCGCCACCAGCCAGGATGCGGCCGGATCATATCCGCCCGCCCGCACCAACATGAACCCGGTGACCGCCTGGACGACACCCGCGGTCGTCGTGAACAGCCAATCGGCCAGCACGACGTTGCGGGCAACGACCGCAATGGCGCGCACGTCGCCACGCAGATGCGTGGTCCACATATGGAAGGCGGTGCCGATCCCGGTGCCGAACAGGACGGTCGCGCTGAGAATGTGGATGGTCTTGAGGAGATGAAGGTCCATCCGCTCACCGATCGTCCAACCGCGCCAACCACACCAGAATCGCACCCAGAGTCGGCAGATTTTTCAGCAGGGCGCCGTAGGGATCGTACCATAGAGAGGGAATGAACAGGGTCATCCCCACCGTGTAGCCCACCACCATTATTCCTTGCACCCAACCACACAGGCGTCCCGCTCGCCCGGTCGCCAGCCAAAGGCCGATGCCGATATCGATCAGACAGAACAGGCCGACGATCCAGGGCACCGCGTCGGGCGGCGCACCGACGGCCATGGTCACGATCAATGCGTCGGTGGGCGGGTTGGTCAGGCCGGCGACGCCCGACCCGATCCACAGCAATGCCAGGATGACGGTCAGCAGCGGGGGGATGAAGTAAAGCCGCGCATGCCAGCGGTCTTGGACATGCGACGGAGCCATCTGGAAGGCCTGCGACATCGCGCGTGGCTGGAACCCGATCGCCGCGGCGAAACCGACCGGGTCCGCGACATTGCCGTATTCCATTTGCGCCAACGAGGTAGACGTCACCGGTCCGGCGCCCAGCAGATCGCCGCCCCGGGCCATAAGGCGGACCAGCGGCAGAGGCACCGCCAGGAACCGCGCGGGCGGGATATCCAGCCACGCACGGGTCATCTCCGTCATCTCACGCAAGGTCAGTGTCTCGGGTCCGACGGGCTCCAACGTCTGCTGGGGCGGGAACGATGGAGCCAGGCAGCGGGAGACAGCCTCCGCGAGATCGTCGACATGGATCGGCTGGAAAGCCTGCCCGCCCTTGCCGATCAGCGGCACGATTCCGGGCAGACCCGCCAGGCCACGCAGGAACGACGTGCCGCCATAGCTGCCCTGGCCGTAGACCAGGGACGGCCGTAACACGATCCAGCCGAGATCGAGGCTCCGTAGATGCGCGTCCGCGGCGGCCTTGGTGATGGCATAGGCGGTGCCGGCCCGCGGATCGGCGCTGACGGCCGAAATCTGCACCACACGCCGCACGCCGACCGCGACGCAGGCATCGAACAGGGCATTCGGCGCGCGTGTGTGGATCGCCTCGGCCGACTGCCCACGGCGGGCTTGCAGGATACCGGCGCAATTCACCACCGCATCCACGCCGGCCAGCAAAGGACGCCAATCCCACGGGTCAGTCATACGATTGAGATCGCCCTGGATCGCCGTGATGCCCGGGAACCGGCGGGTGGCAACCCGTGGATCGCGCACGATGGCCGTGATCCGGTGTCCGTCCGTCAGCAGGCGGGCGCAGACATGGCGGCCGACGAAGCCGGTGGCGCCCGTGACCAAGACGTGCACGGGCTATGCGGACCGACGCGTCATTCGGCGGGGCGCCACCGGTGCACAGTCGATAAAATCATGCACCATCGGGCACTTCTAAGCCGACATTCGCGTTTTCGGCACCAATGTCAGGTCAACCGATGGCAACCTTGTGGTAGCCGCGGCCGTAATAGATCAGTCCCTCATGCGCCCGTCCGGTCCGCACCGCTTCCACCGAGCAGAAGAACACGTCGTGCGTGCCGACCTCCACGATCTGATCGATCGTGCAGTCGAACACGACCACGGCCTCATCCAGCACCGGCGAGCCTGTTTGCAGGGTGTGCCAGGTGTGGCCGTCGAAGCGCTTGTCCATGCTGTGGTCGGTCATGCCGGCAAAGACCGGGGACAGGCCTTCCTGCGCCGGAGTCAGGGTATTGACGCACAGCACCCCGTTCTGACGCATCGCCGGATAGGAGTCGTTGGTACGGTTGGCACAAACCAGCAGGGTGGGCGGCGTGTCCGTGACGCTGGTCACGGCTGACGCGGTGAAGCCGGCCTTTCCGCCAGGCCCATCGGTGGTGATCACATTCACGGCCGCACCGAGGCGGGCCATGGCCTCACGATAGGCTTGCTTTTCGACGGGCATGGAAACCTCTCCCCCCTGGGCGGCGGCTGATGTCCCCACTATGGCGCCGGCTTCCGTTGGTGGCTAGAGCGGGTTCACCCCGGCTGGAAATGGCATAGCGGTCTAGCTCGATGTTCGATCGCATGATTCACGCGCCGTTTTCGGTCCGCTCCGCGCGATCATGCCATGGTGTTCTGCCCGACATGTTTCGCCCGCCATATTTCGTCCGACATGTTCTGCTCGGCGCGGGTCATGCGCCCGAGACGAACCAGGCGCGGCCGCCCGTTTGATCTGGCATCGGTGTTGTTCTTGCATCGGCTCCGCGCCGCCGCTATATCCCCGCCCCTGTCTGCGAGCCCGGGCCTGGAATGGGCATGCCCGGCCGCGACTGCTTGCCATACCCCGCACCCGCGGCCGGCGAGCCGAACGGAAAAGGAGACCAAATGCCCAAGATGAAGACCAAATCGTCGGTCAAAAAGCGGTTCAAGATCACCGCGACCGGCAAAGTGCTCGCGGGGCCTGGCAAGAAGCGCCACTGCCTGTCGGCGCGCAGCCAGAAGGCCAAGCGGTCCAACCGCGGCAGCCAGGTGCTGACCCATGCTGATGGCCTGACCGTCAAGCAGTGGGCCCCCTACGGTATCGGTTGAGGGAGTAGCACGGTATGGCACGCGTCAAACGGGGCACCACCACCCACGCCCGCCACAAGAAGGTCCTGGAGCAATCCAAGGGTTTCGTCGGCCGGTCGTCCACCAATTACCGCATCGCCCGCGAACGGCTGGAGAAGTCGCTCCAATACGCCTATCGCGACCGGCGGGTGAAGAAGCGGGAATTCCGCGGCCTGTGGATCCAGCGCATCAACGCCGCGGTCCGCGAGCATGGCCTGACCTACAGCCGATTCATCGAAGGGCTGAAGAAGGCCGGTATCGAGATGGACCGGAAAGTTCTGGCCGGCATCGCCTATGATGATGCGGACAGCTTCGCCGCGATCGTCAAGAAGGTGCAGGAAGCCCTGGCCGCCTGACCCGATTGGTCTGACTGCCTGGGCTCAACCCCTGGGCCAAATCCGGCTTCCCGTCGAACCCGGAAAATGGAACAAGGGCCGCCTGCCAAAGGCGGCCCTTTCTGTTGGCGAGAACCCATGACCAGTGACCTGACCGACGACCTGCTCGCCCTGAAGATGGAAACCGACGCGGCCCTTGCCGCCGCCACCGACCTGCGCGCCTGGGATGGCATCCGCATCGCCGTCCTCGGCCGCAACGGCACCCTAACCGCCCTTTTGCGCGACCTAGGCAAGACCCCGCCCGATCAGCGGCGGGAACGCGGGGCGGCACTGAACCGGTTGAAGGACGCGCTGAACACCGCGATCGAAGGTCGCAAATCCGTCCTGGAAGCCGCCGCGTTGGACGAACGCTTGGCCTCCGAACGGATCGACCCGACCCTGCCGCCCCGCCCGCGCGAATCCGGCCTGATCCACCCGATCAGCCGCACCATCGAGGAAATCGCCGCCATTTTCGGCGCCATGGGCTGCACCATCATCGATGGCCCGGATGTCGAGAGCGACTGGCACAATTTCACCGCGCTCAACATCCCGGAGCACCATCCCGCCCGCGCCGATCACGACACGTTCTATCTGCCGGCGCGGGATGGCAAGCCACCGCCGGTCCTGCGCACCCAGACGTCTCCGGTGCAGATCCGCACCATGCTGACCCAGCCGCCGCCGATCCGCGTCATCGTCACCGGCCGCACCTATCGCGCCGACCACGATGCCACCCACTCGCCGATGTTCCACCAGTGCGAGGGGCTGATCATCGACCGCAACCTGCATCTGGGCCACCTGAAAGGCTGCCTGATCGACTTCCTGCGCAGCTTCTTCGGCATCAGCGACCTGCCGGTCCGCTTCCGCTCCAGCTATTTCCCGTTCACCGAACCCTCCATGGAGGTTGATATCGGCTGGAACCGGCGCACCGGAGACCTCGGTGGCGGCGGCGACTGGCTGGAAATCCTGGGCAGCGGGATGGTGCATCCTCGGGTCCTGGCGAATTGCGGCATCGACCCGCGGGAATGGCAGGGTTTCGCCTGGGGCATGGGGGTGGAGCGCATCACCATGCTGAAACACGGCATGACCGATCTGCGGCCGTTCTATGAATCGGACCTGCGCTGGCTGCGCCACTACGGGTTCAATCCGCTGATGCCCACCATGCTGCATGAGGGGGTCTGAGCCATGAAATTCACCCTCTCCTGGCTGAAGACGCATCTGGACACCGATGCCCCGCTGGACACGATCACCGACACGCTGACCCGGATCGGCCTGGAACTGGAAGGCGTCGAAAACCGTGGGGCGGCCCTGGCGCCGTTCCGCATCGCGCATGTCGTGGAGGCGGTGCAGCACCCGAACGCGGACCGGCTGCGCGCGTGTAAGGTGGACACCGGCGACGGCACCCTGGTGTCCGTCGTGTGCGGCGCGCCGAACGCACGAACCGGCATGAAGGCGGTGTTCGCGGCCGCCGGCAGTTTCATCCCGGGCACCGGCATCACCCTGAAAGTGGGCGAAATCCGCGGCGTACAGAGCGCCGGGATGCTGCTCTCGGCCCGTGAGATGGGCCTGGGCGACGACCATGCCGGCATCGTGGAATTGCCCGCGGACGCACCGGTCGGCGTGGGGTATGCCGGCTGGGCCGGGCTGGACGATCCGGTGATCGATATCAGCGTCACCCCCAATCGCGGCGACTGTTTCTCGGTCCGCGGCGTGGCGCGCGACCTGGCGGCGGCGGGGATCGGCACCTTGAAGCCGTTCGCGCCGGCCCGCATCGCCCCCACCTTCGATAGCGGTCCGCACTGGCGGATCGAGTGGCCGGAGGCATGCCCCTGGATCATCGGGCGGACCATTCGTGGCGTGAAGAACTCCCCCAGCCCGCGCTGGCTGCAGGACCGGCTGGTCTCGGTCGGACTGCGGCCGATCAACGCGCTGGTCGACGTCACCAACTTCTTCACCATCGACCTCGGCCGCCCGCTGCATGTGTTCGACGTGGCCAAGCTCACCGGTGACACGCTGACCCTGCGCCGGGGCGCCGGCGAAACGCTGCTGGCTCTGAACAGCAAGGAGTACACGGTCAGCCCCGAGGATTGCGCCATCGCCGACGCGGCCGGCGTGCAATCCATCGCCGGCGTCATCGGCGGGGAGGCCACCGGCTGCGACGAAACCACCACCGAGGTCTTCGTCGAGTGCGCCTATTTCGATCCGATCCGCATCGCCCTGACCGGGCGGCGTCACCAGATCGTGTCCGACGCCCGCCAGCGATTCGAGCGCGGCCTGGATCCCGCGCTGATGCCCGACGCGGTGGAAGCGGCCACCGCGATGATCCTGGAACTCTGCGGTGGGCAGCCGGGAACGGTCACCGCTTCCGGGGCCGAACCGGCCTGGCAGCGGCAGGCCACGATGCGGTTCCGCCGCGTGGCCGAACTTGGCGGCATGGATGTGGCACCGGACGATGCCGTCCTGTCGCTGGAACGCCTGGGCTTCGCGGTGCGGATGCGCGATGCGGAGCAAGTCACGGTCTCCGTCCCGTCCTGGCGCAACGATGTCGCGGCCCGGGTGCATCTGGACCAGTCCCCTGCCCTGTCCGCCGACATCGCTGCCAGCACCGCCGAGGCCTGCGCCGTCATCGAGCCGGAATGCGACCTGATCGAGGAAGTCCTGCGCCTGCGCGGGCTCGATTCCGTCCCGCCGGTCTCCCTGCCCCGCGCCACGCCGGTTCCGGTCGCCACCCTGACCCCGCGCCAGATCCGCACCGCCCTGGCCCGCCGCACCCTGGCGGCGCAGGGCCTGGCGGAGTGCGTGACCTTCAGCTTCATGGCGCATGACGAAGCCGCTCCGTTCGGGGACACCCCGGACGCGCTGCGCCTGTCCAACCCGATCGCCGCCGATCTGGACCAGTTGCGCCCGACCCCGATCGCAACCCTGGCCATGGCGGCGAAGCGCAATGCCGCGCGCGGCTACCCCGACGTTGCATTGTTTGAGGTCGGGCCGGAATTCGCGCTCGATGCGCCGGAGGGCCAGCGGCTGGTTGCCGCCGGCCTGCGGGCCGGCGCGACCCCGCGAAGCTGGCTGGCTGGCGCGCGCGGACTGGACGCGATGGACGCCAAAGGCGATCTGTGGACGATGCTGGCCGCGATCGGCGTGCCGATGGAAGCGCTGACGCTGACGCAGGACGCGCCCGGATATTACCATCCCGGCCGGTCCGCCACCGTGCGGCAAGGACCGAAGACGGTGCTGGGCAGTTTCGGCGAAATCCACCCACGCGTGCTGGCGGCGCTGGACCTGCCGTCGCCGATGGTCGCGTTCAGCCTGAACCTGGATGCGGTCGCCGATCCCAAGCGCCGGCGTAAGGCGGCTCCGGACCTGGCCCAATTCCAACCGGTGAGCCGCGATTTCGCGTTCCTGGTGGATGCCTCGGTATCCGCCGATGCCGTCATCCGAGCCGCGCGCGGCGCCGAACGCACCTTGATCGTGGGGGTGTCCCTGTTCGACGTTTATGAGGGCGACAAGTTGCCGGAGGGCAAGAAGTCCCTGGCGATCGAGGTGGTCTTCCAACCGCGCGAGCGCACTCTGACCGACGCGGAACTGGACGCCGCCGGACAGAAAGTGATTGCCGCGGTGACGAAGGCGACCGGCGCGATGCTGCGATGACCGATATCGGGATGCCATCGCGGACCTGGTATCAAAATTTCGTCGGTCCGGTGGAGCAGGCGCCCTATATCAACCTGTCGACCCAGCATCTGAACGCCATTGTCCCCCTGGCATTCTGAGCGACGTGCATGGCGACAGCCCGCCTGACCGGTTCCTTCATCCGATCACCAAACTCCCCTGTGCCGAACAGACGATCCGCGGCGCAATCCAGGCCCAGGCGACGGGGCGCCGGCCATATACCAATTCGAGACAAAAACCCATCGGCACTGCAACTCAGTCATGGCGGCCCCAGAGCCGCCATGACTGATATCCACCCCCCAGCGAGTAGATAGGTCCGCCGGCTGATACTAGCTCGGCACCATATCGAGTATAAACCGCAACGCGACGGCCAATGCCGATAGACTGGCCGCCTGGGCCGCCCGCCGGTTCAGCGCGGCGGAGCGGTTTATGGCGGTCACGATGCGGTTGATATCCGCCGCATCCAGGGTCTCGTGATGGCTGACCCTGCGCACCCGCCGGCCACTGGCCACCAGCCACAACCATGCGGCGGCGAGAGCGGTTAGTGTTCCGGTCAGATCCAACAGCAGCGCGACGTTCATGGCTTTCCGGCACGGTATGCGGTTGCGGGTGATGAAGCGATCGCGGAAAGTTGGTCAAGGTCACGCTGGTCACGACGGCAGGCACCATGAAAGACCTGCCATCGCCCGCGGTGCGCCCAGCAGCGGTCGCAGCGGTCAATCCATGCTGATCTTTGCCTCGACGATCAGCTTGCCGTTCTCCTGGAACGCCTTGGCCTGACTGGCGGCCGTCTGCTCCGGCGTCTCGATCGGCACTATGACATTGATCGACTGCATTCTGGCGATCATGTCCGGAGTCTTGGCGATCTCCACGATCTTCTGGTTGAAGGCGTTGATGATCTCCTTCGGCGTGCCGGCCGGGGCCTGGATCGTGTATTGGATCGACAGGTCCGTGTCCGGGTAGCCCTGCTCTGTCAGTGTCGGCACGTCCGGGAAGTCCGGGTGGCGCGTGCTGTAGTTGATGTTGAGCAGCTTCAACTTCCCGGCGCGAACATGCGGGATCACGTTGATTTCGTTCATCAGTTGCACGTTGCCCGCCAGCAGATCGTTCATTGCGTCCGCGCTGCCCCGATACGGCACATGCAGAATGTCGATCCCGGCACGCATCTTCAGCATCTCAATCCGCATCTGCGAATACGTGCCCAGCCCGGCCGATCCATAGGCCAGCTTGCCGGGGTTCTTCTTGGCGTAGTCAACCAGTTCCTTGATAGAGTTGATGCCAAGCGACGGCACGATGACAAAGCCGCAGACCAGATCGCCCACGCGAGCGACCGGGATCAGGTCCTTCGCCGGGTCGTAGTTCAGCTTCCGCAGTTGCGGCAGGACGGTCAGCGTCGCGCCGGGGGTAAAAAGGAACGTGTAGCCATCGGGCGCGGCCCGGGCCGCCGCCTCCGTCCCGATCGCGCCCGATGCGCCACCGCGATTGTCGATCACGAAGGGATGGCCATAGGCCTGGGTCAGCTTGTCCGCCCACGGGCGCGCCATGACGTCTGTCGCCCCGCCCGGTGCATAGGGAACGATCAGCTTGACCGGGCGGTTCGGCCACGACTGCGCCACGGCCGGACCGGAAAACGCCATAATGGCGGCCAACACCCCCGCAAAAATACCTCCGAACAACCCCTTGAAATGACTCATGGCATAACCTCCCTGGACGACAGCCACCTTGTGTCCTTATGAAGGCGAGTGTCGCCGCTTGCACGGTTTTCGGCAAGCTTCACGAGTCTTGGGACAGGGGGAAACGAGAATGGCCAGCGGGTCACCGCGGCCGGCCGCAGGAGGGGGCTTCTTGAAAGGACCCCAGGACCTGCTGTGCGGGCTGATGTTTTTGGGAATTGGATGTCTGGGCCTCTGGGTCGGCAGGGACTACCCAATGGGTAGTCCCGTGCGGCTCGGCACCGGCGTGTTCCCATACATACTGTGCTGGGGTCTGGTGATCATCGGCGCCATCGTCTTCGTCAAGGGACTGATCGTCCCCGGAGAGAGCATGGGCCGCTGGGCCTGGCGCCCGGTATTGCTGATCGGACTGGCCGCGGCGATGTTCGCCGTCCTCATCGAGCCCGCGGGTCTGATCATCAGCATGGCCGTGCTGATGGTCCTGGGCGCCTTGGCCGGTGAGGGCCATACGCTTCGCCAGTTTTCGCTCTTCTCGGCCATCCTGATCGTTCTGGCCGTTGCCATGTTCATTTTCGGCCTCGGTATGCCGATCAAGGTGTTCCCATGGAGCTGAACCTTCTTTTCGAACACCTGTCGCTGGGGTTCGGCGTCGCCTTCGGTTTGCAGAACCTGTTCTGGTGCCTGATGGGCGCGATCATCGGCACCGCCATCGGCGTGTTGCCCGGGGTCGGTCCGGTCGCCACCATGGCCCTGCTGCTGCCGGTCACCTATTACCTGCCGGCCGAAGGCGCGCTGATCATGCTCGCCGGCATCTACTATGGTGCCCAGTACGGCGGGTCCACCACCGCGATCCTGGTCAACCTCCCCGGTGAAAGCTCGTCGGTTGTGACCTGTCTGGACGGCTACCAGATGGCACGGCAGGGACGCGCGGGTACGGCGCTGGCGATCGCGGCCATCGGATCGTTCTTCGCGGGCTGCGTGGCCACCCTGCTGATCGCCATTGCCGCCCCACCGCTGATCGCGTTCGCGCAGAAGTTCGGACCGGCGGACTATTGCTCCCTGATGGTCCTCGGCCTGGTGACCGCGGTGGTCATGGCGCATGGCTCGGTCATCAAGGCCATCGGGATGATCTTCCTGGGCCTGCTGCTGGGCATCGCCGGGACCGACGTGAACACCGGCAACCTGCGCTACACGTTCGGCATCGGCATCCTGTTCGACGGCATCAACTTCGTGCCCATCGCCATGGGCGTGTTCGGCATCAACGAGATCATGCACAACCTGACCAATCCCGAACGCCGGGAACTGGTCAGTTCGAAGATCAACAGCCTGATGCCCAGTCGAGCCGAGTTGAAGCAGGCCACCCCGGCGATTCTCCGCGGCACAGTCATCGGCAGCATCCTGGGCGTGCTGCCCGGCGGCGGCGGCGTGCTGGGATCCTTCGCGTCCTACACGATCGAGAAGAAACTGGCCAAGGACCCAAGCCGGTTCGGCAAGGGTGCGATCGAGGGCGTGGCCGGTCCGGAAGCGGCCAACAACGCCGCGGCACAGACCTCCTTCATCCCGATGCTGACCCTCGGCATTCCGTCCAACGCGGTCATGGCGATGATGGTCGGCGGCATGATGATCCATGGCATCATCCCCGGCCCTCAGGTCATGACCGACAAGCCGGGCCTGTTCTGGGGCATGATCGCCAGCATGTGGATCGGCAACGCCATGCTGATCGTCTTCAACCTGCCGATGGTCGGCATCTGGGTGAAGATGCTGATGGTGCCCTACCGCCTGCTGTCCATCGCGATCCTGTTCTTCTGCTGCATCGGCGTCTACAGCCTGAACAACTCCGCGGAAGAGGTCCTGCTGATCGCCTTCTTCGGCTTCGTCGGCTACCTGTTCGTGAAGCTGAACTGTGAGCCGGCGCCGATGCTGCTGGGCTTTATCCTCGGCCCGATGATGGAGACCTACCTGCGGCGCGCCATGCTGCTGTCGCGCGGTGATCCGATGGTGTTCGTGGAGCGTCCGCTCAGCCTGACCTTCCTGGTCATGGCCGCCGTCCTCCTGATCATCATCATATTGCCGAGCATCCGGCAGGCACGCGAGAAAGCCTTCGTGGAGTAGGCCAGGGCGTCTCTGCCTCTCTCTACCCAGGGAGAGGCAGAGACGAACGCTGCCCTGCCTCTCTCTCTACCCAGGGAGAGGCGGAGACTAGAGCATGATCACGCTGAGCGGAACTTAACAGCGTGTGAATCATGCGATCAAACAAAGAGTTAGAGCGGTTTTCCGTTTCCAGTCAGGATGAAACCGCTCTAACGCTGCCATCGGCCAGGCACCCGGCGTTGCACCAGCAGCAACACGGTGCCACCGAGCAAAAACAGAACGATGGAACCCGGTTCCGGCACATCCGCGCTGCGGCAGGACGTGGTCGCGACATTGTTGGACAGGTTGGCCGGTCCGACGACAAGCCCAGGTATCAACCCGCACGTCGTGTTGTCGGACACCTGGGCGACAACATCCGAAAAATTGATCAACAGCCTCGCCTGGTCCAGCACGCCCGGTTCCCATTTGAACGAGCCCGGATTGTTGAACGTATTCCCAAAAACCGACAGTGCATTGACGCTGTAGCAGTCCAGGCATTCCGCGGAATAGGCGATGAAATGGTCGTTGTCCGCTTGCGGCGCCTTGCCCAGCACGTTGCCGGAAATGATCCCGACCCCGCCAGCCGGCAGTTCGACCTGATAGCTGGCGCTCCCCGCATAATCGCACGACAGGCAATTATCCATCACCGTCGTCGTCGCCGCTCGGCTTTTAATATCATGGCCGATGCAAGTGCCGGAAAACGTGCTGCCAGAGACGGAAACCGCGCCGATTGCCCCTGCGTAGATGCCGTGGGAGAACCCGTCGCAGGCGCCGTTGTTGGTGAAGAAGGAGTTCATCACGAACAGGCTGGTCGCGAGATTGTGATAGGTGAGGATACCGTCCTGGTTGCCGGTAAAGGAGCACCCGATGCAGGTGAACGCTCCGGTTGCCTCTAACCGAATGCCGGCGCCGTTGTTGTCCGGCACTGCGGCGTTGGAAAACCCGATATCCTGGACGGTGACGCCCGCCCCCTGGATAACGAAAATCGCCTTGCCGTTCGGGATCGAATAACCGGCGGCATCCAGCACCACCGGGCCGCCGACACCCTTGATGGTCAGGCCGGATTTCCCGGTCCCGATTGTAGCAACGGCAGCCGCGCCGGAATACGTGCCAGCCGCGACCTCGATCGTATCTCCGCTGTTCGCGGCATTGATTCCATCCTGCAGGGTGTGGAATGGCTCCGCCCCCAGCCCGACCGAAATCACCGCGGCGTCAGATCCGGGCACCAATCCCGTAAGCAAGCCAACCAAAGTCAACAACCTGAATGTCAGGAGCATAATGCGATCCTCGGTAGAATGGGCCTGCTATCGGCCATTCACCTTGCGGGGTTCGCTACGCGCGCCAGCCGCACGGTCAGGTGCGATCGACCGGCATTGTCTCACTCAATGGCGCGTGTCTCACCGATAGCAGAGCACATGGACGACCGCTTTCGCGGCGGTCGTCAAGGGCTGATCCGAGGGCGCGTTGTTCTCGACATCCAGCCACGGCACTTCCCGTTGCACGAACGCGGTCAGCCGGTCGGATGCCGGTCCCATAACGATGCCTTCCGACGCCGGGCCGAACAGGCGCCGAGACACGGAAGCATCGTACGTGCCCTTCACCATGCCGACGACGCGCTGCCGATCCTGATCGATGACCGGTCCGCCGCTGAAGCCCTTGCTGACCGTCTTGGCCTCGAACCAGACCAACTCCTTTGGCCCGATCGAAGGGTCGGTGGAGCCGGGCATCGACGGTCGCCGCAACGCGCCGTCCGCCTGGGTCGGCACCAGCATGTCGCCCGAGGTCGGATAGCCGAACAGTCGGACGCTGGCATCGCCGCGTGACGGCCGAGCAACGGGAAGAATGGCGGGGACACGCAGACGGGGGGCGCGGAGCAAGGTGATGTCGTGCTTTCGATCGGTCGCCACCAGCTCGACCGCGGTGAGCGGGACATGTGGGGAGACGATGCGGCGTTGTTTGCAGTCCCCGGCGACATGATCGGCGGTCAGGATCAGTCCGTCCGCCGCGATGAAGAAGCCGGTCCCGCTGAACCCCATGCCCTCCTGCGGCCGGGTCGGATACACGACCGCCGGCAGGTTCGGCGCCGTCGCCTGGACTGCCGGTGGCGCTGGAGCGATCACGACCGGCGGGCGAGTGTGCACCGGCGCCACGGCCGAGGGCCGCTGCACCGTCGGCGCCAAGGCGATTACCGGCGTCGGACGTGGTTCCTCGGTCCCGATGCGGGGTGCGAGCAACAGTGGCGCGAACCATAGCAGACCGACCCCACCGAGCATGAAACCGATGGCAAGACCCAGTACGTCGGACGGGCGCAGCGCCATGCATCAATCCTGTTCGGGCGGGCGGGGTTCGCCATGACGCCACGGAAGCCGGAGTATCGCTTCTGATGGATTGCGGCATCGTTACACATGAAGTTGCGTTTGGCGGGTTGCGTTCGGTTCCCGTCCGCACGTAAAGGGCGCCCCTGCCCGCCACTATGCCTCGTGCGACAGCCGGAGCGGTTGCTTTCTGGCGAGGGCGATCAGCCTACGCTGGCTCTCTGGTGTCACACGGGGATTTGCGTGCCGTGACGGTGTCCGTCGCCTCAGGCCGGTTGTTTCGGCATCCGGAGGCGCGCTTGCGGAACCAGCGCTTCCAACTCCTGAATCCGGGTGGTGGGCGCCGGGTGAGTCGCCAGGAAGGTCGGGCCACGCTGCGGCAGCATCGCGTCCATGCGCTGCCACAGAACCGGGGCCTGGGATGGATCGAACCCGGCCATCGCCATGGTGAAAAGCCCCAGACGATCCGCCTGCAATTCCTGATTGCGGGAATAGGGCAGCAACAGTCCGAAATCCGCCCCGACACCGAGCACGGCGGCAATCTCGTTGGCGTAACGGACATTGCTTATGCCCAGGGCAACGTTGACGACCTGCAACCCCAGATTCTTCCACGCCTGAGCGTTCATGCGGCTTTGCGAGTGGCGGGCGGTGACATGGCCGATCTCGTGCCCCACTACCGCGGCAAGCTGATGCGGGTTCTCGGCGACCCGGAACATGCCCTCGAACACGCCGATGCGTCGGCCTGGCAAGGCGAAGGCGTTGACCTGGGGACTGGCGAACAGCACCACCTGCCAGGTGGACGGGTCATGGCCGTCGGCGCGCAGCAATCGGTCGGCGATCGACCGGACGATGGTCTGCCGCCGCTCATCCTGGCTGACCGGTGTGCGCGCGCGGATCTGGTCCCAGGCTTGCAGACTCATGGCCTGGATCTGGCCGTCCGGCACCAGATTGATCACCCATTCGTCGCCATCGCAGCCGGCCAGAAGCGGTGCGGCCGCGGCGGTCGCCGCCAGTCCGCCGAGGGCGCGACGCCGGTCGGCACGGAACGGCGCATGAAAGGAGTGACAGAGGCACATCGCGCCGCCCATTAGCAAACCCGGAGGAGGCCGGAAACCTCGGTTCGGATCCAGCATATGGGTGTTCAACCCGCCATCGCCCAACAGTTCACCTCCGCGGCCCCCTCCGCTCGGCCGGATCGGAGGATCGGCGTTCGGGATCAGCCCCATTCGTCGGCTTCGTCGGCCGCCGGTGCGGCAAGTCCCTCGTTTTCCTCGTAGTTGGAGCTGACCTGTTCTTCGTGGATGTCGGATTCGGTGCCGGTCAGGCGTTCCATGTCCCAGCGGGTTATCCACGCCTTGATATACTGACGCATGGTGCGGGTGGCGGTCCGCGGCGATGGCGGCAGCGGTGGCGCGGCCCAGTCATAGGCGGCTTCATAGATGCCGCGCAGACGTTCGCGGGACCGGTCGAGTTCCTCGGATCCGGGCGGGCGCAGCCGATGCATGCGGACGGTGGTTTCGATATGTTCGATCGCCTCAACGGCGGTTTCGGCGTCGTTCTCGCGGCCTTTCAGGCGCAGGCGTGCGGGCAGTTTGGCCAGGTCGTCCCGCTGCTCGACCACCGCGCTGATGAAATCGTCGGTGATGGCATAGACCATAACGATGCCCGGGAATCGAAGGGTCCGATCGAGGCCGAGCCAGGTGCTGAGCCAGGAATAGGCGATGGCGCGTTGGAGGGGGGTGTAGCGGCCGATCAGCTCCACCTCATCCAGCAGCAGGCACCATCCGGCGAAACCGGCGGCTTGAAACAGGTGAGAGGCGAAGCGGATGCGCTGCTGGGTCAGGCTGGCCGCGGCGGGCATGCGCAGATCGAACATGCGGGCGGCGCCGGCGGCCGACAGGGCCTGGCGGAACACGGTGGCGTTGATCCGCCCACCGGCGATGAACCGCTCGAACCGGCGCATCGTCTCCGGAGAGGTCGACGACTTCCGCAGCAGGAACAGGATCGCCCCGAAAACCGGCGACAGGCCGAATTCGGGATTGCGGATCAGGTCTTCCAGGCCATCCAACCGGTCGGGCGAATCGCGCAGGATCGACAGCGCCGCGCCGATCGGGTCGTCGTTGCGTTCTGGCAGGGTGGCCTCACGCAAGGCCGCTTCCAGCACGCGGGCGGGATCGGAAAGCGGCGTTTCCTTGCTGATGACGACGCGGCTGACGGCGAAGTTCTGGTTGCGCGCGACCTCTCCCAGATAGCCGAGGAAATGCGACTTGCCGGTGCCGAAGCCGCCGGCGATGCCAAGTCCGGGGCGGGAGCCGGTCCATACCGATTGCAGCAATTCGTCGAAGGACTGTTCGATGCCCCCTTCTTCGGTACCGAGCATACGGATGGCCGAACGGTTGGGAACGCCGGCACGAAGGGCCTCGATGGCGATGCGGGCCGCGAGGTTCATGCGCCGACCGTGACCAGCGGCGCCAAGGGGTTCTGCCGGTCGCCGGGGCGAACATCGGGCCAGATGCGCATTTCCAACGCCTTGTAGGTATCCAAGGTGCGGCGCCGGTCGCCGGCCACCAAGGCCTGGTCGGCGAGTGCCAGGACGAACAATCCGGGCAGATCCTCGATATCGTCGATGAGCTCGCGCAGCACTTCGTAGAGATCCATCACCGCGGCGGTGGAATAGCGCACGGTCTGGTCCGCGGCCGATCCCGCTCGTCCGCCTGGTCGCATCGCCGGTCGCAGGTCAAGCGCCAGGACCAGTCCGCCGACCCCGCATTTGCGCAGCCAATGGCAGACGGAGATCAGCATGGAGCGCGCATTGGTGCGGGTGATCCGCGATACGATATCGAATTGGCGCAACTGTCCCAGCAGGACTTTCTCCCCGCACAGCCATTGCAGGATCGATTCGACGCTGCTGTCTCCGTCAGGTTCGAGGCGCGCCAGGCAGAGATGCAGCATGGCGGACCGGAAATCCCGCGCCAGATGCGGATCGTCCCACAGATCGCGGCTGAGCCACTGGTCGCGGCCGCGGGTCAACAGGTTGGGCGCCACGCCGAATTCCTGCGCCAGTTCCGCCATGGTCATTTTCTGGCCCGGTTCCGGCCACGGGTAGTCGTTCTGGGCGAACAATTCCTCGATATAGCGGCGGGCGAGGTCATCCCAGGGCAGCACGCGGGCCAACGCGAAGAATATCTCCTGCAGCATATGCAGGCGGGTGTCGCCGGCGTTGATCCGGGCCGCGATCATGCCGTGGCGGCCGGCGACCCCGGCAATGGCGTGCAACAGGGTTTCGGCGGTGTCCTCTCCGGCGATCACGAATTTCACCGCGGCGCCACCGGCGGGCAGGAACGCGTCGAAATACTCGCGTTGCATCACCCCGATCCATTGGTCGAATGGCAGCGCCGGACAGTCGATTACCTCCATTTGCGCTGCTCCATCGGATCAGGCCGAGAGGAAACGAACGGCATAGTAGTCGTGCTGCGTTCCGGTTTCATCGAAGGCGGTCAGGCGTTTGGCACCCTTGGTACCGGTGGAGCCGCCAAATTCGAACCGGAACCCGCGCCCGGTGCGGGCATCGGGCTGGCGGTCGAGCCGCAGCAGGTCCAGCAGAAACTCCTCCTGCGGGTAGTCGGCCGCGGCGGCGGGCAGGATCGTCAGCACCTCATGCAGGTCGGCCAGCGCCAGCAACGGCCCCTCCCCGCCGCGCTGTTGCTGCCAGTCCGGCGCCAGGGCGGTGTAGGCCTTGATCAGCCGATCGAGGAACGAACGCGCATTGAAACGGTTCGGCCGACCTTGCAACACTTTCAGTTGGGCGGCGAGAAAACTGGGGCGAATGCGCTTTTCCAGCTTGCGGCCGATACGCACGCCTTGCAAACGGGTCTCCAGGCGAAGGATGAGCGGAAACGCGGTAATCCGCCCGTCCCGCTGCACCAAGGTGACGTTGGCGGCGGCGGCGGCACTGGCCAGTTCGGCCAGGAACTGCCCGTCATCAAAAGCCGCTGCGATCGACAGGTCCGGCGGCGTCGCGGTCCGGTCGACGGTCTCAGCCAATCGGACCGCATCCTGGCGCATGGCCTCGGACGCAGCCGGGAAGGTCGACACCGCGCCTTCCTGCGCCGCCTTGCGCAACCGGCGCGCCGATTTCAGCACGGCGGCGGCCTGGCGTTCGAGGTCGGCAAGCCTGGCCTCCCAGGCTTCCAATGACGCTTCGACGGTGGTTGGGGCGGAGTCGGAATTTGACATTAAACGACTATAAGAACTGTGCCCAACCGGGGGAAGCGCCGAATGCTGGGATCGGATCGCCCGCCTCTGCCACCCTCGTGACGGGCACAGGCCCGCCACCCATGACTGTCGATCGTCAAGAACAAGGAGCGGTGGATGGTGGGAGGTATGCGCACCACGCCCCCTCCAGACCAACGCCGTCGGTCACTAAAAAACCCGCCCGGACGCAATCCGCGCCCCATCGCTCAACGCCTTCAGCTTGGCCCACACCACATCGGATGCCACCCGGCGCATTCCCGCCGAGGTATCGAACCCGCAATCCGTCCCCGCCTGCACCCGGCTGGCATCGCCGACGGCTTCCACCACACGCTCGATCCGTTCGGCGACCGTCTCGGGATGTTCCACGAAATTCGTCACGGAATCGATCACACCGGCCACGATGATCTGATCCTTTTCTAGCGGAAACTCCTTCAGCACCCGATATTCATGCGCGTGGCGCGGATTGGCGAAGGGCAGCACAAAACCGCCGACCTTCAGTCCTTGCAGGATCGGGAAAATCTCCTTCAGTTCCACGTCGCAATCGTGCGGCCCCTCGTAATTGCCCCAGCAGACATGCAGCCGCACCTTGTCGCGCGGGATGTTCGACAGCGCCGTATTGATCGTTGTCACCACACGCTGCACGAATCCCTGGAAATCCGCCAACGGCCGGTCCTGATAGGAAAAATGGCGCTCCATCGCCAGGTCCGGACAATCGAGTTGCAGCAGGAAGCCATTGCCGACAATGGTTTCATACTCGACCCGCAACGCCTCTCCCAACGCTTCCAGATACGCCGTTTCGGACGGGTAGTAATCATTGCGCAACGCGGCGGCGACGATACCGGGGGACGGCGCGGTCATGAACGGTTCGACGAAGGGCTGGCCCATCGCATCCAGGGTCGCGCGGAAATCGGCGCATTCCTGGTCGATGGCCGAACGATCGAGGTAACGGACCTCGCCGATCGCGGTGGGCAGATGCTCCCGCGCGCTGACCATCACCGTATTGGCCTGTTCGCGGGCAAGGGCCGCCTTCAACTCCGGATAGCGCTCCACATCCTGGCGCGGCAGCCGGGTCCAGGAGCCGCCGAAGCCGCTCATGCGCCCGCGGACATACAAGAAGAACGCCTCGCGCTGCTGCTCCCCGTTGTTGCCGATATCGATCCCGGCATCACGCTGCCGAGCGATGACATCGCGCATCGCCGCGTGCGCCGCGGCGGCGAGTTCGGCATCCACCGCCTCTCCCCGCGCCTTGCGGACATAGAGTTCGACCAGGGACGCCGGCCGCGGCAGGCTGCCGGTATGGGTCGTGAGAATGCGGTCGGTGCTGCGTTGCATGGTTGTTATCCCCTCCTCAATCACGCCGGTCGGGCGCCGAAGCCGGTGAGCGGCCCCAGGCACAAGGTTGCAGGCGCTCTCGGTCCATCATGACACCGCGATCCGCAACCGGTTCGCTGTTCGGTTGCGTCCGATCAGCGGCAGCAGATCCGTTAGATCGGGTCCATGGTCCTCGCCGGTCAGCGCCAGCCGCAATGGCTCGACAACCGCGTTCAGATCGCGCCCCGTCGCCTCGGCCAGCGCGTCGATCCAGGCCTGCCAGACCGCGCCATTCCATGGTTCCGGCGGCAGCAACGTCTCGGCCATGGTCAGGAAATCGCGCTCTTCCTCCATCACCGGCGGCACGATCGTGCCGGTCACAACGTCCCACCACCCGCGCGCCTCGGTCAGCAGGTCCAAACTCCCCCTGATCGAGAGCCAGAACGCTTCCGTCGCCCCGTTCGGCAGGCGATCGACCACCGAGGCGAAGGCCATGCGGCGCAAGACGCGTCGGTTCATCGCCATCAGCGCGATCGGATCGAAACCGCCGCTCGCCTTGCCCAATCGAGCCAAAGAGAACCCGGGGGCCAGTTCCAAGGCCGGTTCGGCGTCGCGGTCCGCGGCACCACCGCCCGCCGCCAGGTAGGTCGCCAGGGCCGTCGCCTCGATCCCATCCCCGCGCAGGCTCCGCAACGACAGGCTGCCGACCCGCCTGCCCGCTTTCCCGCGCGCGCCAGCCGAACCGCCTTCCCGTGACGCGTCGGTCATCGGCGGCAGATGCGCGAAGGTCAGGCGGCTGGCATTGGCGCCGAGGACCTCGAACAGCTCAATCTGGATGCCGGTATTGGCGGCGTTGTCGTCGGCACGAATGATATGGGTGATGCCGGTGTCGATATCGTCCACCACGCTTGCCAACAGCGGCGCCGGTCTTCCGTCGGCAAGGACCAGAACCGGATCGGACACCGAGGGCAGTTTCGCCTGCCGCTTCCCCATGATCAGATCCGGCCATTCCAGGATCCGCGCGGACAGGCGGAACCGCCAATACGGGGTCTTGCCCCCGGCTTCCGCCGCCGCTCGCTGTTCAGGGGTCAGTTGCAGCATCGCCCGGTCGTAAATGGTGGGCTGACCACGCTTGCGGCGATAGTCCTGTTTCGCCCGCAACTCTTCCTCGGACTCGAAACACGGATACAGCCGACCGGATTGCTTCAACCGCTCGATCGCCTTGGCATAGAGCGGCATGCGTTCGGATTGGCGGATGCATTCGTCCCAGGCGATGCCCAACCACCGCAGGTCCTGCATCATGGAGCAGGCATAGATCGGTTTCGTCCGCTCCGCGTCCAGATCGTCCAGGCGCAGCAGCATCTGCCCGCCATGCCGGCGCGCGTGCAGAAAATTGGCCAGGGCCACGCGCGCGCTGCTGACGAACAGATGGCCGGACGGGGTCGGAGCGAACCGGACCCTGATCATTCCTCGGACTCGTCGTCCATCCCGTCCCGGCGCGGATCCAGGGCACGCCAGTTCCGTTCATCCCTGCCGGCGCGACGGTCCACGAAATCGCCGAGTTCGGTGGCGCTTTTCCAGCCGCTTTCGCCGGCATCGACGACTTCCGCGTCTTCCCCAAAGGCGAACCAAGCCTCCAGCACGTCCTTCGTGGTCATCCCGGAACCGCGGCACAGCTCCACGGAATCGCGCACATAGCAGCGGGCAAACGCGTTGGCATGCATCAGGGTGGGGAAACCGCCGATCTCCTCCACGATATTGTCCTGGGCGCCGCCCGACAGATCGAGGATGCGAACCCGCCAGCCACCATCGGGGGCAAACAGATCGCTCATGGGTTCAGTCGCCGCGGGAAAGCATGTACCATCATCCCTGGCAGGGTAACGGGAATTCGGTCCGAGACCAACCGCCTTGCGTCCCCCCGCCTTGGGGCCTCCAGCCTTCCGGCACCATCGCGATACGGTGATCGACAGGCCCCTCTTATCCGCCCTAGCCTGTCCGGCATGCCCGCGGACACCAGCCACCGTTGATCACGCTCCGGATTCGCCACGCTACCACCTATCGTTACCGGCAACCGGTGAGCCTCGGGGCGCATCGCCTGATGCTGCGTCCGCGCGAAAGCCGTGACCTTCGCCTGATCTCCATAGACGTGACGGTGACCCCGCCCTCGACGTTGACCTGGGCGCAGGACGTGTTCGGCAACACCGTCGCCACCGCGACATTCCAGACCATGACGGACACGCTGGTGATCGAGAGCCTGGCCGAAATCGAACTCGACGCCGTTGCCTGGCCGGTATTCGCCATCGCCGCCGCCGCCATCGTCTATCCCTTCCGTTACTCCGAGGCCGACTGGACCGACCTTGGCGCATTGATGGTCCAGCAATACCCGGACCCGGCCGGACAGTTGGGGAACTGGGCACGGGGCTTCGTGCGGGCCAATCCGACCGACACGCTGGCCCTGCTGAAGGACTTGTGCGCCGGTGTCTCGGCGTGGATATCGTATCGCAGCCGGGAGACCGAAGGCACCCAATCGCCCACCGAAACCTTGGATCGGCGGGTGGGATCGTGTCGCGATTTCGCGGTCCTGTTCGCGGAAGCGGCCCGCGCCCTGGGTTTCGGGGCACGGATCGTGTCCGGCTATCTTTACCATCCGGATCGGGACAACGTGGCGTTCGGCGATGCCGGATCGACCCATGCCTGGGCCGAGGTCTACGTGCTCGGCGCCGGCTGGATCACCTTCGATCCGACGAACCGCGGCGTCGGCGGGTCCAACCTGATCCCGGTGGCAGTCGCGCGCGGTATCGGGCAGGTCATGCCGGTTTCCGGCAGCTTCGTAGGGGCGAGCGACGCCTTTCAGGGGATGATGGTCGAGGTTCACGTTACAACGTAGTCCAGCGCACGCCGTTGCAATGGTGAACCGGGATTCGGCCGCGTCCATCGAACCGCCCCATCAACCGGCGTAGGGACACAGAAGGAAAATCCGGTTGATCGCCCAACGCATGAGCCTGGTGCATCCCATTGCTGGCTACCGTCTTTTCAGAGTGAGGATATAGGCCGTCACGTCGCCGATCTCTTCCTGGGTCAGATTGAAGTCCGGCATCCGGATATGGGGGGTTTGCAGGAAGACGCGCAGCGACAGCGCCGTGGTCGATGGCATGCGTGCGATCCCGGCGAAGGTCGGCACCCCATTGGCCAGAGCGGTCGGTTGCCCCGCATCGACCAGATGGCAAGAGACGCACCATCGGCGAGCCAGGGCCTGTCCCGCCGCCGCATCGCCGAACGTCTGTGCCCCGGCGTGGGAGGATGCCAACAGACCCACGCCCAGCAAGGCCGCGGCGATGGCGGGACGAAGAATGGCGCGGGCGTCCCGTGCCTGCCGGCGGTCGGGGACCGGACCTGTCGCATCGCGGCCATCGTGGGTTGAGTCGACAGATTCCGCTTTGCTCATCGTCATCACTCCATGGTGGTCGCGCGCAACGGTACCGCAGCGAAGCCCGGACAATGCGCCCCCCATCCGGGGAGACGCAATCGACGCATGGCGGCACGGGGTCGCTATACTCAAGATGTCAGTTCCAGTCCTGGCCTTGGAGAATGCCCTGTCCGGCCGCATCACACCGTAACTGTGCGCCATCTCGGATCGCTTGCTGGCGTGGCGGCCCCGCGACGTGTCGTGGTGCTCAGCCATCCCCTCATTTTTTCTCCTGTGATTCCAAGGCAGTAGGTTTGGATGCCAAGTCGCCCCGCCACCTGCAACGGGAAGCTGGCCCAACTGACCGGGTCATACCTCGAGTCACGTAACCCAGCCTGATACAAAAAGCGGTG
>CAMATI010000023.1 GCA_945861095.1 Asaia bogorensis | reverse complement strand
AAGGTGAGCGTGGCGGCGCGTGGCGTCAAGGGGTTATAGAATAATTATGGCACTACATTGAAGATTCCAGGGGCGGTCGACTGTATATCAGGGGTTTTCCGTAGTCGTTACGGTATATGGTGGAAAAAACGCTAAAGATGGGCTATGATGAGCGACCTAACGCGGTGGCCACACATCGTTGCCGGATTGCCACACTCGCCGTATCTAGTGTGCGACGCCGCTCGGAGACGCCATATATGGTTGACCGCGCCTCCAACTGAGCGAGAGAAGGACCGTTCGCTAATGATGCCGCCAGGGGGAACCACCGTGCTCGACGCAGTCCAGATGCCAGGCCGCTACCAGGTTCGAGTCGACCGTTCGCGCGACTCCCTGCTGACGGAGTTCGGCCGAGCAACCTTGTCGGATCGGTATTTGATGCCGGGGGAGGAGTTTCAGGACCTGTTTGCCCGGGTCGCCTCCTATTATGGCGACGACGCCGCCCACGCCCAGCGCATCTACGACTACATCAGCAAGCTGTGGTTCATGCCGGCCACCCCGGTCCTGTCGAACGGCGGCACCAATCGCGGCCTGCCGATCTCCTGCTTCCTGAATGAGGCGTCGGACAGTCTCGATGGCATCGTCGGGCTGTGGAACGAGAATGTGTGGCTCGCCTCCAAGGGCGGCGGCATCGGCTCCTACTGGGGCAATTTGCGGTCGATCGGGGAAAAGGTGGGCGCGGTCGGCAAGACCTCCGGCGTGATCCCCTTCATCCGGGTGATGGACAGCCTGACGCTCGCCATCTCCCAGGGCTCCCTGCGGCGCGGATCGGCGGCGGTTTATCTGCCGGTGTCGCATCCCGAAATCGAGGAATTCATCGAAATCCGCCGCCCGACCGGTGGGGACCCGAACCGCAAGGCGCTGAACCTGCATCACGGCATCCAGATCCCGGACGCGTTCATGCGCGCGGTGGAAGCCGATCTGCCGTGGGAACTGCGCTCTCCCAAGGACGGCTCGGTGGTGCGCTCGATCTCCGCCCGCGGCCTGTGGATCCGCATCCTGACCGCCCGGATCGAAAGCGGCGAGCCGTATCTGGTGTTCTCCGACCACGTGAACAACGCACGCCCGGAACACCACAAGCTGGCGGGTCTGGAGGTCAAGACCTCCAACCTGTGCAGCGAGATCACCCTGCCCACCGGCCGCGACCAGCATGGCAAGGAACGCACGGCGGTCTGCTGCCTGTCGTCCCTGAACCTGGAAAACTGGTCCGCGTGGGAGGAGCATCCGACCTTCATCGAGGACGTGATGCGGTTCCTCGACAACGTGTTGCAGGACTTCATCGACCGCGCCCCGGTGGAGATGGACAAGGCCCGCTACGCCGCGATGCGCGAGCGGTCCGTCGGGCTTGGCGTGATGGGGTTCCACTCGTTCCTGCAGGAACGGAAAGTGCCTTGGGAAAGCGTGGTCGCGAAGGTCTGGAACAAGAAGATCTTCCGCCATATCCGCATCCAGGCGGACGCGGCGTCGGTCAAGCTGGCGCATGAACGCGGCGCCTGCCCGGATGCCGCCGAATACGGCACGATGGAGCGATTCTCCCACAAGATGTCGCTGGCTCCGACCGCGTCGATTTCCATCATCGCCGGCAATGCATCCCCCGGGATCGAGCCGATCGCCGCCAATGTGTTCCTGCAAAAGACCTTGTCGGGCAGTTTCTCCGTCCGCAACCGGCATCTGCAAAAGCTGCTGGCCGAGAAGGGCAAGGACACCGATGAAGTCTGGTCGTCGATCACCCTGACCAAGGGCAGCGTCCAGCATCTGGACTTCCTGACCGAGCAGGAAAAGGCGGTCTACAAGACGGCGTTCGAGTTGGATCAGCGCTGGATCATCGAGCACGCGGCGGATCGGACTCCATTCATCTGCCAGAGCCAGTCGGTCAACGTCTTCCTGCCGGCCAATGTGCACAAGCGCGACCTGCACCAGATCCACATGATGGCGTGGAAGAAGGGCATGAAATCGCTGTATTATTGCCGTAGCCTGTCGCTGGCTCGGGCCGACAATGTCAGCGAGAAGGCGGTCGCGCCGGCGGCTTTCACCGGCATTCTGGCGCCGGCGAACGACTCCGGAAATCTCGAACTGCCGCTGGTGGCCTCCGCCGCGATGGCCGGGCAGTTGGTCGCCATGGCGGGGGGCAGTTCCACCGATTACGAGGAATGTCTGGCGTGCCAGTAGATCGCGCCAGCAGGCTGCCCGTTACCCTGACCCGCCGCGGCGTCCTGTTCGGGGCGCCGGTCGGCCTGGCCGCCATCGCGCTTTCGACCGACGCCGAAGCGGTGTCGGCCAGGACGCTCACCACCGAAGCGAAGCAGGCATTGGCCGCCCTGTACGGCACCAACCCCAAGACACGAGAACTCAGCCGCCGAGCCAAGGCCACCCTGGTGTTCCCGAAAATCGTCAAGGCCGGCCTGATGATCGGCGGGCAGACCGGCGACGGCGCGCTGCTGAAGCAAGGTCGGGCGGAGGCGTTCTACAACCTGTCGGCGGCGTCGTTCGGATTGCAACTCGGCGCACAGCGTTTCAGCTACGCCTTGTTCCTCATGAATGACGACGCCCTGGCCTATCTCGACAAGAGCGACGGCTGGTCCATCGGCAGCGGCCCGTCCGTGGTGGTCGCCGACAAGGGTATGGCCCGCAGCCTGACCTCGACCACATTGACGCATGATGTCTATGCCTTTCCCTTCGGTCAGAAGGGGATTATGGCTGGGATCGGGCTGGAGGGTTCGAAAATCACCCGGATCACGCCGGACCGCTGATGGCCGGGCTGTTGAGCGTTAACCTGTAGATCGTTAACCTGTAGATCGTTAACCTGTAGATCGTAAGCCTGTAGGTCGTATGCTTGGCGATCATAAGCCCGGCGATCGCCAAGCGACCATAGGTTGGGCCGCCAATCGCTCCGGCCCAACGCGAACGTACTGGTTCATTGGCGCCTCTCCGGTCCAGCCCCCGCCAACCCGACACCGGGTCTCGACCGCCAACCATAAGGGCACCCAGATGCCAGGTCTCCTGTTTCGCGGCATCGCTCTCTGCTCGGCCATCCTGCTGGCCGCCCCCCTTCCCGGTCTGGCGCAAACGCCCGCCGCCGCGGTCGCACCGGCAAGCGACGCCGGGGAAGCGACGCGCTACAGCACCGAGCAGCTCGACGCGATGCTGGCGCCCATCGCGCTGTATCCGGACGCGTTGCTGGCGCAGGTAATGATGGCATCCACCTATCCGCTTCAGGTCGTCGACGCGTCCCGCTGGCTCGGCCAAGGCTCCAACCTGCAACTATCCGGGAACGCGCTGGCGAAAGCGTTGGAGCCAATGTCGTGGGATCCCAGCGTCAAGTCCCTGGTGCCGGTTCCCCAGGTGCTGGAAATGATGAACGGCAAGCTGGATTGGATGCAGCAGGTTGGCTACGCGGTCGCGACGCAGCAGGCCGACGTGATGAACTCGGTGCAGCGGCTGCGGCGACAGGCCCAGGCCGCCGGCAGCCTGCAATCGACCGAGCAACAGCGCGTCGTGGTCCAGCAACAGACCATCGTGATAGAGCCGGCCAATCCCGAGATTATCTATGTGCCGACCTACAATCCGGCGACGGTCTATGGCACCTGGCCATATCCTAGCTACCCGCCGGTCTATGTGCCGCCGCCGCCGGGCTATGCCATCGGTTCGGCCCTGGTCACCGGCATGGCCTTTGCCGCGGGGGTCGCGGTGGTTGGCTCTCTGTGGGGGTGGGCGCGTCCTGGCTGGGGCGCCGGCAACGTGAACGTCAACGTCAATCGCTACAACAATATCAACGTCAACCGGACCGCCATCAACAACAACGTCTGGCGGGCGCCGCCGAACCGTGTCGGCGGCCTGCCGCCTCGCGCGCCCGCCGGCCCGGTGGGTCGTCCCGCTCGGCCTGGCGGTCTGCCGCCCAACGCGATCGGCCGGCCGAACGTGCAGGTGCCTAACAATCTGGTCAGCCGCCCGAGGGCGACGCCACCTGGGCCGACGTCGCCCGCCGGTGGGATCGCGAACCGACCGGGGCCAGCCGACCGTCCGGGGCTGGCGGCGCGACCGGGCGCGGACAACCGACCGGGCAATATCCAGCGACCGGACAACGTCCAGCGACCAGCCAACGTCCAGCGACCAGCCAATATCCAACGGCCAGCCCAGACGCCCGCCCGGGCCGGCGCGTTCAACGGTCAGCGAGACGGCGCCAAGGCCGCACAATTTTCCAACCGTGGTGCGCAGAGCGCGCAACGCCCCGCGGCCGGCGGCGGCGGCAGGGCCGCGGCGGGCGCCCGGGCCGGTGGCGGTGGCGGTGGCGGCGCGCATGGCCGTGGCGGCCGGTAAGGGAGGGCAGACCAATGACCATTCCAGCAACCGCGCGCCGCGCCAGTCTATTTCTGCTGTGCCTTCTACTCGTCCCTGGATTTGTCTGGGCGGCCGAGCCCGGCCAGGCCAACTACCCCACCGCCGAGGCAGCGGTCTCGGGCCTGATTGACGCCGCCCGCGCCTCCGACCCGGCGCGGCTTCGCACCGTGCTGGGGCCGGGAAGCGAAAAACTGATCGACTCCGGCGATCGCCATGCCGACACGGAAAGCCGGCAGTGGTTCGTGAACGCCTATCAGGAACAGCACGCGCTGTCGGAAATCGCGCCCGACCGCATGGTGCTGACCGTCGGCAAGGATCCCTGGCCGATGCCGATCCCGGTGGTGAAGGCCAACGGGCGCTGGCATTTCGATTCCGCCGCGGGGGCGCGGGAATTGGTGAACCGGCGGATCGGGCGGAACGAAATCGCGGCCATCCGCACCGCTCTGGCCTATGTCGACGCGCAGGTCGCCTACCGCGCCGGGACCGATGCCACAACGGACGGCAAGGGTCAGTACGCACAACGAATGATCAGCCAGAAGGGCAAACGCGACGGGCTGTATTGGCCCGCCGAACCGGATGCGGCCGATGCCAGCCCGTTGGCCCAGGTTATCGCCGACGCGAGAGACCACGGGTATCCGGTCGATGCCGCGCCCAGCAAGCCGACCCCGTATCAGGGCTATTTTTACCGAATCCTGAAAGCACAGGGGTCGAACGCGCAAGGCGGAGCGTTCGGCTATATCGTCGATGGACGCATGACCAAGGGGTTCGCTCTGGTCGCGTGGCCGGCGATCCATGGGTCGTCTGGGGTCATGACGTTCGTGACGAACCAGGATGGCGTGGTCTACCAGAAGGATCTGGGACAGCGGACAGCAGCCGTGGCCACCGCGATGACGCGGTTCGATCCGGATCTCACCTGGGCCAGGATCGATATCACGGGGCAGTGATTTTGGTTGGTTTGGGCGACCCGCGGCGTTCGAATATTTCCGTGACGGAGAAAAATCTCCCCCTCCCCTTGCGGGAGGGGGTTGGGGGGAGGGGTTTCTGGCAACAACCGCGCCCTTTCACCCCTCCCCCCGCCCCCTCCCGCAAGGGGAGGGGGAGATTTTTCTCCGCTAGCCCAATCGCGAAGACGGCCGCCTGCGGTAAGGGCCGGCGACGCCCCCCTACGCGATGGACGAGTTGAAGTTGCCGCCGTCCAGCAACAGGTTGTGCCCGACGATGAAGCCGATCTTCGCCGAACACAGGAAGGCGCAGGCATCGCCGAACTCCGCCGGATCGCCCACCCGCCCCGTCGGCGTGCCCGCCGCCCGCTCGGCCAGGATTTCATCCACCGGCACATTGCGCTGCTTGGACGCCGCCAGGGCGCCGCTGCGCAGCCGGTCGGTCAGGAACGGCCCGGGCAGAATGTTGTTGATGATGACGTTGTCCTTCGCGACCTGACGCGCCAGGCCGGCGACGAAGCCGGTCAGGCCGGCGCGCGCCCCGTTGCTCATGCCCAGCACCGGGATCGGGGACTTCACGGAAGCCGACGTGATGTTGACGATCCGCCCGAACTTCCGGGCCGCCATGCCGTCCACGACCGCCTTGATCAGGAAGATCGGCGCCAGCATGTTCTGGTCGATCGCCTTGATCCACGCGTCCCGGTCCCATTCGCGGAAATCGCCATGCGGCGGGCCACCGGCATTGTTCACCAGAATATCCGGCTCTGGGCATGCCGCCAGCGCCGCCGCGCGGCCTTCCTCGGTGGAGATATCGCCGGGGACGGCGGTCACCTTCACACCGGTCATCTGGCGGATTTCCTCCGCGGTCTTTTCCAGATCGCTCGCGGTGCGGGCGGTGATCACCAGATCCACCCCTTCCCGCGCCAGGGAAATCGCACAGGCCCGCCCCAGCCCCTTGCTGGCGGCGCAGACAATGGCCTTCTTGCCCTTCAATCCGAGATCCATGAATGGTTCCTCCCCGTTCTGGCGATGCGCCAGGGTTCCGCTACCATCGTCAAAGGTTGCCCGGCCCGGGTCAAGAACCCGAATGCCCACCGGGTCGGTCGGCGAGGCGGCGATAGACGGTGCCGAGCGCGATCAGCGACAGGCCGAGACCCAGGAAGGAGAGCACGCGCCACAGCCCATCCAGTTCCGCCATGTCGACGATGAAGACCTTCGCAGCGACCAGCCCGACCAACCCAATGCCGGCCAGCCGCAGCGGCCGCATCTTCATACGAAGGCCAGCAACCAGCAACGCCGCGCCATAGGCCAGCCAGCCGCCTGACATTGCCCAAAGCTCGGGACCGGTCAGCGATTGCCTGGGTCCGATCACCGTCCCATGGAACAGATGGCGGATTTCCAGTGTGATCCACACGAAGATGGCGAACAGGGCATAGCTTGCGAGGACGGTCCGGTACGGCGGAGCCAGCGACCGCGCCGCGACCAGGGCAAGCACCGCGGGCAGCAGATAGGCCGGCAGCAGCCAGTCGAGGAACGGCAGGCTGCCGACCGGCTCCCCCGTGGAGGCCGGATTGGCGAGTATCAGGATCGCGCCGCCCGCCAGCGCCAGTGCTCCTTGGATGCGCGAAGTCCAGACCAGCACCGGTCGCCGCAACCGATCGGCGATGCGCAGGCCGACCAGGGCCATCACGGACAGGGATGCGACGTGCAACGCCGCCTCCCCGAACCGAATCGCTGTCCGGTCCAGTTCGCCGGCGCCGGCGAAGTGGCGGATTTCCAGCGCGACCAGCACGGTCGCGAAAGCCATCGCGCCGGCTTCCAGCACGCCCACGGTCAGATCGTCGCCACGTCGGCGGAACATCCAAGCCGCGATCGCAAAGGCGGCGGCGGGGACCCCATAGGCGGGCAGCAGCCCGTTCAGGATCGGCGTGCCGCCAAACGCGTAATCCAGCACATACCAGTTTGCCAGCAGCCGGATCAGCACCAGCACCGCCACCGCGCGAGCGACCAGACGCAGGGGCGGCAGATCGGCCTTGGCTTCCACCCACGCCAGCGCCGGCAAGATCAACGACACCGTCAGGGTCAACCACTGGTCGGCCAGCACCGTGGCGGTCCCCAGCGCCAGAGCCGCCACGGCGCCCGCCGCATGCACGCCGGCGATCTGTCTTGCGTGGGGGACAGCCTGGCGAACGGCCATCGCGGTCAAGCCGATCAGGCCCGCGGCAAGCGCGTAGGCCGCCAATGCCCAACCGACCCGGGGTTGGAACAGCGTCACCCGTCCATAGCAGATCGCCAGAGCCAGAACCGGGATCGACGCCGTCAGGCTCGCCCAGGGCAGCGGATACGGGGTGCGTTGCTGGAACCACCAGCCCGAGGCGGCGAAGAACCCGGCGATCAGGGACGCCGTTCCGAGCATCGCCACCACGACCTCGGGCGTCCAATACCGGTCCAACTGGGTCACGTCAGGCCAGTCGGTGACCGCGACATCCCAGGTCAGCAGCAGCAACAGGGAGAAGGCGGCGGACAGGAATGGGAGCAACCGCAGCCGTGGTTCCCGCGCGGCTTTCCACACGGTCAACGGGGCCAGCAGCAGCAGCCCGGCGCGGCTCGCCCAATCGCCCTCCGCCATGGCCAGGATCAGACCGGAAGCCCCCAGGACCGCCAGCGGGATCCAGCCGAGACGGCGACCGAGCGGGTGGTTTAATGCCTCGGGCGGCAGAAGAATCAGGTGGAGCGCCGATGCCGCCGCCACGAACAGCGCCGGCGCCCAGGAGTCGAGGCCCGGTCCCGCCAAGGTTGCGACCAGCACCCAGAGGGCGCCGGCGATGGTGGTGGCTCGTCCCAGCCAGACCCAGGCGGTGTAACGCACGACAGCCAGGGCCGCGGCGGTCACGAACAGAAGGTAGAAGAACAGGCCCGGCATCGACGGGTTGTCGGTGCTGACCAGGGCTGGCGTGACGAATGCCCCGACGATGCCCACGGCGGCCACAAGCGAGCCGAACCGCAAAGACAACGCCAGTCCGACCATCGACGCGCCCGCCAACAGCACGAACCCTATGGAAGGCGGGACGAGTTCATACAGGACACCGGTGCCATAGGCGGCCCCGAACAGGATGGCGACGCCGCCGGATGCCAGGGCTGGCGGGGCCTGGTCGGCCGGACCGCCGAATGCCTTGCCTCGCAGCCATTCCGCACCGCCGATCAGCGCGGCGGCCAGAAGCGCGGCCAGCACACATCGTACTTCCGGCCCCAGCATGTCGCGCTCGACGGCGTAGCGGATCAGGAACACGCCGGACATCAGCAGCGCGGCCGCACCGACCCAAACGCCCCATTTCGTGGTGAGGAGAGTTTCGAGGTCCCTGGGAGGTGGCGCAGGCGGTGGGGGGGGCGATGGTTCCTGGTTCGGCTGGGTGGCGTCCTCCCGCGGCTCCATCGAGACAGGTGGTGGCGCGCTTGCCATGACCCCGAGCGGTGGCGGCTCGGCTGGGATCGGCGTCGCGGGCGCGGTCGATGACGGTTCGGTTTCCGCCGCCGGCCTCGGCGTGTCCCAAATCGACCTCGGATCGACCGATGGGATGGCCTGTTCGGTTCCCGCGCCGACCCGCATCGCGTCCACCTGGCGCCGCAGGGCCGCGACCTCCCCCAGGGCCCGCCGAGCGGAAAAGAAGCCGATGACGCCGAGGACCCAGCCGCCGATGACGGCCAGTATGATCAGTATCCCGAGCATCACCTCTTCCATGGGCGTATCGTCCGGCGTGGAGCCTGGGTCGTCAATGGCAGGGGCGTGTGGTACTACCTGCCGCGAGCATTCCCCCTCATCGTCGTTGCCCGACCTGATCCCCCGGCCTGATCCCCCGGCCCGTCCCCGGACATTTGAAGCGCGGGTTGCCGCGTCAGGGTCGGCAATGATGAGGGGACCCGAGCATCGGTCAACGGATCGGACGGCTGGTATAGGGGACCGTCATAGCACAGGGGCATGACCATGGAGTCCGACCCGGACGTTCGGTTGCGGCTGTTCGTCGATACGTTGTTGCGGTGGAACGCGTCGATCAATCTCGTCGCGCGCGGTGACATCCCCCTGCTGTGGTCGCGCCATGTCGCCGACAGCGTGCAACTGGGGTCGCTGCTGGGGCCGTTGCCGGAGCGGCTGATCGACCTGGGCTCCGGCGGCGGGTTTCCCGGTCTGGTGCTGGCGATCCGCTATGGCGTGCATGTCGATCTGATCGAGGAAGACCGCCGCAAATGCGCCTTCCTGCGGGAGGCGGCGCGGATCACCCACGCCCCGGCAACCGTGCATCAGACCCGGATCGAGAAGGCTACCGTCCGGCCGGCTTTGGTCGTGACGGCACGGGCATTGGCATCGGTGTCGCGGCTGCTGGACTATGCCGAACCGCTGTTATTGCCCGGGGGTGAATGCTGGTTTCCGAAATCGCGTCATGTCGACGCGGAATTGGCGGAAGCGGGCGTCCACTGGACGATGCGGGTCGAGCGAATTCCCAGCCAGACCGACCCCAGCGGGGTGATCCTGCGGCTGTCGGAGATCGCTCGTCGTTGACCCTGCCTACGCGGCTTCGCTTTCGGGCGGCAGCGGAACATCGAGATAGAGTTCGGCCAGCGGCAGGCTGATACCGATTTCGGGCATGACCAGATCGGTGTCGCCTGTCATCACCAGGCCCGCACAAAGACAGGCATCTCGGGCGAAGACCGTTGCGGCCTGTCGGGTCTGTTCCAGGATGACGTACCGCTGGATCGATGGCGTATCGCCGTATTCCCGGGCCTTGAGAATCCGGTCGGTGCCGGACGTGCTGGGGCTGATGATCTCGAACACGACGACCGGAGTTGCCGCAACCGTGCTGTCCCGCTGTACGGGGCCGCAGAGCACGAACGCGTCGGGATAGCGGATGCTTGCGGAGGCTCTGATCTTCAGGTGGCTGCCATGCACGCGGCACGGGGTTCCCCGCAGGCGGGTTCCCAAGGCGATGATCAGATTGCTCTGGATCAGCGAGTGCGCCTCTGTCCCACCGGTCATCGCGACCGGTTGGAACCCATCGAACTCCCAACGGTGTTCCTGCCGTTCTTCCCAGGCGAGGAACTCGTCCACGGTCATCGGTTATCGCAGGGCCGAACTCATGAACTCCGTCTAGCATGACCACCCCAGGCTTGGCATCCGGATTTGTCGGCATCCGGATTTGGCGCTGGCGCCTCCCTGTTTGTAGACTGTCCCCGAACAGCCGGCATTCCCCGACCGCATGGCCCGCCGGGTCACGCGGACGGGAAAGGCCGGCGCAACGCAATGCATTCCGGGCCGAGGATGGACGTACCCATGAACGATCAGGCGACACTGGACCCACAAGCCTATCTGGATCGCATCGAATCCCAGGCGACGCGCTACGAATCCCCCTGCGGGGAGGGGCGCATGGTGTGGCGCCTGTGGGATATCTCCGGCGGCACCGCGCCCGTGGTCGTGCTGTTCCACGGCGGTGCCGGTTCCTGGCGCCATTGGATCCGCAGTATCGACGTCCTGGTGCAGACCTACCGCGTGCTGGTGCCAGACCTGCCCGGACTCGGCGAATCCGATTTCCCGCCCGACGGCGACAACGCCGACGCCATTGCCACCATCGTTGCCGACGGGATCGACTCGGTGATCGGCCGGTCCACCACGTATGACGTGGTGGGCTTCTCCTTCGGCGGCACCATGGCAAGCTGCGTCGGCGCGTTGCGCGGCAAGCATGTGCGATCCGTGACGATCATCGGATCGGCCGGCGTTGGCGCGCAGGGTGCCCTCGGATCGGCGGTGAAGCTGGAAAAGGTGCGGCATCTGGAAGGGCAGGAGCGACGGGATACCCATCGGATCAACCTCAACCGCCTGATGATCGCCGACCCGGCCAAGATCGACGATCTGGCAATTCTGATCCAGGATTGGAACACCATCCGCTCCCGCCTGCGCACCCCGGCGATCTCCCGCAGCGGGGCCATCATCAAGGCGATCGATGCGCTGCAATCGCCGCTGAACGGCATGTGGGGCGAACTGGATGCGCCGGCCAATCCGAAGGGGCCGGAGCGGGTCGCGTCGTTGAAGGCCCGCAAGCCGGACGCCGATGTCCGCGTGGTGCCGAAGACCGGCCATTGGGCGGCCTACGAGTCGCCTGAAATCGTCAATCCCTGGCTGCTGGAAATGCTCGCCCGCACCCGTCCGTAAGGCCGCCGGTTTGTCCTGACGACTGCCCAAATAAAAGGAAACGCCCCAATGACAGACGCAAGCGAGATCGCCACCGGCCCGGGCGAGACCATGGGCAATGCCGGCCCCGGCATGCTCGCCGGGCTGCGCGTGATCGAAATCGCCGATGAGCGCGCCGAATATGCCGGCCTGCTGCTCGCCGGTCTCGGCGCCGAGGTGATCAAGATAGAGCCGCCGGAAGGCAGCGCCACCCGCCGCATCGGCCCGTTCCTGGAAGACAAACCTGGTCTGGAGCGGTCTCTGTATTTCTGGAACTACAACCGCGCCAAGCAATCGGTGATGCTGGACTTGCAGGAGAAGCAGGGCCAGGAGCGACTGCGTGGGCTGCTCGCGGGCGCCGATATCCTGCTCGACTCCTCCTGCGGCGCGACAAACACCGTGCTTGGCCTCGACCGGGCGGCGCTTAACGCGGCCTATCCGAAGCTGATCACCGCGCGCATCACACCGTTCGGCGATGACGGGCCCTGGGCGGACCTGAAAGGCTCGGACCTGATCCACCTGGCACTGGGCGGGATCATGATGAATTGCGGTTACGATCCCGACCCGAACCTGGAATACGACACGCCGCCGATCGCGCCGCAGGCCTGGCATGCCTACCACATCGCGGGCGAGCAGCTTGCCACCGGCATCATCGCCGCGGCGATCAACCGCCATCGCACCGGTCTCGGCCAGGATGTTTCGGTGGCGGTGCATGAGGCGGTGTCGAAGAACCCCGAACTCGACATCATGAACTGGGTGATGCGTCGGGTGCCACTGTGGCGCCTGACCTGTCGGCATGCGCTGGAAACGCCGAACGCCTCGCCGTCGATCGTGCACACGAAAGACGGGCGCTGGTTCATGTCGCACGGCATGGGCGCGCGTGATCTGCAGAATCTGGTGCCGATGCTGGGCAAGTACAAAATGGAAGCAGACCTGCAACCGCCCGGTCCCGACGTGGACCTGAAGGCGCGCGCCGTGCCAGGCTCCACCGCGTCCGACGAGGCGCGGGCGCATATGCTGGATGTGGTGCAGCGCTTCGTCCGCTCCTGGACCTACAAGGACATGCCGTGGCTGGAAGCGCAGGAGGCCGGCCTGCTCTGGGCACCGATCCGCAAGCCGCACGAAAACGCGCTCGACGTGCATTGGCTGACGCGGCGGTCGTTTGCCGATGTCCACCACCCCGAGCATGGGCGGTCGTTCCGCTACCCGACCTCGAAATGGCTGGCCACCGCGACAAGCTGGCAGGTTGGCCGGCGCGCGCCACTGCTGGGCGAGGACACCGAAACGGTGCTGGCCTCTGCCGCCCGCGCGCCATCCGTGCCGGCGAAGCCCAAGGGGTACACCGGCGAGGTGAAGCACTCCGCGTTGCACGGCAAGCCGTTCCCGTTGCAGGGCGTGAAAATCCTGGATTTCGCGTGGTTCCTGGCCTCGGCCGGCGGCACGCGATTCCTGGCCGCGATGGGCGCGGAAAGCTACAAGGTCGAGTGGAAGGACAATCCCGACACACGTCTGGCCGCAATGGCACCGGTCGGCGGGCGAGAGGCGCGCGACAAGGCCACCGGGCCGTTGAAGGGCGTGACCGACCTGAACATGGGCGGGCAGTTCAACAACAAGAACGCCGGCAAGCGCGGGATTTCGCTGAATATCCGCCATCCCAAGGGCATGGCGATCGCGAAGGACCTGGTGCGCATCTGCGACGTGGTGGCCGAGGGTTTCTCCCCCGGCGTGCTGCAACGCCTCGGCCTGGGATATGACGTGCTGAAGTCGATCCGGCCGGATGTCATCTACATCCAGCAATCCGGCATGGGTGCACACGGCACCTATGGGCGCATGCGAACGGTGGGACCGGTGGCGGCGGCGTTCGGCGGGCAGGCGGACATGTCCGGCCTGCCGGAGCCGTCGATGCCGGTCGGCTTCGGTTATTCGTTTCTCGATTGGATGGGCGCCTATGGCTACGCGCTGGCTCTGCTGGGGGCGATCTACCACCGCGAGAAAACCGGCGAAGGCCAGTGGATCGACGCATCTCAGTGCGAGTCCGGGTTGTTCCTGACCGGAGCACAGATCCTCGATTGGTCGGCGAACGGGCGGGAATGGCGGCGTTACGGCAACCGATCCCCCTACAAGCCCGCGGCTCCGCATGGCGCTTACCAGTGCAAGGGCCGCGACCGCTGGGTTGCGATCGCCTGTTTCACCGAGGAGGAATGGCGCGCCGTCGCGTCCGTTGCCGGCCAGGGCGGGTGGCTGGAGGACAAGCGCTTTGCCACGCTGACCGACCGCCTGGCGCACCAGGACGCGCTGGATGCCGCGATCGGCGCCTGGACCGCCACCCAAACGGCCGAGGACGTCATGGCGGCCCTGCAAAAAGCCGGCGTCCCGGCCGGCGTGTGCCAGAACTCCGAAGACCGCGTCGACAAGGACCCGCAACTGCGGCACCTGAAATGGCTGACCGAGGTCACCGGCACCAAGATCGGCACTTGGCCGGTCTATGAGCTGCCGATGAAGTTTTCTCGGACACCGGCCTATATCGGCGGTCCGATCGACCGTGGTGCGCCTGGGTATGGGGAGGACAATGAGTGGCTGCTGACCTCAATGCTGGGGATGTCGTCGAGCGACGTGCAGCGGCTGGCGGAGGAAGGGGTGATCTGACGTCGGCTAGCCCCCAGATTCCTCGCCCTGGGGCGGGTGTCGATCCACCCAGGGGTTGAACACCGTGACGCGGGCTCGCGCAAAATCGGCGCTGTCCCGCGTGACAATCGTCAATCCGTATTGCAGTGCGGTCGCGGCGATGATCAGGTCCGGCTGCGGGAAGGTATGGCCCGCTCGTCGGTCATCCGCCAACAATAGCCGCCATTTGAGCATGACATCCTCGCTGATCGGCAAGGTCCGACCCGCGAACATCGGACGCAGTCGCCGCGTCAACCAGTCGCGCAATTCTTCACGGCGAGACAGCACCGGAGCCCGTTCGATACCGAAGCGTCTTTCAGCAAACGTGACGACGCTGACGTAAAGATGCCCGAGCGGTTCGGCTGCGATAAACCTGACGACCTTTGGCTCCGGCCTTGGCTTGACGAGTTCGAACAAAATATTGGTGTCCAACAACCATCCCGTCACAGATCGACATCGCGTGCGCCAGACCGCACGGATTCCAAAGCCAGGTCCAGGTCGGCCGCAGGACACGATTGCAGGACATCGATCAAGTCCTGCCCGGTCCTCCCCTCTCCCTGAAGACGGCGAAATTCGTCTGGTGACAGGATGACGGCTTCCTCTCGCCCATGGACCGTCACGTGCTGTGGCCCATCGGATCGCGCGCGCCGCAGCACTTCGCTCAGGCGCGCCTTGGCATCCTGCAAGGTCCAGGTGTCCGGATGGTCGGTCATTCGGCGGGACCTCGGGGTGGCTGGCATGACCGGTTCCCTATTCTGGTCGGTCCGACCAACGTGGATAGCCGTATGGAGCGCGTCAAGCGGCGGATATCGCCGTTGAAGCCACAGCATCCGGGACGGACGGCCCTCCGGATCACCCCCGTTCCGCCACCGGCATCCGCAGCACCGTCTTGCCCATGGACTGCCGCGTCAGCACCGTCTCCATCGCCAGCTTGTAGTCGCGCAGAGGAAACCGGTGCGACGTGGTCGGCTTCAGCTTGCCTTCCTCGTACCAGGCGAACATCCGCCGGAACGCCTCCCGCACGACCGGTTCATGCCGCCGCCGCTCATCCACCCGACCCCAGCCCGTGTAGTTGCCATAGTTGAAACCGAGGATCGTAACGTCCTTCACCAGCAGAATATTCGCCGGGATCTGCTGCACCCGTCCGCCGGCAAACCCAACCACCAGGATCCGCCCGCTATTGGCCACGCAGCGCAGCGACAGATCGAACACATCGCCGCCGATCGGGTCGAAAATCACATCCGCCCCATTCGGAGCCAGTTCCATGATCCGTTCCCGCGCATCCGGGGACGGCACCGCCACCACGTGATCCGCCCCATGCGCCAGTGCCAGATCGCGCTTGGCCTGAGACGACGCGGTGGCGATCACCCTCGCCCCCATCGCCTTGGCGATTTCCACCGCGGCCAGCCCGACCGCGCCGGCCGCGCCATGGATCAGCACCGTCTCCCCGGGCTGAAGCCTCGCCTTCCAGGCCAACGCGGCGTGGGACGTGCCGTAGGACAGCGGCAATTGCGGCGCCACATCGAAGGGCAGCGAGTCCGGAATGCGATAGACGGTGGCGGAATCGATGACCACCTCCTCGGCATGGCCACCCCAGTCGATGCCGGCACAGACCCGGTCGCCCAGGGAAAACCCGGTCACACCTTCGCCGATTTCGGTGATCACGCCCGCGACCTCCGACCCGGGCGAGAACGGACGCGGCGGTTTGCGCTGGTAGCGGCCCTCGGTCACCAGGCTGATGGCGAAGGACACACCGGCGTAATGCACCGCGATCCGCACCTGCCCGGGTCCGATCTCTGGCACCGGCACGGTTTCCAGCGGCAATTCGTGATACGGCGCCCAGTCGTTGCATCGCACCGCCAGCATCGTCCGATTGGTGCCACCGCCGGTCATGGCAAATCCTCCAGATAAACAGTGCCATCCAGGATGCGCCGAGGGGTGCGGCCCAGGGTCGCGCGCCTTACGCCATGGTTGCGGCCGGAACCCGCCAGGACGACGTCCGATTCGGTGTCGATCACGCCCGCGGGATGGCCAATGCGGATATCCACCCGGTCGAGCGCCGCCGCCCGCAGCGCCTCATGCACCAAGGTGCCCGGGATGCGTGCCGCGACGCCCGTGCAGGCGGTCGAAGTCCCGGCATAGGTCTTGTGCGTGATCTGCATGAACAGCAGGCGCGAGACCAGATCGACGTCATCCGCCGCCACGGCCACCCCATCCAGGTGCCCGACATAATCGGCCGGGGGCGAGACAATCCCCAGGATCGGCGTCGCCGGCGTTTCCCGCCGCGCCGCCTCGGCGGAACTGGCCATGCCCATGCGGACGGCGCCGGTGCCGCGGATCAGTTCCAGCCGGTCCAGCAAAGCCCGATTCGCATCGATCTCCGCCGGGGTTTCCGTCCCACGCAGGCCGACATCGGCGGCGCGGACAAAGACATGGGCGTTGCCGATATCGACCAGGGAGGCCTCGATGCGCCCGACACCAGCCACGTCCAGCAAATCCACCGGATTGCCGGTGGGCAGCAGGGAGCCGGTGGCGCCCCCCGCGGTATCGGCGAAATCCAACAGGATGCGCGCACCCGTCCCCGGCACGCCGGGCACCTTGTAGGTTCCCAGCCGCACCGGCTTGCCGTCGCGCACGGGCACCTCGATGGTCAGCACCCGGCGCAGATTGGTCGTGTAGGCACGCACCCGGGTCACCGGTTCGATGGCGGGGACCATCCCGGCCTCGATCGCATACTGCCCGACCGCCGCGGAAATATTGCCGCACAGGCTTTTGTAATCGACATGCGGATGGTCGATTTCCACCTGGCCGAACGTATAGGTGACATCGGTATCCGGCACGCGTGGCGCGCCGATGATCGCCAGCTTGCTGGTCAGCGGATCGGCCCCGCCCAGCCCGTCGATCTGGCGTTTGTCGGGGGAGCCAAACACGCGCAGGATCAGCCTGTCGCGTTCCTCACCCTGGGGAGGCAGGTCTTCCTCCCGCAGGAACACCGCCTTGCTGGTGCCCCCGCGCATGATCGTGCAGCGCAGACCTTCCATATCTTGTCCTCCCCGGGAACACTGTCGGACCGCCACATCGGGGCCGTCAATCCGCATTGGACGGGCCGGCATTGGATGGGCCAGCATTCGGCGATCCAGCATTCGGCGATCCGGCATTGGGCTTGGCTTGCAGGCGGCGGACCTCGACAAACTGCCAGATCAGCAGGATGGGGATGCCCACCACCACGTCGCGGCCGCGGCGCAGCAGGGACACGGCGATCGACATCTCGGGCGGCACGCCGAAGATCATACCCAGGCCGGCATAGCCCGCTTCCTGCACGCCGGCATTGACCGGCACCAGAAAAGCGGCGGCGGCCAGCGCGCTCAGCAGGGCTTCAATGGCCAGCACGTCCAGGAAGCCGATCTGCACCCCCAGGGCCTGGAACGCGATCCAGCCGGCGGCCCCGGTGCCGATCCAGCCGACCAGATGCAGGAGAAAGCCGATGATAAGCCGCGGCGTATGGCCGTAGATCAGGCTCAGTTCGGCTTGCAGGACGGCCACCCGATCATGCGCGTCGTCAAACCAGCGGCCGGCGATCCGCTTGCCGAGTTTCGAGAACAGCGGCGCCGCCCCCTGTTGCAGGAAGAAGAACACCACGCACCCGACCAACGCGACGCCCAGTCCGATCACCACCGGAAGCGCCAAAGCGGAATCCGGAACATGCGCCACAAGAATGCCGAGGCCGATCGCGGCGAAGGCGATTTGGGCCAGGAACTCCGCCGTGACATCGACCACGATGGACGCGGTGGCGGTATGCCACTTCATGCCATGCAGGGTCGCCGCGCGGGTGCCGAACACGAACCCCCCAAGCTGGGAGAACGGCAGGCAGTTGCTGGAGGCATCACGCACCATCCGGGCCCAGATCAGCACCCAGGGTTTACGCAACATCTCGCGCGGGGCGATGACGTCCCAGGCCAGGCCCAGGACCACGAACAGCACGAATTGCCAAAGCACGATCACGGCGAACTCGCCCCAACCGACCTGACCAATCGCTGCGGTCACGTTTTCGACGCCAAAGTAACCGACCAGAACCAGGACGATGAGCAGGCCGACCAAAGCGAGGATAAGCGGCAGGCGTTTCATGGACGTCCTTCAGCGGATGGGGGTGGTTCTGCCGCGCGGCGTGGATCTTGCGCCACCCGGCGGGACTCGAGGGACCATCGGGGCGCAAGAAGACGACTGTCGTCGGGCCTTGGTCCGAAGCATGCTCCCACGTCAACCGCCACGGGATCCGTCGAGCCACGGGTCCAGCCGCCAAGTCCGCCTGGAACATGGGCGGAAATGCCGACATGCCTTATGATTGTGCGTTGCACAACGATTATGCGCAATAAAATCGACGTCAGAGCCGGGTATTTTGAACGAAACGGCGTGACTCGGGAGTAATCTTTGGTTAACAAGATCCCGGCCCCGATGCCCGGCGTAAAAGGGCCAAGTTTGGGGAGGAAACGCCAGACGCCCGGCAGGTCGAGGATCGTGTCCTCCACCTGACCGAGGTGGATATCCCCGCGATAAGATCCGCTCCAGCAATACCAATCCGCGCGGCATACCGCGTTCTGATCGCCGTTCCCGGGCTTGACCCAGGCATTCGCGTCAGCACGGACCATTGCAACGGTTGCGTGGGTTGCCAGATCGCCCTCGGCAACGACCGAACGACAGCACCGAACCATAACGAGAGTTGGTGAACCCTCACGGCAAATCCGCGTTAACCGGCAAGAACGCCGTCGCGGAAACTGAGATAGTCGCTCTCTATCACCCAATACGCGCCCAGCCAGATCACCGCCGACACCACGGTGGTAATCAGCACCTTCATCAGCAGCCGAGGCCGCTCCGGCGCGCCCCGCCATCCTGTTGCGTCATCGGCCCGGGCTATCGGCTTTGTGCCGATTGGCAGCACCGCGAACAGCGCGGTCCACCAGATGATCGTGTACAGCACAACGCCCGCCACCCAGTTCATGGCCGGCTACACCCGCAGTAGATGCACATCCACCAACGGTCGCTTCTGCAGGCGACGACCGAGCGCTCGGCGGAGAGCGGTGCGGGCGGCTTCGGTGAGGGCGGCGTCGTCGCGCCGCAGATTGGCCGGCAGATCAGCCACGGACGCCGAGAATTCCGCGATCACGCGATCGGCCTCCGGGTCGCCCGCGTCGAACAACCCGGGGGCCGAGACCATCGGCTGGCCCCGCAGTTTGCCGTCGGCGTCCACCGCCAGGCTGCCCATCACCACGCCATTGTACAGCATGCGCCGGCGGGCGGCCATGACCTCCCCCTTGATCGGCACCAGGCGCGATCCGTCCAGGACCAGACGGCCGACCGGGGCGCTGTCCACGACCTCCACCGTGCCGGGGGCGAGGTTCAGGATATCGCCGTCTTCCATCATGATCGGTTTGGCACCGCATTCGCGCGCCAGTTCCGCATGTGCCGACAGATGCCGCCATTCGCCATGCACCGGCACCGCGTATTTCGGCCGCACCAGCGCATACAACCGTCGCAGCTCATCGCGCGCCGGGTGGCCCGACACATGGATCGCGTGATCCGAGTCGGTCATGATGTCCACGCCACGGCGGACCAGATTGTCCTGCACGGTGCCGATCGCGCGTTCGTTGCCGGGGATAACGCGGGAGGAAAATAGGACGGTATCCCCCTCCCCCAACGCCACGCGCGGATGCGTGTCCATGGCGACGCGCGCCAGGGCGCTGCGAGCCTCTCCCTGGCTGCCGGTGATCAGGATCAGCACCTTCTCGTCGGGCAGATCGTCGATATCGTCCTCCCCCAGGAAGGGCGGCAGGGTCTTGAAGTAGCCGCATTCGCGGGCGGCGGCGTCGATATTGCGCAGGGAGCGGCCGACCAGAGCCGTGGAACGGCCGGCGGCGCGGGCGGCCATCGCCACCGATTCCATGCGCGCGACATTGCTGGCGAAGCAGGTCACCGCGACCCGGCCGGTAATGCCGCGGATCAGTGCGGTCAGAACCTGGCGCACATCCTGCTCACTGCCCGAATGGCCCTCGACCATCGCGTTGGTCGAGTCGCACACCATGGCCAGCACGCCCTTGTCGCCGAGGGCGGCCAATTCGGCCTCATCGGTCGGCGGCCCGACCAACGGATGCGGATCGAGCTTCCAGTCGCCGGTATGCAGCACGACCCCGACCGGGGTGGTGATGACGACGGCCTGGGCTTCCGGGATGGAATGCGACATGCGGATGAAGCGCAGCGCGAACGGTTTCAGGTCGATCGTGCCGCCCGGTGGGATGATGTGCACCTTGACCTGGTTGACCAGGCCGACCTCTCCCAGCTTGCGGCGCAGCACCGCGGCCGCGAACGGAGTCGCATAGACCGGGCAGCGCAGTTGCGGCCACAGCCAGGCGACGGCGCCGATATGGTCTTCGTGCGCATGGGTGATGACCAGACCCACCAGCCGGTCCCGCCGTTCGGCGATGAACACCGGATCGGCCATCATCACATCGACTTCCGGATGCGCCGCGCCGCCGAACCCGATCCCGCAATCGATGGCGAGCCAACGGTCGCCAAACCGGTAGAGGTTAAGATTCATGCCGATTTCACCCGTCCCGCCCAAGGGCAGGAAGGCCAGATCACCGCTTGCAACGTCCATTTATTGCTGTCGATACCTCATGTGCGAATGGCCGCGCGGGCGCGGCGACGGGGTGGCGGACTTCATGTCCGCCCAGATATGGTGTTGTACCTATACATGTCATCAGCGGTCGCCGTCGAGGTCCCTCGCGATGAACCCCCGCTTGGCGCCACCGTGCCCCCGGGTGCGGACATGACGGAGGGACGCGCCGGGCGCTGTCCTGCATCCCGTTGCCGCACGCCGTCGGTCGTTCCAGCCACCGGGAAAACCCTTTAACCTTCATTCGGCAGCCGGGCGTGTGGACGACCCGCCGAACGGGGGAAACGATCGCATGTCCGGTGAGCGCACCACACGTGCATGGGCGGCCATCGCAGCCGTCACCGTCATGAACCTGCCGCTCGGCTCCATCTACGCCTTCAGCGTCTTCCTCAAACCGATCGAGACCGAACTGGGGCTGGCGCGATCGGCGCTGTCCTTGGTGTTCGGCCTGGCGTCGATCGGGTTCACCGTGGGCATGCTGGCCGCGCCCTATGCATACGGCGTCGCCTCGGCGCCCCGGCTGGCGGCGATCTGTTCCGGCGCGGCCGCGGTCGGGATCGCGTTGTCGGGCCTGGCCGACGGGTTGCCCCTGCTGCTGGTCGGCTACGGCATCCTGTTCGGAATCGGCGGAGGTGCTGCCTATATCGTGGCGCAGCAAAGCGTGAACCTGCTGGTCACCCGCCGCCGGGGATTGGTGAACGGCTATATCGTCGCGCTGTATCCGGCCGGCGCCATGGTGGCCGCGCCCCTGTTCGGATGGGCCAATCAGGAATTCGGCTATCGCTGGACCATGGGCGGGCTGGCCGTGACCTTGGTGCTGACGGGTATCGGAGCCGTCTTCCTGCTGCGCCATTCGGGCGTCGTGCTGCCCCGGTCCTCGGCATCGTCGAGCGCCACCGGGGGGCAAACGGCGATTTTCGTGCGGCTGTTCACCGTCTTCTTCGTGGCCGCCGCCGCCGGACTGACCGTGCTGAGCCAGGCCGCCGGCATCATCGTGGCCTATGGCGGGACCATGGCGATGGCCCTCGCGTCCACCACCGCGATCACTGGCGCCATCGCGGTTGCCCGCGTCAGCGGCGGTTGGCTGACCGACCGCTTCGCCATCCCCCATGTCGCCGCGTTTGCCCAGGGTTTTGCGCTGGTCGGCGCGATTTCCCTGGCAATCTGGCCCAACCCGCTGGTGGCGGCGGTGGCGCTGGGAATGGTGGGGATGGGATACGGATTCATCTCTGGCTGCACCGCCGGCGCCATCGCCGCTTACTGGCCGGCCGCGGCTTATGGGAAGGTGGCGGGCCGGATCTACATCGCGTGGTGCATCGCGGCGATCAGTCTGCCGATCCTGGCCGGGCATCTGTTCGACCTGACGCAGGGGTATCACGCAACGGTGGTGATCGCCGGATGCGGCAATCTGATCGGGGTCATCGTCGCGCTGGGCCTGCCACGGAAGCCCTTTCCGGTTGCCGGCATGGGCGCGCGTGCCTGACGGATATCGACGTGATAGCGCGGTCGTGGCGATCGTCCGACTTCCCCCTATCCGTCGTCTTTGTTCAAATGGACATAGTTCCGCGTCGCGTACCACAACGCATAATCGTCATAGGTAATCGCATCGTATTTCGCCGGATTGTCCGCCGACCGGCAGCTTGGCAGGCATTCCAGCAACGTGTCGGGATGCGTGTCGAAGAAAAACGGGATCGCATACCGATGCCGGCCGGAGACATTGATCGCCCGATGCGGCGTCGACAGGAACCGGTCGTTGGTCCACCGCCGTAGGATATCGCCGCCATTGACGGTGAACGCGCCCGGGATCGACGGCGCGTCGAACCAGGTCCCGTCTGGCAGGCGGATCGACAGCCCCGGCACCGCGGACGGCGCCAGAAATGTCGCGAATCCTGAATCGGTGTGCGGCGCGATCGAGAATTCATTGTCGTCATAGACGTCCCGCGGCGGATAATGCGTCAGCCGCTGGATCATGTTCGGCTTTTCGAACATCGCGTCGAAGTAATCCGCCGGCAGACCCAGTGCCACGGCATAGACCGGCACCATGCGCCGCCCGAGGCTTTCCATCGCCGCCATATACGCCAGCACGGTTTCCCGGAAGCCCGGCAGTTCGGACGGCCATTGGTTCAGGCCACGGAACCGCTTGCCCGCGATCACGTCCGGATCGTCCGCGGCTCTCTCTCGCCGGAAAAACAGCGCCTCGTTCACGGACGGCCTGGTGTTGTTGTTGACCTTGGAACTGCGAGCAATACTGCCGCCGATTGGCATATACCCGATATTGTGGTCATTGATCCGCAGCGCCAGTTTGCGCTCCAGCGGTTGCGCGTGAAATCGCTCCGCCTCCGCGAACATCGCGTCGATCAGCGTTTGCGGCACGTCATGGCCGCGCAGATAGTAGAACCCGACGCGTTCGAACGCGTAACGCAACTCCCGTCCCAGACGGTCCAGTTCGGACCGATCGCCCGCCAGGTAGCGGGAGACGTCCAGCATGGGGATCACCCCATTCGCCAGTTCGGCCGGTATTGCATGGGATTCGTGCGCGTCGGGCATGGGGGCTACTCCGCTGCTTTCGCTGTGGTCTGGCCGGTCTTCCAGGACTGCACGACCGGCAGAACCTCCTTGCAGTAAAGCTTCAACCCGTCCTCGGCGAGCGCATAGGGCGTGCCGCCGAACCGGAATGACGTGGCCAGTTCGAAATCGCCGACCAGGGCCTTACGCTCCTCGAACTTGCGCATGATGCGGTCGGGAGTCCCCCACACGGCGGCTTCCATGAAGGCCGACACGATGCCGTCCATGCCGATTTCCTTCGCCAGCGCGATCTTCTGCGCATAGGCGTCGTAGCCTTTGACATTGGCAAAATGGTCGCCCAGCAATTCGTAGTGGTAGAAATTGCTCTCCACGAATTTGCCCATGTATTGGCGCGCCATATCCTCGGCGCCGTCCATGGTGGGGGTGCAGATGCAGAAATCGGCGAGCAGAGGCGGGCCGGCTTCCTTGCCGTGCATCTGACGCACCAGATCGCGGTGCTTCTGGATGGCGGGCATGCGCATCGGCCACGGCCGGTCGGCGAACATCACCATCTGCGCACCCAGCTTCGCCGCGGACACGACAGAATCGTCAGACGACGCCACGGCGTAGGTCCGCCCCTCGAACGACCGGGTTGGGCGCGGACGGATTTCGATCCTCGGCTGCTTGTAGTGCTTGCCGTTGCCTTCCATGAAACCGGTGCGCAGGGTGTCGATGATCATGCGCGCGGCTTCGTCGAAGCGTTCGCGGGATTCGTCCATGGTGCCGCGAAACGCCTCAAACTCCCGCCGAGCCAGGCCGCGTCCCATGCCGAGACGCAGGCGGCCCTTGGACAGCAGGTCCAGCATGGAGGCCTGTTCGGCCACTCGCAGCGGATCGTGCCAAGGCAGGATGACCGCCGCGGTGCCCAGATCGACATTCGGGCAGGTGGCGGCGAGCCAGGACATCAGTTGCAGGTTGTCGGGGCAGAAGGAGTAATCGTTGAAGTGATGCTCCACCGACCACAGCACGTCGAAGCCCAGATCGGCGGCGAGCCTGGCGAGGCGGAGTTCCTCATCCCACACCTGTTCGTCCGAGACATTGGTCCAGCCATAGCTGGCGAATACCATTTGCAAACCGACATCCATGGGCGTTCTCTCATTCGTCGTTCATTCGGCGCGCATGTTCCCATGTTTGCCCAGGACCGACAACGACGCGGATACACGCAAGGTGTCGGCCCCGCCAAAGCGCCCGGCCATTGACCGGTGTCCGGAAGGCGCGAAAACAAATGGGTCCAGTACCTCTATACGGTGATACCGCTACACGGTGATTTTGACCCGTTGCAATTGGCTCATGGGGCAAGTGTAGACCAGACCCGTCAGGCGACCCGCACAAACAATCGCTACAACCGAGCGCCCATCTTCGTCATTGCCGAATCAAGGCCGGCAATGACGATAAGCGGACGCCGATGGGTCAATGTTTCGACAGGTTGGTATAAAGGGTCATCCAGCCACTCAAGACGCCATGAACAACCCACCGTTCGCATGTACCGTCTGCCCGGTCATGAAACAAGCCTTCTCGGACGCCAGAAATACCGCGACATGCGCGATATCCACGGGCTGCCCCATCCGCCCCATTGGCATCGCCGCCGCCCGCGCCTGCAACGCTTCCTCGGAAAACCCGTAACGCGGCTGCGCGGTATCCGTCAGCCCCGGCGCGATCGCATTCACCCGGATTTGAGCCGACGCCAACTCCGTCGCCATCGCCCGCGTCAACGACACGATACCCCCCTTGCTGGCCGCGTAATGCGCCCCGCTCGGAGCCGCACCAAAGATCGCGGATGACGCCAGGCTGATGATCGCCCCGCCATGTCCCGCCGCGATCATCGCCCGGGCCGCCGCCTGCGCGCAGAAACAGCTCGCCTTCAGATTGATGGAATGCACGAAATCCCAGTCCTTTTCCGTCATGTCCAGAAAAGGCACCCGCGGAAACACGCCGGCATTGTTCACCAGAATGTCGATCCGCCCAAGGGCGGCAACCGTCGCCTGCACCATCGCCGTTGGCGCACCGGCGGCGGAAACATCCCCTTGCACCAGAACCGCCCGCTGCCCCGCGGCACGCACCGCTTCAGCCACGGCTTCGGCTTCCGCCAATCCGTCCAGATAGTTGATCGCGACATCGGCGCCCGCCTGAGCGAACGCAATCGCGATCGCCTTGCCAATGCCCTGTTGCGCGCCCGTGACCAGTGCCACCTTGCCTGCCAGATCCGCCATTTCAGTCTCCATGTTGCGATGCGAAAAACAGCTTGCCGGATCATGCCGGCCCGGTCACCTGCCCAACAACGGGATCTGCGACCCTGGCTTGGGTCCCCAGACAGACCGCGGCCTACGCCGACCGCTCCCGCCGGCTTTCGGTCCGCAACTGCCCACAGGCCGCCAGGATATCCCGCCCACGCGGCGTACGCACCGGCGCCGAAAACCCTGCGTCGTTCACGATCTTCGCGAACCGATCCACCACCGCCCCGCTGCTCGCGACATACTGGCTGCCCGGCCAGGGATTGAACGGAATCAGGTTAACCTTCGCCGGCAACCCGGCCAGCAGCCGCACCAGCGCCCGCGCCTCGGCGTCCGAATCGTTGATACCCTTCAGCATCACGTATTCGAACGTGATCCGCCGAGCGTTAGAGGAGCCCGGATAGCGGCGGCAGGCGGCCATCAGGTCGCGGATCGGATATTTGCGGTTCAGCGGCACCAGCTCGTCGCGCAACTCGTCGGTCACCGCATGCAGCGACACCGCCAGGTTGACCCCCAGGTCCGCCCCGCACCGATCCATCATCGGCACCACGCCGGACGTGGACAGAGTGATCCGCCGCCGCGACAGCCCGATCCCCTCATTGTCCATCACGATCGTCATCGCCTTGGCGACATTGGAATAATTATACAGCGGCTCGCCCATACCCATCAGCACGATCGTCGACAACAGCCTTGGCGTTTCCCCCTTCGGAGAAGGCCATTCCCCATAATTGTCGCGCGCCGCCATGAACTGCCCGACGATCTCCGGCGCGCCCAGATTGCGCACCAGGGTCTGGGTCCCGGTGTGGCAGAACCGGCAGGACAAGGTGCAGCCGACCTGAGACGATATGCAGACCGCGCCGCGATCCTCCTGCCGGTCGGGGATGTAGACGGTTTCCGCCTCCTGCCCATCTCGGAACCGAAACAGGAATTTGCGGGTGTCGTCCTCGCTGGTCTGCACCATTGCGGCATCTGGCCGGCCAATGATGAACCGCTCCCGCAGCTTCTCCTGCAACGGGCGGGCGATGCTGGACATGCGGGAGAAATCGGTCACACCCTGGTGATAGATCCAGTGCCAAAGCTGCTTGACGCGAAACGACGCCTCCCCGATCGAGGCCATTTCCGCCGCCAATTCGGCCCGATCCATCCCGACCAGATCGCGCCTGCCATCGGGCAGGGTCGTCTCCGGCGGGTCGAACAGGGCCGATTTGGCCAGGATGCGGGTGCGTTCAGCCTCGGTCAGGTCGGCGATGGTGTTCACTTCGCCGGGCATTCTTTCACGATCGCGGCATACGCCGCCGAGAACCCCTTCATGCTGAACGTGTCGCTGACCTGGCCGTCCTTGGCGCCTGGCCCCTTGCTGACGGCGGTCTTGCCCTTCGAGAACGCGGCGACCGCGGCCTTGCCGTCCCGCGCGAACGCGTTGCGTTGCGCGGTGTAGAATTCCAACGTGACGGCATCGACCTGCACGGTGACCGCGGAATTCGGCGGGAACACATACCCGGCATCGATCGCCACCGCGTCCCGCCCCGCGGTGCGCTGCGTCACGGTCAGGATCGCACTGCTTTTCCCACCCGCGGTCTGCGCCCGCGTGAAGGCATAGCAAACCTTCTGCCCCGCCTCCTGATGCGTGGCAGCCGTCCAATCGTCGAACTTGCCGATCGACTTCGGACCACTCTGGGCGGCCGGAGCCGGCGTGGGGGCGGGTTTCTGGGACCAGGCCGGCACCGGAGCCACAAGCGCGCAGCAGACGGCGAACAACGGGAGCATGCGGAACAACATGGCCAGAGGAATACGGCCACGCGACAAACCGAACAAGCGTAACCCGCCTATTTGGGTTCTGGTTTCATATGTTTCATCCACTCCGGCACCGTGCGGCGGAACTTCGGCGGCCCGTGACCCACCGTGCTCGCCCGTTCCGCCGGCCCGCCCGAGCCCACCGGTCGATCCGCGAACCGCCCATGCTGGATCATCCGGTCATACAGCACCAAAGCCCCCGCGACGGCCAGATTCAGCGCGAATCGGGTGGGAATCCGCACCACATGATCGCACCGGGCCAGCAGCTCCGGCGACAACCCCGCCCGCTCCGGCCCCAGCACATAGGCGGCGCTGAGCGGATGACGGAAGGAAGGCAGGTCGATCGCGTCGTCCAGCAGCTCGATGCCCACCAGAGCGCAGCCGTTCGGCAGGGTCATGGCGGCCAGGTTCTCGAATCGCCATAACGGCACATGCAGCGGCGTGTCGGCGGTGTCGGCGTGGCGAGACACCCGGGAATCCCAGCCGGTGCCGATGGTGAAGCAGAAGGACGCGCCGAACCCGTGCGCGGTGCGCAGCAAGGCCCCGACATTGGCGGATTTCGACACGCCCTCGGCACCGATGCCAAAATATCCGCGGACCCTGGTTTCGACCATGCGGGCGGTCTATGCCGACGCCATGTCAGATGCAACCGACGCTCAGCTCGCCGCCCAGTACGAGGCCTATCCGTACCCGAAGCGGGACCCGCGCGATGAAGCCAAGCGCCTGATCGTGGGCAGCCCCGGCCATTTGCAGGAAATCGACCATTGGGTGTTCGGCGCCACCCGTCCGGCGTCCCGCCCGCTGCATGCGTTGATCGCGGGCGGCGGCACCGGGGATGGCACCTTGATGCTGGCGCAACACATGGCGCGCGACGGGCGGGCCGGCTCGGTCACCTGGCTGGATCGGTCGCAGGCGGCGTTGGGCATCGCGCAGGCGCGGGCGGCGGCGCGCAAGCTGACCAATATCGTGTGGGAGCAGCGATCGCTGCTGGACCTGCCGAACTCCGGCCTGGGGCCGTACGACTACATCGATTGCTGCGGCGTGCTGCACCATCTGCCCGATCCGGCGGCCGGGCTGGCGGCCTTGACATCCGTGCTGGCGCCCGGCGGTGGCATCGGGCTGATGGTCTACGCGCCGCATGGTCGCACCGGGGTCTATATGATCCAGGACGCGCTGCGGATGCTCGCCCCCGCCGACCAGCCCCCGGCGGAAAGGCTGGATGCCGCCAAACGCGTGATGCGGCATCTGCCGGACACCGCCTGGATCAAGCACAATCGCAATTTCGACGACCATATCAATGGCGGCGACGCCGGGCTGTATGATCTGTTGCTGAACCCGCGCGACCGGGCCTTCACCGTCACCGAACTGGACGCACTGATCGTATCCGCCGGATTGCGCGTCGCCTGCTGGGTGGAGCCGATCCGCTACGACCCCGCCCTGCTGCTGCCCGATCCCCGGCTGCGAGCGAAGCTGGACGCCATGACCCCAACCGCGCGCGCCGCCCTGGCCGAAGCCATCGCCGGGAACATGGCCGTCCATATCGTCTACTGCACCCGCCAGGCAGAACCGGTGACCCGCGCCGATCCGATGGCGGACAGCGCCGTGCCGCTATGCCGGGAAATCCCCGGCGAGGTCATGGCCCAGGGCATCCAACCCAACGGCACCCTGGTGATCGGCTTCGACGGGCTGCGCATTCCGGTCGCCCTGCCGGCCCAGGCAGGCGCGATCCTGCGCCTGGTGGATGGCAAGCGGACCGTGGGGGACATCGCCGCCATCCTGGCGACAAAAGGGATCGCCGGGGAAACCTTCCGGCGCGCCTGGGCCGCGACCTTCCAGGCGCTGGAGCGGGTCAATCGATTGCTGCTGGCCGCACCCCGGTCCGGCTGATCGCCGACCCATCCGCCATCTTGCGCATGATGTCCACCGTGCCTGCATCGAGCGGGAAAAACGAGTCGATCATGAGCTCCGACAAGGTCACGTCGGTGGGCGCGGCGAACACCGTCGTCATGGTCATGAACGACAACTCCCCGTCGATCGTCACCAGCCGGAACGGCACCACGACCGCCTCATGCGGGGTGGACCGCGGTGGCGGCGGCGCGCCGCGCGGCAACGGGTAGTCGCGGATTTCCTCCAGCAGATCGTTCACGACCATGTCGCCGGAAACCTCGATCTGCCGACGCAGCCGCGACATCATATGGTCCCGCCAGTCGCGCAGATTGATGATGCGGGGCGCCAGGCCGGCCGGATGCAACATCAGCCGCAGGAAGTTGATCGGCGGCCGCAGCAGCAGCGGGTCCACCCCCGCGATCAGATGGTCCAGGGCCTGGTTGGAGGCCACCAACATCCAGCGCTGGTCCAACGCCAGGGCCGGGTTCGGCTCCTGCCCGGTCAGGATCGCGTCGAGCCCCTGACGCGCGCCCGTCATGGCCACATCGGTGAGCCGGCGCACTCTGTACAGCGGCACGAAGCCGGCCGCCGCCAGCAGCACATTCCGCTCCCGGATCGCGATGTTCATCCGGTCCGCCAGCAGCAGCACCATCTCCCGACTCGGGGTGACCTGCCCGGTTTCCAGCGCGCTGAGATATTTGGTCGATATCTCGGCGTCGCAGGCCAGATCGAGTTGGCTCAGGCGGCGGCGGCGGCGCCAGTCGCGCAGGAGGTCGCCGAACAATGCGGTCTGGCTCATGGTGTCCAAGGCCTAGCTCCGACCGGTTTGGGTAGTCATTGTGGGATGCATTTTCTTCTTCCGGTGCCGACGCCACGAGTCTGCCTGGACCCAGGGTTGTATCAGGCACTACCATAACTACCCCGTTGCCGTTACCGGTCAGTTAAACCGGCCACGCGCAAGGCGAAGAATTCCGTGAAATCGCCGTGTTATGATCTTTTGGTTCACCCGCCCGTGGGAGCCGACCCAACGGGAGCCGACCAGTGGGAGCCAACCCGGGGGGCGACCCGGGGGAGCCGACCGTGTTGCTCCCAACCGACAACGCGGTAAGACCCATGAGACTTGCCGCGATCCGATTCGCGACGGGGGGACACCAAATATCGAGATCGAACCACCCGCACCGGAAAACCCGTCAGGAGGCAGGCCATGACCGAACCACCCGGCATCACCGTCTATAGCGACTACAAAAGCCCCTATGCCTACCTCGCCAAGGACAAGGTCCGTGCCCTGGAGCGGGATATCCCGGTCCGCGTCACCTGGCTCCCCTACATCCTGGACATCCCGAGCTATCTCGGGTCCGCCAAGGTCGATGCTTCCGGCACGGTGTTGGAGGAGCAGCGCAACGCCCACCAATGGCGTCGGGTGCGCTACAGCTACATGGACTGCCGGCGCCAGGCACGCAAACAGGGGCTGACGATCCTGGGCCCGCGCAAGATCTGGGATTCCAGCCTGGCCGCCGCCGGGATGCTGTTCGCTCAACGCCACGAAGACCGGGTGTTTCGCACCTACCACGACCGCGTGTTCGAGCGGTTCTGGCGCCGGGACCTGGATATCGAGAGCGTCGAGGCCATCGACGCCGAATTGCGCGCATCCGGCGCCCCATCGGGGTTTGCCGCCGATGCCCCCGCGTTGCGCCAGCGGGTGGCCGAAATTTCCCGGGCAGCCGAGGCCATGGGCGTGTTCGGCGTGCCCAGCTTCATGGTGGAGGGGGAACTGTATTGGGGCCAGGAGCACCTGGACGATATCAGGGAGATCCTGCGGCGTTTCTGACCAGGGCCTGGCCGTCGATGCCCTTGGATCGGACCCCGAAGCCGCCTGCCGCGGTGGCCAGCTTGCGCAGATCGACCCGCGTCATCAGCAGATCGGCCGCGGTGCCGCAATCCCCATGGCCGGTGTCGGTTTGCTTGCCGGCCCAGTGCACGCGATACGGCGTGGTCTCGGATGGCAGGCGGGCTTCCACCAGAATACTGCCGCCCCCCGCGGCCATGGCCGTGGAATTCAGGACGCAGACACCGGCTTCCTGTCCGGACGGGGCAAGCCGGGTGACCACGGCGGCGACGCGCCAGGGACCGCGATCGTCGGTCCCGGCGCGAAACACGATCATGTCGCCCACCACCGGGCGAGCGGCTTCACGGCGCAGCACGACCAGACTGGCGGCGACCCCAAAAATCGCCACGATCAGGGCGAATACGACCGGCGCCCATGCACCGAGGTCCGCGTGTTCCTCGCTTCGGTCATCACGGTCCGGTCGACGCATGATCTAAGGCCCCCTTCCGATCGGGGTTTCGGTCGTATGTGACGTTACGGCGACTCATTGTGCGCCGCAATATAAATTCCCGAACCCGGATGCCCGAACCCACATGAAAGACGACGGGGATGCCCGGGGGCGAGAGGCGGAGCGGAAACCCCGCGCCTTCTCACCCGCCTGTTGCGACCCACACCCGGACCATGCACATTCCAAACGCCGCCGAACCCGTCCACACAAGGCCATGACGCATGCAGCGCCTGCCCCAGATCGTCAGCCTGATCCCGCAGAGTGGCCTGCAATTCATCGACCTACGCTTTGCCGCCGAACGCCTGCCGCGCGCACCGCGCATCTTCTGGGAGCAGCCCCTGCCGCCCGGCGCCACCGCGCCGCCTGGGCTGGTCAATCTGCGCGAACTGACCACCGACCCGACCGGCACCCTGCTCGACCCGGTCAGCGGACGCACGCCGCCCGACGAGGAAACCTATGCCATCGGCCGCAACCAGGCGATGGAGCCGTTTCTTGGCCGGTGGGTGCCGGTGCCATTCTTCCGCGTCGCCGCCATGGCCGCCGCCGGGCGAGAGGTTTACGACAAAGGCCCTACCAACTGGGCCCGCATCCTGATCACCGAACTGCCCGCGCCGGACGATGAGGGCAACAGCCACCACGTCGTCCTCGCGCTCGATACCGGCCTGAGACCACGCGAAGAAGGCCGGCCATACACCGCGATTTCCCCCGCCGACAGCGAGCGCGCCGGCGAATTCACCTTCGTCGCCGGCGCCGAGGCCACCAACTGGTTCATGAGCGAACCCTGGATGGCGCAATGGCTGGAGGAGCTTCTGCGCGAATCCCGCCAGGCCAGCGGTCGGCGCGTCCGACCGGAGGACGACGCCCGCGGCTGCGAACATTGGGCCCGCTATATCAGCCTTCTGGCCTTGATCGCGGAAGCACGCATGATGCCGCGGATCAAGCTGGTGGACGTCGTGTCCGCCAGCAGGTCCTACGAGCCGATCAGCGTCGACCTGGTCCTGGACATCGGCAACGCACGCACATGCGGCATCCTGGTCGAGGACGACCGCGATTCCCGCCTGAACCTGAATAACAGCTACGCCTTGCGGTTACGCGACCTCAGCCAGCCGCATCGCGTCTATGCCGAACCGTTCGACAGCCGCGTCGAATTCGCCCGAGCCAGCTTCGGCAAGGATGCCATCGCGCGCCGGTCCGGACGCGCCAACGCCTTCGCCTGGGCCAGCCCGGTGCGGGTGGGGCCGGAAGCGGTGCGCCTGTCCGCCGCATCCCGCGGCAATGAAGGCGCGACCGGCCTGTCATCGCCGAAACGCTATCTGTGGGACGAACGACCCACGTCCCAGGTCTGGCGCTTCAACGGCATGGCGGCGGACGGCATGACCACCGAACCGCCGGTCAGCGGCAGTTTCATGGCCTCGGTGACCGAGGATGGCGAAGTCCTGCG
>CAMATI010000022.1 GCA_945861095.1 Asaia bogorensis | reverse complement strand
CCCGCCACCTGCAACGGGAAGCTGGCCCAACTGACCGGGTCATACCTCGAGTCACGTAACCCAGCCTGATACAAAAAGCGGTGTCCAGGAGAGTCGTGCCTGCTTGGGCATAGTAATGCAGGAGTCGAAAATGAGGGGAGTCATGAGGTCCGCGCCCACCTCCGCGACATCGGGATACGTCCGCAGATACCATTCCGCGTCGAACAGGCTGGCTTCGGTATCGTCGATCGTCGGTGCGTCCCCGGCATGCTGTTCCATGATGGCCCTTTGTCAATCCGCCGCCACCGCGACGCCGTGCCAACCGGGCGCAAGCCGCTGTCAGGCACTACTCCGCCGGCCGCTCGTACCAAACACGCCCTTCCTTTACGGTCAACTGTGCCAACAGACGGCGTTTGGCGATGATGGTATCGCCGTCGCTGTCGCGCATCTCAAAATTGCCGTCCCGCAGTTCGAAGACGGAAATGTCCGCGTTGGCCCCCGGTTTCAAGGTGCCGACCGTCCCCTCATACCCCATGATCCTGGCCGGAGCCGACGTCGCGCGCCGGATGACGTCGTCCAACGACATGCCGAAATGCAGCAGCTTCGACATCGTCGTCGGCAGATCCCACACCGGGCCGCGGGTCGCGGTCGTCATGGTCAGATCGGTCGAAATCGTGTCCGGCAGGAAGCCCTGGTCCAGCGCCCGCTCGATCATCCGGAAGTTGAAATGATTGCGGCCATGCGCGCAGTCGAAGATGATGCCGGCCCGCTGTGCCTCGACCACCTCCTTCAGCAGGAACTGCTTCTCCTGCCCCATGATCCCGTGCGCGCGACCGTGATAGCAATGGGTGACGATATCGCCCGGCTTCATATGCTCGATCAGGTCCGGCAGCGGGATCGGCGAGTCGGTGATGTGCATCATCATCGGCACCCCACCCGCCATCTCGGCGGTCCTGCGGGCAAGCTTCACCGGTTCGGTGGAATATTCCCACACCAGGCCCGGCCCGTAGCGCAGCTTGACGCCAATCGCCAGATCGGGGTTTTCCATGATGATGCGCGCGCAGCCTTCCGGGTCGGCATAGGGGAAATGCGCCAACTCCCCGCCGCGCGACGTGCCGGTAATGCCGATCGCCGACAGGTTCACGAATGCCCGCACCCGGGTACGCACGCCATGGTCGAGAACCTGCCGCAGCCCGGCAAAATTCGACGACCCCGTGCTCCCCGCATCGCACAATGTCGTCACCCCGCTCGCTCGGCAGCACTGATCCGTGTGGATACCCATGTCATGCCCGTTGACGAACACATGAGCGTGAATATCAACCAGACCCGGCGTCACCAGCCGCCCCTTGACACTGATCGTCCGGCGCGCATCGGTGGCTGGCAGCGACGGGGCAATCGCCGCGATCTTGCCACCGGCGATGCCGATATCCATCACGCCTCGAAGCCCCGCGCTGGGGTCGATCACCTCCCCGCCGGTCAGCAAAAGGTCGTATTTCATTGGTCCGCCCTGCCCGTCTTACCGTTCGATGAATGCTCCTCCGTCACCCTGATCGTGGCAAGCCCCGGGTTGAAACCGGCTCACGGACCCGGGCGCGCAGCATCATTCTCGGCAAAGATATAGACGCCGACATTCACCCGGCGGGTGACCAGGTCATCGCCGCTCGGTTCCGCCTCGCTGCTTACCAGGTCGCTGGCCAACCGGTTGATATCCATGATCGCCCGGGTGGAAATCGCACGCGCCGAAATCTCCAAACGACGCGCCATGGCGGGGCTCAACTGGTCGTAATGGACACTGCGATCGATGAACGGCGGTGCCCCGACCGAACCGATATTGGCCGCCGCCGCCGCGATATGGTCGTGGAGATTGCGGGCAAAATAGAACAACTGCTCCTCCCCGCCCGGCTGCGGGATGAAGGCCGCGGTGTTCAGGTGCACGCGGTCGTCGTCACCGACCGTGGCGATACCCTGGCTGATCCAGTCATCCAGGACAGCGCGTGGACGGATATCGGTGGTGACGGACGCGATCAGCGAGTCGAAACTGGCCTGCCCAGCCGGTGCGGACCGAGGCAGCGGCAGCGGCTGATCGGTGCCCCCCGCATGGACGGCGAGCCAGCGGGCGATGATCTGGCTGTTGCGGGTGACGATCTCCGGTGTCGCGTCGGCCACTGCCTCCAGTTCCCGCAGGCGGCGGATTTCCTTGCGATGCACGCCGGACAGGACGCTGACGCGGCTGTCGGTTCGGGATTTCGGGTCTGTCAGCAAATCATTGACGGCAACATCCACGAACAATTCACGCAGCACATCGGACAGTACAGGATACGTGATGCCGCTCTTCATCAGCAGCCGGACCAACGGTCGCAGCATGCGCCGAACGGCCCGAAGCAGGGATGCAGGCGGGGCCGGCGCGGATGGATGCGGATTGGTCATGGCGGGGCCGTGGTTTGGGTGGGTAGCCATTCTATAGCAGCGATTACGTGGGAAAAATACCCACAAAAGCCCGAATCTCGGTTGACGTGGGATTTTTTCCCACATATCGTTCCCCCAGTCGCACTGGACGGTGGCAATCCATCCCAGCCTTCGCCCAAACCTTCGCGCCAGCCTTCGCAAGGACGAACCCAGAGATGTCAATCTCTCATGCCGACTCTACCCAGGGAGCCAATCGCGACGGACACGCCCAGCCGCGCGCGGCCGTCGCGAAGGAAGGCATGTCGTTCGCTGGCATCGATTTCTTCGTCGATGACGCCCCAAACACAACGCGGATCGGGACGGACGACGACATCGACCTGCGGCAGTTGCGCCATCACACCAAGAACGCCTTGCAACGCATCATGGGCTTGATCGCTCATGCACCCGGCCTTTGCGACACCCCCGAAGGCCTAGCCATTGCCCAGCAACTGGAACGGCGCATCCATCTGTCCGCCGCCATTTCCGACGCCTTGTTTGGCTTGACCCGCGCGCCGGAAGCGATGACGGATCGCCTGAGGTCGCTCTGCGGCCATCTGACGGAACTGATGCGCGAAGCCGAGCAGGTGATCCAGGTTGGGGTTTCGGTTCGCGGGGAATGTCCGGTCGAACTGCGCGAAACGGTGCTGCGCGTTGCGCATGAGCTGGTGGGCAACGCGGTGAAGCACGGCATGCGCCGCCGCCGCCGGGGTCGTATCGCGATCCGCCTGCAAACGGAGCGGAACCGCCACACCAGACTGATCGTCACCGATGACGGCAACGGGTTTCACGGCCGGCCGAATCCGGGTGAGGGTCTCAGCCTGGCCCAGCTTCTGGCCGACCAACATGGCGGCACGCTGACATTAAGCTCCGACGGGCGGACCATCGCGGTGCTGGAGCTGCCGCATTCCGACGTGTGAGCGCCAGAGCGGACGAGACCTGAACCGCCGACGCGGGAAATCGCCTATTCCGCCGCCAGGGCAACCTCGCTGACGACCGAGCGGAGCCAGACGGACGTGTCGTGAAAGACCGCGCCTCCGAATGGTGGCGCCGGATCGTCGCTCGTCAGCGCGTTAATCCCAATCCCCCCCTCAAAACATTCGCTCGGCCACACGCTTTCCGCGACCAGCACGCCTGGGAGTTGGCCCTCGGCCAGGCGCGCATGCAGCACCACCTCGCCCCGCGCATTGCCCAGGCGGACCTTTGCCCCATCCACCAAACCAAGGCGGCGGGCGTCATCCGGGTGGACCAGAACGGTCGGGCGCCCTTCCCGCTTCTGGCTCGATGCCATTTCGGTGAAGCTGGTGTTCAGGAAACTGCGCGCCGGCGCCGTCACCAGGCGGAACGGACGGTCGGGCGCGGCACCGTCGATCGTTGGCATATGGTCCGGCAAGCGCGGCATCGCCGCATGCCGATCCCCCAGCATCTCCCAGTTCGGCGCGAAGTGAAACCGCTTGTCGCGAGTCGGGAATCCGTTCAGGAAATGCGCCTCCTCGAACGACGGCATCACGTCGATCCAGCGTTCCCGCAGCACGGTGGCCGCATCCGGGCGGCCGGACGCTTGCAGGGTCGCGTCGATGATCTCCATCGCCGTCATCTCAAACCCACGATGCTTCGCGCCCAGCCGGGACGCCAGACCTTGAAGCACTTCGTGGTTGGAGCGGCATTCCCCCGGCGGGTCGATCAGTTTGGGGCCGATCTGGATATGGCTGTGCCCGCCGGCCTGGTAGATGTCGTCGTGTTCCAGGAACATCGTTGCCGGCAGCACGATGTCCGACCAGCGCGCGGTTTCCGTCATGAACTGCTCATGCGTGGCGACGAACAGGTCGTCGCGGGAAAATCCGCGCCTGACCCGATTGCTGTCCGGGCACACGGTCAGCGGATTCTGGTTCTGGATCAGCATCGCATGGACCTGCGGCCCATCGCGCAATTCCGTCCGATCACCGGTCAGCACGCTGCCGATCCGGCTCATGTCCAGGGTGCGGATTTTGGTGTCGACCGAGTCCAACCCCTCGATCAGGGTCTTGTTCCAGGCATACATGCCGCGGTTGGACCACAGCGCGCCGCCGCCTTCGTGCTGCCAGGCCCCGGTCACGGTCGGCAGGCAGGTGACCGCGTGCATGTTGGCTGCCCCGTTGCGGCTGCGCGCGAACCCATATCCGGCGCGGATGAACGACCGTTGGGTGCCGCAATACAGACGAGCGAATTGCTCGATCTGGTCCACCGTCAGGCCGGTGATCCCGGCGGCCCAGGCGGGGCCGCGCGATTGCAGATGCGCTTCCAAAGCCTCCGGGCAATCGGCAAACCGCGCCATGTAGACCCGGTCGGCCCAGTTTTCCCGGAAGGCGATATGCATCACCGCGCAGGCCAGCGCGCCATCGGTGCCGGGCCGAGGCGCCAGATGCAGGTCGGCCACCGCCGCCGTCCGCGTGCGATACGGATCGATGACGACCAGCTTCGCGCCACGCTCCTTCCGCGCCCGCGTGACATGGGTCATGACATTGACCTGGGTGGACACCGGGTTGCCGCCCCAAATCACGATCAGGTCGGATTTCGCCATTTCCCGTGGGTCGATACCGCGCTGCATGCCGACCCCGGCAGCCCAGCCGATTTCAGGCAAGGTGGTGCAGATCGTCATCTTCTGGCGGGAGTAGCGCATCACATTGCGCAACCGGTTGATGCCGTCGCGCTGCACCAGGCCCATCGTGCCGGCGAAATAGAATGGCCAAACCGCCTCCGATCCATGCCGAGCGGTGACATCGGCGAAGTTGCCGGCGATGCGGTCCAGCGCCTCCTCCCAGCCGATCTGGCGGAATTGGGTTGACCCGCGCGGCCCGGTGCGCAGCAGAGGATGGGTCAGCCGGTCCTTGTGGTGGATCCGTTCGGCGTAGCGCGCGACCTTGGCGCAGATCACGCCGGCGGTGTAGCTGTTGTCCTCCGCCCCGCGCACCGCGCCGATGCGGCTGCCGTCCAGCACCTCCACCGACAGGGCACAGGTGGACGGGCAGTCATGCGGGCAGACCGAAGCCCGGATCTCTCGCTGGTTCATGCTGGCTGTGCCTTATCCCGATTGCCCTGACCATTGGCCGATAGCGCCCACTCACCGGCAATGACGGTGAGGAAACGCCGATGGGTCATTGTTCCGACCGGTTAGTGGTTAGAGAGGGTGGTGTCAGATGTCAGAGATTTTTTCCCAATACAGCTCCCGCTGCTGCATCTTGCCGCCATATTCGCGCAAGGGCGGGCGCAGGACCATATAGGTGCCATCGAACCGCACGTCGCGCACCTGGTCCGACCCGATGCGGGACGGGTCGGACGCGGCATCGACCCGGGTGATCAGTTGCTTGCCGTCAAACGTGTAGTTGCCGGTATAGGTGCTGTATTCGCGGGTCTCGCCCTCCGGGATCGCTGTCCGCCCGTCCGCCGTCATCGCCATCATGCGCCCGTCGGCGCCGAGCACGATGCGGCCCATGGCCTTGGCGTTGCCGAACCCGGGCGGCAGATTCTCTCCATCCGGCCCGGTCGCGACCACACGCACCAAACGCCAGGTTCCGAAGACTGATTGCATGGTTGCCTCCCGGTTCACGCCGGCCAGATGCGTTCGAACACGGCGGGAGATCCCTGATCCAATCGCAGATGCGGCCGCACTCGCTTCGTCCAGGGGTTGGCTGACCGCGCCGCGTCCCATTCCTTCGAGTCCGGCACGTTCGGGTTGGCGAAATCGTAGACGGTCAGGTATTTCGGCTCCGCCTCGATCGCCATGAAGCGGCGGGCGCCGAGGACGCCCGGGACTTTCAGGAAGTCCGGGATGAAGACGGTGTTGTACCAGTCGTTGTATTCGTCTTCCATGGCCGGCGGGATGTCCATGCGGCCCATCTGCAGGAAGGGGGGCGGTTCGGGCGGATCGTCGGCGGGATTGAGCATCACCGGGAATATCTGCCGATAGCCGTTCAGCAGGAAATTCCGCCCTACATGGCTTGGCGACACCGTGGTCCGCCGTGGCGACGGATTGTAGCGGACATTGTCGCGGAACGCGGCACTGCGCAGGACGTTGTGGTCCTCCAGTTCATACATCGCCAGGTATTTCGGCCCGCCACGCAGGGCGCGATAGCGGGCGCCGGAGATGAAGCCGGGGATTCCGGCCAAACGGAGCATATGCTCCTCGTCGTACCAACGGTTGAACTCGGCTTCATACTCGGGAAGCACATCCGTCCAGGCCATGAGCAGGCCCCTGCCGCGCGTCTTTGCCATCCTGGGTCCCCTGTGGTTGTTGGTCGAATGGTAGTGCGGCGCGGTCTGGCTGGCGAGGGGCACGGAAGCCACGCATCGTCAGGGTCGGCGGAAACCCGCGAGCCCACCGCAACGGGCATGACCCGCGATCTCAGCCATCAACCGAAAAGCCGGCGTTCGTGTCTGTTCGGAAACATAATGCACCTTTTCAACGGGCTACCATAAGCGTCTGGTGCGTTGCGGCCCCTCATCGATGGCCCCGCATCGCTTTCGGGGCCGCGCCTGCCAGCCGTCTCATGGTAGTCCGCTGAAAAGACACACGATGTTTGCGGCCAGACACTTAGACACGGAGGCTGGGCATGACTGCCATCACGCCTGGATATCGTGCCGGAAACGCTGCCGATAAACGCCTGGGCTTATCCCGATCTCATGCCGGAACAGCCGCGAAAACGAACTCGCATCCGCGTAACCGACCTGGTTCGCGATGGCCTCCACGCTCAGATCGCCAGCCTCCAGCAATGCACGCGCCGAACTCAGGCGCAGCATCTGAAGATAGGCAAGCGGTGTCTGCCCAATCGCCGCGGCGAACTTGCGCGCCAAGGTGCGTTCACTGACCGCCACGGCCTGGGCGAGATCAACGATCGAGACATCGCCCGTCATGTGTTTTTGCAGCCATTTCTGTGCGCGTTCCACCACGAAGTCGTTGTGTCTTGTTTCTGTCAGGATCGGGAGATAAGGGATCTGGCCTGTCTCGCTGGTGTCGATCATCAAGCTTTTTGCCGCTTGCGCCGCGATCGCGCGCCCCATGAACAGGTCAACAAAACGAATCGCCTGCGGCAGATGCGTGGCCATGGCACTCGCGCAGAGAAGTCGATCGACCTCGGTCAAGGCTGACCGGAACTGCAGATCGACCTTCGGATAGCGGGAGCGAAACTGCCGGTCCAACCACCAGGTCGTCGTCGCCATCCGCCCATCAAGAAGACCCGATTGGGCCAGAACGAATCCGCCAGAGCAATGCGTTCCCATCCAGGCGCCTGAGCCCCATTGCGCGCGCATCCACGCGTACGTCTCCCCAAGATTGTCGAGCTGACGGGTGAACGCATGAAACCCCGGGTAGTGGATCGCCGGGATCACGACAAGATCGAAACACTCATCGTCAAATGTCTCACTCTCGATCCGCATGCCGTTGCTGGCGATGATCGGTCCGCCCGAGGCGGACACGAAGCGCCATTCAAATGGCCGACAACCATCCCCCCACGGGTGGGTCAGATGCGCATTGGCGGCCTGGAACACGTCGACATACCCGGCTGCGCAGGATGCGTAGCAGCCTTCAAGGGCAAGAACCGCGACACGGGGCATGACTGAATCCGCATGGTGAATGTCGATTTCGACACTACTGGAAGCAGCCGCGCCGGTCCATCATCCACCAAGACACCAAACAACAATCACACAAGGGAGATCACGTCATGGCCACGACCCTCGCGGAGATCCTGCCAGAGGCCGCAGCCCGTCACGGGAAACGTACCGCACTGATAATCGGTGACCGGCATCTGTCGTTCAGTGAACTTGAAGCACTGTCCAACAAGGTCGCGACCGGTCTGATCACGGTTGGCGTGAAGCCCGGCGATCGGGTCAGCCTGTTCGGCGGCAATAGCTGGGAATGGGTGGTCGCCTATCACGGCATCGCGAAGACGGGCGCGGTGCTTAACCCGCTCAGCAGCATGCTGACGACGGACGAACTGCGATACACCATCGGCGACGCTGGCGCGCGCGTCGTGATCGCGGCATCGGACAAGATCGAGCAGCTCCTGCCGCTGAAGGCCGATGGGATCGTCGATCATCTGGTGCCATGGGGCGACGGCGCCACGGGGAGCCATCAGACGCTGGAGGGATGGCTGCGTGCCGGCGACGCGGCGTTTACCCCCTGGGTTCGCGATCCGTCCGACCTGGCGGTGATCGCCTACACATCCGGCACGACAGGTCGGCCGAAAGGGGCGATGCAAAGCCATCGCGTCGTGGTCGCCGCCGCCGTCGGCACCGCTCTGATGGCCGCGCGCACCGCGGAGGATCGGGTGCTCAACGCACTGCCGCTGTTTCACGTCTATGGAAGCTGCGTCATGAACGGGGCGCTGCTGGCGGGGTCGACACTGATCACCTTCCCGCGATTCAACGAGATCGCGATGCTCGACGCGATCACCACGCATCGAGCCACGATCATGGACGGGGTGCCGACCGCCTATTACTACCTGCTCGCGCATCCCGATTTCGATAAATACGATCTGTCCAGCCTGCGCCTGTGCTGGGTCGGCGGGCAGACATTGCCGGTGGCGAAATCGCTGGAATTCACCCGACGCACCGGATGTCCGGTGCATGAGGCATGGGGCATGACCGAATTGGCTGGCGCTGCCAGCGCGAACCCGATCTTCGCCGTGAATAAGCCGGGTACGATCGGCCAGCCTTATCCCGGCAACACCTTCCGTGTCGTCGACATCGAGGACGCGACACGTGAAATGCCACGCGGCGAGCCCGGCGAACTGATGTATTACGGTCCGATGGTCATGATGGGCTATTTCAACAACCCAACGGCGACGGCCGAAACGATCCGTCCGGATGGCTGGCTTCACACGGGCGATATCGCGACGATGGACGACGATGGTTACGCCACCATCGTCGATCGTAAGAAGGACCTGATCCTGACCGCCGGCTTCAATATCTATCCAGCGGAACTGGAGCGGGTCATCTGCATGCATCCGGCGGTCGCGCTCGCCGCGGTCGGCGCCATCCCCGATGAGGCGAAGGGAGAACTTGCGAAGGCCTATGTCATGCTTAAGCCAGGTTCGGAGGTCACGGCGGCGCAACTCATCGCGCATTGTCGGGAGCAACTGGCCGCCTACAAGGTCCCACGTGCCGTCCAGTTCGTGGATGCGGTGCCCATGACGGCATCGGGCAAGATCATGCGCCGGATGTTGAAGAACATCGACGACGGCGCGCAAACGGTTCCAGCCTGAAGCGAGCCAGCTTGGTACGCGGCATTGCGGTCAGTCGCAGGCACTGCCCGATGGTTGGCATCGTACCCCGTGATGCCGCTGCCAGACACCCTGTCCGGACGGCAGCCCTCCCCGCCGTGGTTCTTGCGCGACCAAGGCAGGGAGTCGGCAGCGCACCGGTCAATGGTTCGACCGCCGGGATCAATCCATCGTGATTTTGTATGTCCGGATCAAATCCCCGTACTTCTGATAGTCAGCCTTCAGCAGCTCCCCAAATTCCTCCGGGCTGTTCGCGGTCGCTCGGCTTGCGAATTTCAGCAACTGCGCCTGCATCTCGGGCGTCTTCGCAATGGCCGCCATGGCCGCGTTCATCTTCCGCACGATCGCCGGCGGCGTGCCAGCCGGAGCGAACATGCCGAACCAGGACGACGTCCTGATACCCGGATACACTTCCCAGACCGATGGAACATCGGGGAAATCGGGATGCCGGGTCTCATTGAACACCGCTAGCAAATTCAGCTTCCCGGCATAGACATGCGGCAGGCCGCTCGGGTCGACGAACACCTGCACCGTGCCGCCCAGAATATCGGGCAATGCCTCTCCGGCGCCGCGATAGGGGATGTACAGGATGTCGGCCCCCATCGCCTGGTTCAGCATCAGCGCCACCAACTGGGTGGACGTGCCCAGCCCCACACCGCCGAAGCTCAGCTTGCCCGGCTGCTTTTTCGCCACCGCCTCCAATTCCTTCAGCGTCTTGACGCCGAGTGACGGATGCGCGGTCAGCGGGGAGATCGAATCGGCGTGCTTGATGACCGGCACGAAATCCTTGAACGGATCGTAGGGCGTCTTGCGCACCTGCGGCAGGATCATCAGCGCGGCAACGGGCGTAACCAGGAACGTGTAGCCATCGGGAGGCGATTTCTGCACCGCCTCGGCGCCAATCGCGCCAGCCGCGCCGCCCTTGTTCTCGATCACCACCTGCTGGCCAAGCGCGACGCTCAACGGCGAGCTGAACGGACGGATCGAGTTGTCGCTGGAACCGCCGGGGCCGTAATTCACAATCAGCCGGACCGGCCGGTTCGGCCATCCCGCCTCCTGTGCCTCGATCGGCTTCCCCCAAGACACCACGGCAGCCAATGTGACAGCGGCAAGCGCGACGGCGGTTTTCAGCATGATTGCCTCCCAGGTTTTTCTTCAGCGCGAAACCTAGAACGCGTCAATACTGCTGTCTACCGGCCGATCATTGTGGCCATCCTGATACGGTCGCACCGAAAACGAGCGCCCCGCGGGGGATGCCACCGAAGCGGATGGCGTCAGAATCATTGTCGCCCGCCACGGCGCGCCCGCCGATGCCCTTCCACGGCGCGCCCGCCGATCGATGACATAGGTCAAGGCGGAATCCGCCACGGCGCGGCACTCTCACGTCCCGTAACCGACTTCAACCGACACCCATTGCCCTGCCGACAGGCACGGCATAGGCCACGCCAGCGAACCAGGGACAATGGAATGACCTGCCGCCATCGCCGCTCGGCCTCGCCCCGCCCTGGCACCCCATGACGATCCGCAACCTCGACCGCCTGTTTGCGCCCCGCGCCGTCGCGGTGATCGGGGCATCCGCCAGGCCCGGTGCCGTCGGCCATGTCGTGCTGTCCAACATGCGTTCGGCCGGATTCACCGGCACCCTGATGCCAATCAACCCGCGCGAAAGCGACATCGACCGTCTGCGAGCCTGGCCCGATGTCGCGTCCCTGCCGCAAGCGCCCGACCTCGCCATCATCGCCACGCCGCCCGACACGGTTCCCGGACTGATCGGACAACTGGCCGAACGCGGCTGTGCCGGCGCCGTGGTGATCACGGCGGGGTTCGGAGAGGGCGGCAGCGCGGCCGGGGCACAACGGCGCCAGGCGATGCTGGATGTCGCGCGTCCGGCGCTGTTGCGCATCATCGGGCCGAACTGCCTGGGCATGCTGGCTCCGTCCGCCGGGGTAAACGCCAGTTTCAGCCATGTGGCCGCGAAACCCGGACCGATCGCCTGCTTCACCCAATCCGGCGCCGTGGCCGCCGCCTTGCTGGACTGGGCCACCGCGCGGGGCCTTGGCTTTCGCTATCTGGTTTCGCTGGGCGATACCGCGGATGTCGATTTCGGCGATCTGCTGGACTTTGTCGCCTCCGACCCGGAAACCAAGGCCATCCTGCTCTATGTCGAGAGCATCGCATCGGCCCGGAAGTTCATGTCCGCCGCACGCGCCGCCGCGCGCAACAAGCCGGTGATCGTGGTCAAGTCCGGTCGCCACCCCGGGGCGGCCGCCGCGGCGGCGTCGCATACAGGGGCACTGGCGGGGTCCGATGCGGTCTACGACGCGGCGTTCCGGCGGGCCGGGCTGCTGCGGGTCACCGGGTTGGAGCAGTTGTTCACCGCCGCCGAAACCCTGTCCCGCACCGGGCATATCAAGGGCACCGGGCATATCAAGGGCACCGGGCGCATCAAGGGCACCGGACTGACCATCCTGACCAATGGCGGCGGTTTCGGGGTGTTGGCCGCCGACGCGCTGCTGGACCTGCGCGGCACGCTCGCCCCGTTATCGCCGGACACGCAGGCCGCACTCAATGCCGTGCTGCCGCCGACCTGGTCGCACGCGAATCCGATCGACATCATCGGCGATGCCAACGGAGAACGCTATGAGAAGGCCGCCGCCGCGCTGCTGGCCGACCCCGGGACCGATGCCATCCTGGCGCTGTTCTGCCCAACCGGGGTGGCGTCGGCCCAGGACGCGGCGGACGGATTGATCAGGGCGTGGCAACACCGGCGCCCAGGACCATCCCCAGGGGCATCGCCAGGATCATCGCCAGGATCATCCCCCGCCCTGCTGGCCTGCTGGTTCGGCGCCCGGGACGCGGAAACCGCGCGCGCCGCCCTGGCGGATGCGTCCATCCCGACCTTCGACAACATCGCCACCGCGATCGACGGCTACGCGCAACTCGCGGAATTTGCCCGCAACCAGAAGCAGTTGCGCCATGTCCCGAACCCAACAGAGGGTGCCGGCATCGCCCCCGACCGCGAAGCGGCCAGCGCCGTCTTTGCCGTCGCCCGAGCGGCCGGACAGGATTGGTTGGACCCGATCGGGGTGAAAACCGTCCTGAACGCCTACAATATCCCTACGGTGCGCAGCCGTGTGGCGACCACGCCCGACGCCGCCGGAGACGCCGCCGCGGCGTTCGGCGTGCCGGTCGCGCTCAAGATCCGGTCCTCGCAAATCGTTCACAAGACCGAAATCGGCGGCGTCATTCTGGACCTGGTCGGCGCCGCCACGGTGCGCGCCGCCGCCGAAGCCATGGCCGAACGCGTCGCCCGGGAGCGACCGCATGCAACCGTGGACGGATTCCTGGTCGAGGAGATGATCCAGCGCCCCGACAGCTTCGAACTGATCGTCGGGATCAGCGTCGATCCGACCTTCGGCCCGGTGGTGATGTTCGGCCAAGGCGGTGTCGCGGTAGAGGTCGTGGCCGATACCGCGCTGGCCCTGCCGCCGCTGGATGCCGAACTGGCGCGGGCGCTGGTCGAGCGGACCCGGATCGCGCGCCTGCTGCATGGGTTTCGTGGACGCCCCGCGGTCGACCTGGACGCCGTCTGCCAATTGCTGATCAATGTGGCACAACTGGCGATGGATCACCGAGAGATCGTCGAACTCGACATCAATCCGTTTCTGGCGAACGCCGCGGGCGTGATCGCGCTGGATGCACGCATCCGGATTGGCGATCCCGCCACCGCCGTCCCGATGGCGATCTTGCCATATCCGCATGAGTTGGAGACCGACATCCAGTTGCATGACGGGACGCGGGTGCGCGTGCGACCGATCCGCCCCGACGACGCCGACGGCCTGGTGCGCATGCACCACCTTCTGGCGCCCGAGGACATCCGGGCCCGCTTCCACGGGATGATGCGCGAACTGGAGCCGACGCTCCTGGCCCGCCTGACGCAGATCGATTACGACCGAGAAATGGCGCTGATCGCCTTCGCCGTCCGGAATGCCGGCCCGTCGGATGATGCACCCATCGGACATGCCCCCCTCGGACATGCCCCCCTGGACGATACATCTTTGGATGATACGCCCCTGGGCGTCGTCCGTATGAATGCCGATCCCGACAAGGCAAGCGCCGAGTTCGCCATCGTCGTCCGCAGCGACTGGCACGGACGCGGGTTGGGCACATCGATGATGAGCGCGATCATCGCCCATGCCCGCCGTCAGGGGATCGGGTCCCTGGTCGGGTCCGTGCTGCGGGACAATCGGCCAATGCTGGCTCTGATGCGCGAACTTGGGTTCGAAGCGACCCATGCGGGCCTGAACGAGATGACCGTGCGGCTGGATCTGATGTCGACCGGCCGAAATAATGACCCATAGGTGTCCATACTCACCGTCATTGCCGGACTTGATCCCCCAACCCGCCCCCTGCCGTTGCAACGCGGATTGCCGAACCAGGCCCGGCCATGACGGAATGGCGGTGCCGGACCACAATTAGAATGGTTCTTGTCGCGCTGCCCGTTGGGAACCCGGCTTTCGCCGTCGGCCCGATAGCGTTCGCCGGCGCCGGCCGCAATCTCGCTTCTTCGTGCGCTTCGTGTCTTCGCGGTGAAAAATTGCGGACGCAACCAAGGACACCTTGCCTGTCCGGAATTGCCCCATTGGACAGGACCACCACGAACCGCGATTCCGCGATTCTCCACCACGAAGATTCGAAGGGCACGAAGAAGGCGCTGGCGGATCAGCGCCACCGGTGGATTTGGTCTCCAGGCGATCGAAACCGTCTACTCCCCACAGATGAAGCGATAGCAGCGATTGGAACCGCCCCCTCCGCTCGCCCCCCGCCGCCTTGCTCCCGCCGAGGTTCGGCGCCTACCCTTTGCACGACCGATACCGGTGGAGGGATGACGGATGGTTATGGCGGCATCGCGGCCGAAGGTTGAACCGATGACCCCGGCGAGTCCCGGACGACGTCCCGACCGGGGCGAGTGACCACCATGGCCCCGACCATGCACCTCAATCTTTTCATCCACGGGCGCGGCCATCACGAAGCCGCGTGGCGGCACCCGACGGCATCGCCCCTGCCGCTGACCGATATCCGTTACTACACCGACCTCGCCCGCAAGGCCGAGGCCGCCTGTTTCGACTCCATCTTCCTGGCCGACACCCTCGCCGCGGGCGACGACGTGGCCCGCGCGCCGCGCACCTGGCTGGAACCCGTTACCACCCTGGCGGCCCTGTCCGGCGCCACCAGCCGGATCGGGCTGATCGCCACCTGCTCCACGACCTACACCGAGCCATTCAATCTCGCGCGCCAGTTCGCCTCCCTGGATCACATGACCGGCGGGCGGGTCGGCTGGAATATCGTCACCACCTGGCTGGCCACCGCGTCCGGCAATTTCAGTGCCGCACCGCCGCCGAGCCATGCCGAACGCTATGAGCGCGCCGAGGAGTACATGCGCGTGGTGACCGGCCTGTGGGACAGTTGGACCGACGACGCGGTCCTGGATGATCGCGCCGCCGGGTTATACGCCCGCGCGGACGGCATCCGCCCCGTCAATCACGTGGGTCCGCACTACCAGATTGCCGGGCCGCTCAATATTCCGCGAGGACCGCAGGGACGCCCGGTCTTCGTGCAGGCCGGTTCGTCCGACACCGGCCGCCGTTTCGCCGCCCGCCATGCCGAAGCCGTGTTCACCGCGCAGATGGAAAAGGCGACCGCCAAGGAATTCTACGCCGACCTGAAACGTCTGGCGGTCGAGGCAGGCCGCTCCCCCGCGCAGGTCCTGATCCTGCCCGGACTGAGTCCGGTCATCGGTTCGACCGAGGCGGAAGCCAACCGCATCTCCCGCGAGCTGAACGACCTCAGCGACCCGGAAGTCGGCCGCAAGCGCCTGTCCGGACGGTTCGGCGGGCATGATTTCTCGCATCTGCCACTGGATCGCCCGCTATCGCCGGAAGACTTCCCCGATCCGGACAAGGTCGAGGCCGCCCGCAGCCGCACCGAGGTGATCGTCGGCCTGGTGCGCCGCGAAAAGCCGACCTTGCGGCAATTGCTGGGATACATGGCCGGCGCGCGCGGCCATTTCGTGACATCTGGCACGCCCGATCAGATCGCCGACCTGATGGAAGACTGGGTGCGCGACGGCGCGGCGGACGGCTTCAACCTGATGCCACCCATCCTGCCTTCCATGCTGGAGGTGTTCATCGCCGAGGTCGTGCCCCTGCTGCGCAAGCGCGGCCTGTTCCGCGCCGAATACGATGGCACCACGTTGCGCGATCATTACGGGCTGGACCGACCGGACCAGTAACCCATGGTGACAACGGAAGCTTTCATTGCGAACGCGGCGAAGCAATCCAGGGCAACCGACGGGATCAATCGTGCCAGACCCCTGGATTGCCTCGCTGCTCTCGCAATGACAGCTTCCACCCATATGCCAGTGGTCAGGGCGGCGAGTATGGCTCAACGCTCGGCCTCCCACCCGTCTGTCCATGGCGACTTCGACCGGCCTCAGTCGAAGCCGATAAACCCCTCCATGTCGCTGATCGGACGCGCCGCCTTCAATTTCGCCAGATCCGGGACCGGGCGCGCGGTTCGGGCATCGCCGGCCAGCATCCGTTCCAGTTCGGCGGCGACGGACAGCACGAACGCATCGCCTCCGCGCGGGCCCACGATCTGCAATCCGAACGGCATCCCGTTGCGATCGACGCCCACCGGCAACGACACCGCCGGATGGCCAGGCAGCGTCACCGCATAGGCCAACGCCAGCCAGTGGAAATAGGTGCGGGTCGCCTTGCCGTCGATCTCGGCCGGGAACAGTTCCCGCCAGGACCGCGGGCTGATGGTGATCGTCGGCGTTATGATCACGTCATGGGTCTGGAAGAATGCCTGCCAGCGCCGGTAGATCGTGGTCTGCAAGGTCTGCGCCCGGGCGACATCGGCCGCCGAGTAACGCTGCCCTTCCGCGACATTGGCCCGCACGTTGGGGCCGACATCCTGGGGCCGGGTGCGGACTTTCTCCGCATGGCTGGACAGAAAGCCCACGGCGCGCAGCACTTCGAAGGATTCATCGATGCCAGAGCAATCCGGAGTGGTGTCCTCGGCGCGGGCGAAAACGTGGCGGAACAGACCGGCCTTCTCGGCGAAGACATCGGCGATGTGGCGCTCGGTCGGGGCAAAGCCGAAATCCGGGGTCAGGGCGACGCGCAGGCGGGACAAATCGACCTCCGCCGGCGGATAGAAATCGCCGGGGTGGTGCACGTCCCGCCCATGCACCGTGGCCGCCAGTGGGTCGCGCGGATCGCCGCCAACAATGGATCCCAGCAGCAGGCAGGTGTCCGCGACGGTGCGGGCCATGGGCCCCAGGACGGGAAGGTTCGACCAGCCGATGCCGCGCTTGTCGCTGGGAACGAGGCCTGGGGTCGGACGAAACCCGACAATGCCGCAGAAGCCGGCCGGATTGCGCAGCGACCCGCCGGTGTCCGACCCGGTGCAGATCGGCGCCATGCCGGTCGCCAGCGCCACGGCGGACCCACCCGAAGAGCCCGCGCAGGATTTCGCCGGGTCGAACGGATTGCCGGTGGCGCCGTAGACGGCATTGCGGGTGTTGGCACCGGCACCGAATTCGGGCGTGTTGGTCTTGCCGATGACGATCGCCCCGGCCTGGCGCGCGACGGCCACGACCCGCTCATCCTGGGTCGGGACGTAATCGCGGAAGATCACGCTGCCATGGGTGGTGCGCAGGCCCTCGGTTTCCTCCAGGTCCTTGATGCCGATCGGCAGGCCATGCAGCGGCGGCAACGCCTTGGCGTGCGCCACCGCATCGTCGGCCTTGCGGGCCGCGGCGCGGGCGCGATCGAAATCCCGTGCCACCATGGCGTTGACGGCATGGTCGACCGCCTCGATCCGCGCGATGCAACTTTCCAGCAGTTCGGTGGGGGCAAGGCCCTTGCGGCCGATCAGGCGGCGGGCTTCGACGGCGGTCAGGTCGCAGGGCTCGGTCATGGGGGCGGGGCTTTCCGGCTGGGCTTGGGACGGCCGAACGATAGGCCTGCGCGCATCGGGACGGAAGGCCGGGCGAGGGAGGGCATGACACATCCCGCGCGGGCGGTTGTCGATCGGCGCCGGTCATGCTCCGGTGGGATCGGGCATGTCGGGTTGAGGCATGCCATCCGGCGGTCGTTCCGCCCTTCACATCCGGATTGCCATGACCGCCACCCTCTTCATCATCGCCGTCCTCCTTATAATGCTCCTCGCGCTCGGCTTGCTGCTGGCCCGTCGACTGTGGTGGGTGGCACTGCCTGCCCTGATCCTGGGCCTCCTGGCACTCATCGCGGAAGGCTCGCGCGCCGCCGCTGAAATCTGGGGTATCCGGGTTCCCGGCATCATCGTCGCAACCCAGGAATCGCTGAAGCTGGAGACCGTTCGGCCCAGCGGAACACGAACCAGCCACTATGCTGTCCAGCACCGCTATGACGTGATTGTCTGCTACCGCGCCACGGGTAACCCCGGCCTGGGTGCCGGCGCACCGATCGACACCGCGATCAAGATGGCCATCGGCGAACCCGAAACAGCGGCCGACAAGATGTGCAAGGAAGCGCCAGGGAACGCGGTCCTGCGCCAGACCCAAGTCCGCCTGGATGAAGCGACCCATGACGCCACCACCCTCGGTCGCCCGGTGACCCTGGTGTTGCTGCGCCCGTTCGGCCTGCTGGAATGGGCCTGGCCCGAGGACGCGCCGTTGCTGCCGATGGTGCCCCGCCCCAACTTCGGCGACAACGGCCCTCGACGTCCGGTTTCGGCGGAGGTCGTATCCATCACCGTCGACACGCGTGGATGGTCGCTGCTGAACCGGCGCGGCGCGGAATTCTCTGTGCCGATCGGCTATGTGCGGCTGCGCTATGCCGTGGTCGGGCATCCCGGCACGGTCGAGGGCATCGACACCGTCGACGCCACATCGGTCGCGAACCTGACCGTGGGTGGGCGCGTCACGGTCACCGTGGCCGAGGGCGCGCCGCGCCGGCCGATGCTGGCGCAGGCATCCCGCACCTATTGGTGGCGCAATCCCGCCTCCGACCTCGCGATCCTGGGCGTGGTCATTCTGGGCATTATCGGCGTCGTGGTTGTTCTTCGCCGCCGCAAGCGCGCCCGGTCGGTCGCCTGACCCCAACCGTCTGAAACAAAGACCGATGCACCGCTTTCACCCTCATTGCCAAGCTCGACCCGGCAATGAACGTGAGCGGGGCGGCGACCGGCCCTTCCGTCAGTACCCCAGCGCCAGCCCGTCCTTCCTCGGCTCCGATCCCGCCACCAGGCAACCCCGGGCGCGATCGATCCAGATCGCCTGACCGCCGCCATGCGGGCGATCCGCCATCTCGATCTCGTGACCCATCCGCGCCAGGCCGGCAACGACGTCGGAGGCAATCCCACGCTCGACCTGCACCTTGCCCTTGAACGGGAACAGGCGCGCGAGGTCGATCGCCTCTTGGATATCCAGACCGTATTGCAGGAAATTGGTCAGGAACCAGCTATGGCCCATCGGCTGGTAATGCCCGCCCATGACGCCATACGGCATCACGGCCTCTCCATCCTTGCACACCATGCCCGGGATGATCGTGTGCATCGGCCGCTTCATGGGCGCGATGCAGTTGGGATGCCCACGCTCCACCCGGAAGCCGAAGCCGCGATTCTGCAACATGACGCCGGAGCGTTCGGCGAGGATGCCGCTGCCGAAGCTCTCGAACAGGGAGTTGATGAAGCTGCACGCATTGCCGTCCTTGTCGACGACGCACAGATAGATCGTGTCCTTGTGCGGCGGCATGATCGATTCGCCCGCCGCCGGCAGGTTGCGCATGGCGGCGGCGTCCTTGATCAGGCCGCGCTGGGCGGTCAGATAGTCCGGGCTGAGCAGCTTTTTCACCGGCACGTCCACCTGCGTCGGGTCGGCGATGAAGGCATCGCGGTCGCGATAGGCCAGACGCGCGGCCTCGATATGGCGATGCGCGCGGATCAGGCCGGACGGCCCGTCGGGGGCATCGCCGAGGCCTTCCAGCATGCCCAGCATCATCAGCACCAGGATACCCTGGCCGTTGGGCGGGATCTGGTACACGTCGTAGCCGTTCCACTTGATGGTGATCGGTTCGACGAACTGGGCGTTGTTCAGGCCGTTGGCGAAGTCCTCTTCCGTGTGCAGACCGCCCTTCTCCCGCAACGTCGCGACGATGTCGGCGGCGACGGGGCCTTCGTAGAACGCCTTGGCGCCGTGTTTGGCGATCCCGCGCAGGGTTTCGGCCAGGCCGGGGTTCATGAACATGTCGCCGGGGTTGGGCGCCGAGCCGCCGGGCAGGAAGGCGTGGCTGCCGTTCTTGCGGAGCTTGCCCGCGCTGGCATGCCAGTCCGAGGACACTTTCGAGTGCACCGGCCAGCCCTCGGCCGCGTAGCGGATCGCGGGTTGGAGCAGTTCGTCCAGGCCCTTGCGCCCATGCGCGGCCAGCAGGGTTTCCCACGCATTGATCGAGCCCGGCACGGTCACGGCGTGGGCGGAGGTGTTGTCGATCGCCCGGATCTGATGGCTCTCAAACCAGTCGATCGACGCGGCGGCGGGCGCGCGTCCCGACCCGTTCAGCCCGATGACTTTTCCGGACCCCGCCGGCGCATACAAACAGAAGCAGTCGCCGCCGATTCCGGTGGATTGCGGCTCGATCACGCACAGGACGGCACAGGCGGCCACGGCGGCGTCCAGGGCGTTGCCGCCGGCGCGCAGCACGTCGAGCGCGGCCAGGGTGGCCGCGGGCATCGAGGTCGCCGCCATGCCGTGGGTTGAATATACCGGACTGCGACCGGGAAACTGGAAATCGCGCATGACTGGCCCCTGGGTGGCGGTTTTTCAGCGATATACAGTGAACGCCGGGGGGAGGATTGGCAATCGTTTGTCTTGGCCACTTGTCTTGGCCACCCGCGACATCGCCGCGGAACCGGCGCCCGATACGCGCGACGGCGATCAACCCAGCGGGATTGCGCCCAGTCGCTCCATGAACCACAGCGTGGCGATCGTGCCGATCGCATAGCCCGGAACCGCGGAAACCCATGCCGGCCGCCGCCCCGGCAATCTTCGCAGGGCATGACGGATCGCCAGGACCACGGCAACAAACAGGATCTGCCCAATCTCCACGCCGATATTGAAACACAGCAGCGCCAGCGGCACCTCGCGGGCCGGCATGCTCAGTTCGGTCAGAGCGCCAGCGAACCCGAACCCATGCAGCAGGCCGAAGGCAAACGCCGCCAGCCACGGATACCGCACGGTCAGGCCGGCCGAACCGGCACGCAGCCCCTCGGCCGCCACGAACACGATGCTGAGAGCGATCGCCGCCTCCACCGGTGCGCTGGGGGCGGAAGCAAGCCCCAGCGTGGCCAGGGCCAAGGTGATGCTGTGAGCGACCGTGAACGCCGTGATGGTCTTCAGCAATGTCCAGACGTCCCGCACGATCAGCAGCAGCGCCAGGACGAACAGCAGGTGGTCGATGCCTGACAGGATGTGTTCGACGCCAAGCACGGTGTAGCGCCAGGCTGTATCGACCGCCGACCCCGATCCGGCGCTCAGTTCCCTCAGATCGACGATGATCCTTCCGCCGAGCGCGGGAAAGAAACGCGCCTCCGAGGCATCGTCCAACCATTGGGCCGAGAACAGGACTCCCTCGCGCTTCCAGGGCAGCACCAGCCGATCGTCGAACCGCAGCGATCCGTCCTGGCACGCGAAGGCGAAACTCAAGGACTCTGCCCCGACCCGCGCGCGCGGGTCACCGGCGAAGCCACACCGGTCCGGCAGGATCGGCGTGCCGATCAGATCGGCCAGGCCGGGGTGGATCGCAATCGTCAGGCTGTAGCGGCCTTTGGCGGTTTCGGTCAGTTGCACCGAACTCACGCCAAAATCGTGGCTCCGTGCGCTGCCGACCGCCACCATCAGACACAGCAACACGGCGATAAGCCGTCCGATCACGGGCCTTGCCTGCTGGGGCGGTCGGCACCGAGATGTTCTATATCGTAGTCGCGGCCGAGGCGTTTGATCTCCACCGCCAGCCGTTCGCGTTGCCGGTTCACCACCCATTCGTCACCAACATACGCCGCCGCCTGCTCGAAGCTCGGCATTGAGGCCGGCTGGCGATCGTCGATCCGAATGAAATAGGTGCCACGCGCCGCCTGGATCGGTCCGTGCCAATCACGGTCGTCGATGGCGGCGATGGTACGGGCGACCTCCGGTCCGAACAGCCCGGCAAGCTCCGCGTGCGAGGCATGGCGTATGGCGGCACCGATCCGACTGTCGAACCCGCCTGCCCTCGCCGGATCGCCACCGGCCTTCAGCCTGGCCATCAGATCCTCGGGGACCGGCTTGCCCGCGGCGATGAAGACCTGCGTCAGGCTGGTGGTCGGTGGCCGCTCGAACCGCGCGCGGTTGGCATCGAAGTAGGTTCGCAACTCCACCTCGGACGGACGCGGCGCTTCACCGAGTAAGGTCTGGCGCATGGTCTGGATCAATTGGGCCCGGATACGAGGAGTCTCGTTCAGGCCACGGCGATAGGCCTCCCGCAGGAGGATTTCCTCATCGATATAGGTTTCGGTGACGTCCCGCCGCTCCGCGTCCGTGACCGGGCGGTTGGACAGGAGGGCACGCTCCCGCACCAGATACTCGATGGTGTTGGCGTCGATCTGGATGGTTTGGCGCGGTCGTTCGGCGAGCATCGCATGCCCGACAAACAGGAGTCCGGCCAGGACGACGAAATGCAGGATCGGCTCCCGGATCACGGCCGACCACGGAACCCGCCCCATTCTCCTGCTCCGCGTTGCCTCAGCGGGTCCGCACGCCATGATCGACCCAGGCGGGATCGAGATAATGCGGATCAGTGATCCCCTTGCGGCGCATGGCGATGCCGGTCAGGACCTCCCGTAGCATGCGCACGGCCACGAGCTTGCTGCGATAGGTCGGATCGACGATCGGGTTCAGTTCGACCAGCTCTACCCCGACGACTTCGTTCTGTACAGCGAGCGCGCGCAGCATTGGGAACAATTCCCGGATCGACATGCCGCCCGGCTCCGGCGTGCCCATGCCCGGCGCCCAGGCCGGATCGAGGACATCGGTGTCGATCGAGATGAAAATCTTCTTGGGCCCGTCCAGCGCCTCGGCCAGGGCCTTCTTCATCACGGCTTCCCAGCCATATTTCTCGATCTCGGCCACGAAATGATAGCGGACCTCGTTGCGCCGCATCCATTCCATGTCGCTGCCGCCGGGTTTGCCGGAGTTCAGGCCGATCTGCACGAAATTGCGGCCCTTCACATGGCCTTCGTCGATCAGGCGGCGGACGGGCGCGCCGTGGGAGAGATAATGCCCGAACATCAGGGGCACGCCGTCGAAATGAGCGTCGAAATGGATCACGCCGACTTCGCCCTTGCCGTGAACGTCGGTCACCGCGACGACATCGGGATACATCAGCGAATGATCGCCGCCGACGATGATCGGGATGCTGCCGGCGGCGGCGATTTCCTTGACCAGGCGATGAACGGACAGAACGCTCCGCTCCGGCGACAACGGGTCGACCGGAGCATCGCCGTAGTCGACGATCTTCAAGACCTGCATGAAGTCGATATCGCCCACGGACGGATGCGCCATGGGGAAGAAAGCACCCCAGGGATAGGTCGATTCGCCCGTGCGAACCGCCTGCGGACCCCACGCGGCGCCGCGCGTGCCCACCGACAGGTCGATCGAGGCCCCCATGATGGCGATATCAACGCCGCCGGCCTTGAGGTCCTCGGGACACAGCGCGACCGGCGCGCGGAAGAAGGTGGGAATGCCCTGGTAGGCGAGCCCCCCATGCGTGCGCTGGATGTTGATCGGCCCGGCGTCCCGCTTCGGGTTGTCATGGCAGTCGCGATACAACGCGGAGGCATCCTTCACCGGATCGCGCGGCTCTAGCGGAATGGCGTTGGGACTGTCCCGCAACATGTCGATCACCGGCCGAGCGGTCCGGGTATCGAAGTCTTCGGCCGCTCTGCTGGGCGTTCCCATCATGGACAGCGCCAACATCAAACAAGCCCGCCCGAGTCTTCGCATCCCGTTCTCCAATCCGTTCGTGACCCAATGCCATCCATGCGGGATGGCGGTACCATCGGCTCCTGGTCCGATCTTCACACGCGCATCCGCCTGGACGGGTGACGGCCCCCTACCGCGCCAACGGCTGATGGGCAAATCCGGCGGCTCCGGCTTGTAGCGGACTGCTCGCCCCGTCGGGAGAGCCGGGTCGAATGGCTCCCGCGGAACCGCCCCGTCCCCGTCGCTACGCCGCCATCGTCGCTACGCCGCCATCGCCGCTCGGCCCCGGATCAGATCGGCCGCCTTCTCCGCGATCATGATGGTCGGAGCATTGGTGTTGCCCGACGCCACGGTCGGCATGATGGAGGCATCGACCACCCGCAGCCCCTCCATCCCATGCACGCGCAGTTCGTCATCGACCACGGCCAGCGGATCGTGGCCCATCCGGCACGTGCTGGTCGGGTGATAGACGGTGCCGCCGGTCTGGCGGGCGTGGTTCAGCAGGTCCTCGTCGGATTGCACCTGCGGGCCGGGGAGATGCTCGCTGTCGGTGAAGCGTTCGAAATGCCGTGTGGCCAGCAGGCGGCGGATGATTTTCAGCCCGTCCACCACGGTGCGCTGGTCGTTCCGGTCGGACAGATAGTTCGGGATCATCGCCGGAGCATCGGCCGGGTTGGTGGTCTTCAACCGGATCTCGCCCCGACTGTCCGGACGCAACTGGTAGACGATCACGGTAAAGCCGGAGAATTTGTGCAGTCCCTTCGCCGGATTGTCCGAACTGAACGGCGAGACGGAAATCTTCACATCCGGGGAGGCCAGTTCCGGCCGGGTGCGGGCGAACAGCGCCATCGGCCCGGCGGCCATCGTCAGCGGCCCCTTGCGGGTCAGGATATACTGGATGCCGACGCCCAGTTTCTTCAGCGGGTTCATCATCACGTCGTTGAAGGTGATCGGCTCCTTGCAGCGCAATTTTACCGCGGACGAGTAGTGATCCTGCAAACACTGCCCGACGCCTTGCAGGTCGTGCACCACCGGCACGCCCTTGTCCGCCAGGTCCTGCGCGCGTCCGACGCCGGACAGCATCAGCAGATGCGGCGAACCGATCGCGCCGCCGCACAGGATCACCTCCCGCCTCGCCCGCGCGGTGCGGGGTTGGCCGTTTTCGCGGAAGGCGATGCCGGTGGCACGCTTGCCGTCGAAGGTCACGCGTTCTGTCAGGGCACGCGTGATGACACGCAGGTTGGGCCGCTTGATGACGGGATGCAGGTAGCCGACGGCGGTGGAGCACCGCCGGCCGTTGCGGGTGGTGGTCTGCTGGTAGCCGACGCCTTCCTGGGACGCCCCGTTGAAGTCGTCGTTGCGGGGAAAGCCGAGTTCCAGGGCCGCGTCGCGGAACGCATCGCAGATCGGGTGGGAATAGGTCGCGTCGGACACCGCGAGCGGACCGTCGGCGCCGTGGAACTCACTGGACCCGCGCTGCTGGCTTTCCGAGCGCTTGAAATAGGGCAGCACGTCGGTGGACGACCATCCGGCGTTGCCGAGCTGACGCCAGTGGTCGAAGTCCTCGTGCTGGCCGCGGATATAGACCATGCCGTTGATGGAGGACGATCCGCCCAGGACCTTGCCGCGCGGCCAGAAGATGGAGCGGCCGTTGACGCCGGGATCGGGCTCGGTCTGGAACATCCAGTTGACGGAGGGGTTGGCGAAGGTCTTGCCGTAGCCGAGGGGAATGTGGATCCACATGTTGCGGTCGGGGCCGCCGGCTTCGAGCAGGATGACCTTGGTGGACGGATCTTCCGTCAGCCGCGCGGCCAGGACGCAGCCGGCGGACCCGGCGCCCACGATGACGAAATCGGCTTCGAGTGTGTCCTGCTGGGCCATGGTTCTGGTGTCTCCCCGGTCGGTGGTTGGGGGGAGGATGGCTTGGTTGTGGGGGGAGTCAATCGGGTGGGCGCCGATCGGACCGGGATACGGCCGGGTGGCGCGCTTCTGTTGCCGCGAAGTTAGAATGTCCCCTACCGGATGCGCCATTGAGGGGGGGGCGGATGTCTGAGGGGCTATTGCTGATGAGCGAGCGGGAGCGGGGTTCGTCAGTTCAAGCGGCTGGTGCGGGCGTGGAAGCAGGATGGCGCGTCAGGTCTGGTATCGCGCCAACGAGGCCGGACTTCGCATAATCGGCTGGCTGCGGAGCACCGTGCCCGGATCGCGGCCCCTTTGACCGAGAAATACGAAGATTGTGGGCCAACCCTGGCGTCGGAGAAGCTGCGGGATGGCGGTCCCCGGATTCCGAAAACATGGTCCCGGCCGCGCCGGCGAGCGGGATTTCCGGCGCGATCTCGGCCCACTCTTCGTCCGCCAGATCGGACGGATAGCGCGGATGGCTGCGGTCGTATCGGCTACGATTGTCTTGCGTCCACATTCCATACCTCGCTCATCGAGGGTATCGAATCGTGAAATTGCAGGGCCGCGACCAACCTGGATAACCGACTCAAAAGACGCGGAAAGTTTCCGCACAGACTTTCAGCGACCTGTCCAGTTTCCGGGGTCCACCTCAGGCCCGCTCGGATAATGGTCGTGTCCTTTGATCGTCGGCGGTCCGACGCAATGTGCTATGGGTCTTTGCCTCAGAAGGAGATGACATCATGACCGACGCCAAGCTTGCTCCCAACCTTCCGGGATGGATGCTGGAGCATACCAACCGCTACCTCAGCAGTGGCGGGACCGATGGACACATGTACAAGGTCACCCCGCCCGGGTATTCCGAGATGATCGTGCCGTCGTTGCTGTTGATCACGACGGGCCGCAAATCCGGGGAGAAGTTCATTTTCCCGCTGTTCTATGGGATGACCGGGGACAGCTACATCATCGTCGCGTCGAAGGGCGGCGCCCCTGACCATCCGGGCTGGTACAAGAACCTTTTGGTGCATCCGGAGGTCGAGGTTCAGGTCGGGACGAAGACGGTCAAGGCGCGTGCCCGGACGACAAGCGGCGCCGAACGGGCGGGCCTGTGGCAGGAGTCCCTGAAGTTCTGGCCGCCCTACGCGGACTACGAGAAGAAGACCCCGCGGGAGATCCCGGTCGTCGTGCTGGATCCCATCGCGTAAGGACCAATGAACCGGCGCCCTGGCCTGGGTAAAGCGGCATGGGGCGCCGCACGAAACCGATCGGGGCCGTTGTCTTGGCCTCCTTCGGGCTTGCGTGCAGGACAAACGGGATGCCCTCCGCGCGAGGGACTGCCCAAGGGAACGGCTTTCAAGACAAGAACGCGGTCAGGCGGCTCGGGCGCGGAGCTTCTGGTGCATCAGGTCGCCCGCCCGCACGGTGGGATAGCGCATTGGGTTCGACGCGTCGACGCAGCTTGGCAGGCAGGCGATTTCCGTGTCGTAGTTGGGGTGCAGGAAATATCCGATCGACAGTCGCCGGCTGGTGGCGCGCAGTTCGGCGGGTGGATTGACGACCCGATGCAGGTTGGACAGCCACCGGTCATTGGTCCAGCGCTGCATCATGTCGCCGATATTGACGATGAATTGGCCTCTGTCCGCCGTCACATCGTGCCAGGCCCCATCGCGATGCTTGACTTGCAGGCCGCCGGGCGCGTCATTCAGCGCCAGGATCGTCAGGCTGCCGAAATCGGTGTGCTCCCCACACCGGACTTGCCCTGGCTTGGGATCGCCGGTCGGCGGCGGGTAGTGGTTGGCCGGGAGCGTCGAGAAATGGCGGTCGATCTTGTCGTCGAAATAGCTCTCCTCGGTGTCGAGAGCGCGTGCGAAGACATGCATCAAGGTCCGGCCCAGGGCTTCCAACGTCACGTAGTACCGGGTCATCACTGTCCGATACGACCCCGGATTGTCCGGCCAGACATTGCCGGCATAAAGACCCGCGGCGTCGGGAAAATCGGCGAACCGCGCCGACCGGTCCACCATCGGCCCCAGATAGAACTGTTCGCGCAGGTCGGGCGGATTGTCATAGCCTAGCGTCTTAGCGAGATTTTTGGTTTCAATCGCGTGATAGCCGCGGGGTGAGGCGCTGTGGGCGGGCCGCCAACGGTCCTTTTCCGCCTGTGGCAGATTGTAGAACGCACCGACCGTTGCGAAGGCCTCGTCGATCAGGTCTTGCGGCACGCCATGGCCGGTGATGACCAGGAAGCCGATCGTTTCGCAAGCAGCGGCCACCTGGCGGGCGATCGCGTCCTTGTCGTCTTCGGTTCCGTAGAACCAAGGAGCCAGATCAATCGCTGGAACAAGTTGTATCATTCCTGTTCTCCATGGCTTCGCGCGGCGTCTCGGAGGTCGTTGGCAAGCCGAGAAATGCTTGTTTCGAGTGGTAATTGATGGAAGCGTTGCCAGGCGGGGGCGGCGGCTGAACCCCAGGCGTCCCGCGTCAGTTCGATGAACTTGTCGCGCAGCACATGCGGGGCGAAGGGCAGGTCGCTCTCGCCCAGGATCACGTCGGCGGCGTGGGTTTCGACGGTGCCATCGGTCAGGCGCACCGTGAAGCGGGTTGGCTGATGTGCGGGATAGGCGGCGGTCAAGTCCTTGTCCTCGGTCACGAAAACCCGGCGCGCCAGATCGTGCACAACCGGATCGGCAAACGCCGCCGAACCATCGTCCGTCAGCGGCGCGGGGCCCCTCGCGATCAGGCTTGCGACCGCGACGGGAATGGAAAATCTTGTCCCAAAAGCGGACCGAATGGTCTGCTGACCCATGGTCGCGGCCATGAAGTAGGTCTGGATGTCAATACGGTCGACCGTTTCCGGCTTAAGGCGCGATCCCAGCCTCGCGATCAGCGCCTCGGCCGCGTCGAGCGTGCCGTGCACGTAGCGGCCATAGGCAAAGCGCTTGAAGTAGTTTTTCCGGATCCACCAGACTTCGCCGAGACCTTCCAGCGCCTTGGCTGGATCGAACGCATCGCCGTAGATACGGCCGAACACGGATCCCAACGCATCATGCTCCCCCGTGAACCCCGCATCCCGCAAATCCATCGCCTGAAACCCCGCTCGGCCGCTATGTCCTGTATAGACATTACGTATCGTCGCACCGTCGCCGAGGGTCTGGCGGCTGGACGCGACGCCCAGGGTTGCGCCGATCGATGCGGCTTCGGCGATCGCCTCCGGCCCGTCGCCGCGCAGTTTCGCCAGTGCGAAGGCCGCCGCCATCGGCCCATACGTGCCATGAGGATGCACCGCGAGACGGATGTCCGACGCGCGCCAGATCCGCGCACTGGCTTCGTAGGCCAAAATCACGGCTTCCAGCAGGGCCGTTCCCGACAATCCGGCGGCCTCGGCTTCCGCGAAGGCGGCAGGGACGATCTGGATCATCGCATGGGTGCGGGTGTGCAGATTGCCTTCGTCCAGATCGTGCCAGGTGCCCGCGGTGCCGTTCACCCAGGAAGCGGCATCGCGTGGCAACCGCATGTCGGTGCCCAGAACGGTCGCGACGCCAGCGCCGCCGCGTGCCTGTTCCATTGCCAGCAGTCGACGCATGGGGGACGGACCAATGCCCGCGACGATGCAGCCAACGCAATCAGCAACGATCAGGCTCCCGCGTTCCACGACATCGGGCGGAAGGTCCGCCAGGCGACTGTTCGCGATGAAGCGTGAAATGTCGAGAAGATGTGCTGCCGTCACCGCCCAGTACTCCTAACAGACCCATAGCAGAAGACCACTTTGTGCGTTTCCTGGGAATAGCCCGTCGCCACGGTCGATGTCGTTTGGACAGCATTGTTTGGACGGTCACGCAGCGCGCAACGATGGAATCGCCCGCCAGGAGGTTCTGATGATCGGTTGCACCGACAGATTCCGCTGTTGGAACGAAAGCGGCGAGACATGCCCCGGCACCGTGTTTACCTGGGATATGCCACCCGTCAGACCATAGTTCGGTCGAACGACGTGGTGGCGGCGAGCGAAACCTCCGGCCGCGGGCAGGCACACCGACCACCGGCTCGATGCACCGACCCGCCGCCTCGCGGCCAGACCCGAGCGCTCGGCCCGCTAACGGCGCGGATGGTCTATGGAATGGAGACAACGATCAGCAGGCGCGGGTCGAGCGTGCCTGGAACACGTGTGCGGGTTCGACGAAGCGCGAGGTCCTGCGCGGCACCGCACGCCCCGCGGCCGCGGCCTCATTGGCCCGTTCCACGAATCGGTCGAGATGCGATGGGGATAGCCACATCACGTCGTTCGCGGCGGCGAAGGTGGCGATGTCGGCGACAGTCCATGTCAGCTTGCTCATGTCGTCACTCCCTGGGCAGAGATCGTGGGACGGGTGGATCGCCACGGCGTTGCCTGTTCATAGGCGTGGGCGATCCGCAGCAACGTCGCTTCGTCGAACCAGTTGCCGGCAAGTTGCGCGCTCAGCGGCAGGCCGGCCGCATCGAAGCCGCTGCAAAGGCTCATGGCCGGGTGGCCGGTCGCGTTGAAGATAGACGTGGCGGTGTTACCGGTGAAAGCAGCCACGGCGGCGGGATCGGCGAAGGGGGGCGCGGTGTGGAAGGCGCAGGGCAGCAGCAGCGCGTCGACGGTTTGCAGCAGTCGGTCCATCGTGTCGGCGAGTTCCCTGCGCTGGCGCAGGGCGGCCACGTAATCGACCGCGCGGACCGTAAAGCCGGACATCATCTTGTCGCGCAGGGCCTGGCCCATCTGGTCGCCGCGTTCGACGAAATCGCGCTCGTGGATCGATAGGGATTCCGTCCAGTTGATCAGCGACGTGACCCGGCGATAGGCAGACAACGGGGATGGCAGGGTAATATCGACGATCCGAGCGCCAAGGCCTTCCAGGGTCGTCGCGACGTGGGCGATGCCGGCGGCGACCTCCTCGTCCGCGCTGACCCCGTTGATGTCGATGGCGCGGATGACCCCGATCACGGTGCCCTGGACACCGGTGCGGATACCCCGCGCGTAGGCTGTCGTAGGGCGATCGACGCAGGTGGGATCAGCGGGATCGTGTCCGGCGATCGCATCCAGAACCAGGGCGCAGTCCTCGGCCGTCCAGCACAGCGGGCCGGCGGCATCCAGCGACCAACAGTTCGGCAGGATGCCGTAGCGGCTGACCAGCCCAAATGACGGCTTGATCCCCTGTAACCCGCACGCCGCCGCGGGCAGCCGGACCGATCCGCCGGTGTCGGAGCCCAGGGCAAACATCGCGGTGCGGGCGGCGACCGAGGCCCCGGCACCGGTGGAGGACCCGCCCGTGAAATGACCCAGGTTCCACGGGTTGCGCGCGGGTTCAAACGGCAGGTCGAAATGGACGCCGCCGGTGCCGGTCCCGAACTCCCACGTGTTCAGCTTGCCCAGCAGGATCGCGCCAGCGTCCGTCAGCCGGTCGATCGCGGTCGCGTTGAAATCCGGCACGTGGTCCATCAGCAGGCGGGACGCGGCGCAGGTGCGCACGCCCTTGGTGAAGTAGTTGTCCTTCACGGCATACGGAATGCCGTGCAGCGGACCGCGCCATTTCCCGGCCGCGATCTCCTGTTCCGCCTGTCGCGCCGCGGCGCGCGCGGAGTCCGCCATCACCAGAAGGTAGCTCTTGACCTGGCCATCCACGGCTTCGATGCGGGCCAGAAAGGCATCCACCAGATCGACCGGGGACAGCTTTCCGGCGGCGATCAGCCGGCCGGCGGCCGCCGCGGAAAGGGTCGTGACATCGTCCATTATGCGGTCTTCGCTCGTGCGGCTGGTGATCCATGGTACCGAGATGTCAGGATTGCCCCGACCGACGGCGAACGGAGAGCGCTGGTCGGCCGGCTTGGATCGCCTGGCATTGGGTCGTATTGGGGATGCACGGGAATGTCCTTGCTGGGTGTTCCGAACGAGCGCTGCCTGTTGGATAAGCAAGAGGAATGCCAACGGGCGCATGTCATCGGGCGGCCACAAAAACGGCGGCACCGGCGATGGAATCTGAGTGATGAATGGGCATTCAGGTGCCGCGGACACAGATGAAGGACAATAAATAGGCTATTTTATGCATGATCGAGAGAATTAGATCAAATTTAGGTCAAGTCCGATTTTGATCACGCCATAGGCGAATTTAACGGTTAAATATTAGGCGAGTTTGACGTTGTCGGTGTGGGGGCAGAAATACGACCCACCGCCATGCCAAGACCGCCGACAGGGATCGGCGCCACCAACGGGTGCGAACCAAAGCTGTGCGATCGAGTGCACGCCTCACCATCATTGACCCGCTTGACCCGGCAGCCCGCGCTTCAACGGCTGGGGGTGGGTTGCCGGATCAAGTCCGGCAATGACGGGGAAGCGAGTCTATCGGTCCATGGTTACAGTCGTCGGTATCACTCCGCACAATGTTGAATCGCACCCGCCACCAACAACCCGCTTCCAAGGCCGCCAAGGAAACCGATAAGATTCATGCGAAACCCGTCGGGGAGAACCCATCATGCTGTCAGACCGCTACGAACTGCCGCTTTCCACCGCCTCCACCAGCGCGCGGGACGCCTACAGTCAGGGCCACGAACTGGCACTGACGCTCTATCCCGGCGCGATCGATGCCTTTGACCGGGCCCTGGCCGCCGATCCTGGATTCGCCCTGGCGCATGCCGGAAAGGCGCAGGTTCTGATGCGGGAAGGCAAGGCCGCCGCGGCACGTGAGGCCCTGGCGGCGGCCAAGGCGGTGGACGCCGATCTGTCGGCGCGCGAAACCGGCCACATCGGATTCTTCGACCTCGCCTTCGCGGGGCGGATCGACGACGCGATCGCCGCCTTGCACACCCACCTGGCGGCTTGGCCACGCGACGCCCTGATGGTCGCCAGCGCCGCCAACCCGAACGGCCTGATCGGCGGCTCCGGTCGTATCGGCCAAAAGCGTCAGATCGCGACGCTGATGGACAGTCTCGCCCCGCATTACGGCGACGATTATTGGTTCCTCGCCTACCACGCCACCGCCCTCTCCGAAGATGGTCAACTCGCCGCCGCTCGGCCGAAAATCGAGCGTTCCGTGATGCTGAACCAGCGGAACGCGCACGCCGCGCACGGATTCGCCCATGTTTGTTACGAGAGCGGCGATCCCGACACCGGTCGCGACTTCCTGGCGTCCTGGCTGAGAACCTACCCCAGCGACGGGGCCTTCCACGGCCATTTGAGCTGGCATCTTGCGCTATTCGAACTAGCGGCCGGAAACTGGACGGCGGCGCAGCTTCTGTATCGCGACGCCATCGCGTTGGACCGGCACAGCGGCGGGCCCCAACAGAAAATGACCGACGGGACGGCATTCCTTTGGCGTTCGGAATTGGCCGGCCATCCGCGCGACACGGCGGCATGGCGGGCGATATACGACTACGGGACCGGTGCGCTGCCCCGCCCGGGGGCCGGGCTCGCCGACCTGCATGTCATACTGACCCAGGCGGTTCTGGGCGATGACAACGCGCTGAACGCGCGCACGCGTCTGATGGAGGAACTGGCAAGCGAAGGTCGTTACCCGTCCGGTTCCTACCTGCCGGCGCTGGCGCGCGGGTTCGTGGCGTTCGAACGCGGAGATTTTTCCGCGGCGATCGCGGCGCTTTCACCGCTCGCCGGACAAAACGAACGCATCGGTGGAAGCCGAGCGCAGCATGATTTGATCGAGTTTACGTTGTTGAAGGCTTATATTGAGGCCAATCGGCTGGAGGAGGCGCGGCATCTGCTCCGCGCTCGTCGACCGGGGGCGTCCGGTGTTTCGGTTGCCGGGGTCGCGGCGGTGCATTGAGCGGTGGAGCGTTGCCCCCGGAGCGTGAACGCTCCCGGGGGGCAACGCCGACCAGGTTGCCCTTCTGGAGATCGAGCGCGGCATGAGGACGCAATGCCAGCTTCCAGCCAGGGCGGATGCGCTCTAGCAGCCTGTCGGACTTAGCCCAAAATCGCCGATTTTCGGAGTTTTATGTCTCCATATCGGATTCAAACGTAATATCGTGTCACATGCTTGGGAAATTGTTAACGTTTATTGCGTCAGCGCCCCAAGTCCGACAGGCTGCTAGGC
>CAMATI010000021.1 GCA_945861095.1 Asaia bogorensis | reverse complement strand
GATGGGTCGGCCGTGACGCCACCTCCGGGCCGATATGAAGCCAGTCAGGACGTGATCGGGGCGCCGCCGGCGGTCTGATGACCGCGCCGGCGCAGCCGAACAGCCGTCGTTATTGATCGAAAATCCCGAGTCCGACAGGCTGCTAGCAGACGAATTCGCCGGCGAAAACCGGGGACCCCTGGATGGAAGACGATCATGTCCCGAATAAATTCCGTCGCCGTGTTCTGCGGCTCTCGACTAGGCACCAATCCCGCCCACACCGCCGCAACCCGGATGCTCGGACAGGGCCTGGCGCGCGCCGGGATCCGCCTGGTCTACGGCGCCGGCCGGGTCGGACTGATGGGCGTCCTGGCCGATTCGGTCCTGGAAGCGGGTGGGGCGGTCCTGGGCGTCATTCCCGAGTTCCTGAAACGCTGGGAGGTCGCGCATGAAGGTGTCGATATGATCGTCACCGACAGCATGCACGACCGGAAGCGCCGCATGTTCGAGGAAGCCGACGCGTTCCTGTCCATGCCGGGTGGCATCGGCACCCTGGACGAGACGATCGAGATCATCTCCTGGCGCCAACTTCGGCTGCACGAGAAGCCGATTCTGATTTGCGATATCGACGGATCGGCGGCGCCGCTGGCGGCCATCCTGCAGGCCGCGATTACCAGCGGGTTCGCGGCACCGGAAACCCGCTTGTACTATGAGTTTATCTCCGGCGTCCCGGCCGTGCTGAACCGGTTGGTCGACCTCCACCCGCGGCCGGGTGGGCCAGCGGACAGACTTTAGATGGTTCGGACCCGGCTGCCGAACCCGATCGGCTTGCCATGACAGACGCGATCGACCGATAGAACTCCCTCCGTACCGTCAGTGCCGGGCTTGATCCGGCAACCCGCCCCCAACGGTTGAAGCGATGGTTGCCAGGTCAAGCCGGGCGACGACGGCAAGCGGAGGTTGGGCCGGCCAACCACCAGCCCAACCGTGATGGTCCGCTGGGGCTACGCCGCCGTCAGGGTCGGCCAGAGTTCATCGGCACCGATGCCGCAGAAATAGCTCCCCACTTTCGCGGCCCATTCGGGATCGGCCCCGAACTCCTCCCGCCAGGACCACAGCCGCCGTGTGGACAGTTGCAGCGCGTATTCCTTGGTAAAGCCAATCGCGCCATGCGCCTGATGGGCAATTTCGCAGGCGAGCGTGGCGGCTTCCCCCACCCGGGTCTTGGCCATGGCGATCAGGAACTCCTGCCGCTCCTGGTCCTTGGACAGCGACATGATGCCCATGTTGGCAGCGGCCACCGCCGCCGCCGTCTGCGTGGCCAGCACCGCCAGGTTCTGCTGCACTGCCTGGAACTTGGAAATCGGGCGGTTGAACTGCACCCTCTGCTGAGCATAAGTGCAGGCCAGATCGAGCGTATTCTCGATCGCACCGGACATCATCGTCGCACGGGCCAAGGCGCCACGCAGATACAGGCCGGCGCGCGACACGCCCGCGCCCAGAGGCCGGACGTTGTCAGCCTCCAGCCGCATGTTGTTGAAGGTCAGCGTATCGCGGGCCTCATTGGCGATATTCTTGCCGGGAGAGACCTCGGCGCCGGCGGTGCCATCCAGGGCCACGGCCATTTCGCTGTCGGGGCCATCCGCGATCAGAATGATGCGTTGGGCGTTGGTGGCATAGGGCAACCGGCTCGCGGTGCCGTTCAGCCGCCAGCCATTGCCGTCCCGCTCCACCGTCAGCACGTCGGACGCGCGCACCGGCCCGACCGTCATCGGCCCATCGACCGTGTCCAGGCCCGCACTGGCGGCGACCCAGCCGGCCAGCATGGTTTCCGCCAACGGGATCGGCGCCGAGAAACGCCCGGCCACCCGCAGCACGTAGAACAGGTCCTCCCATTCCGCATCGGCGCCACCGGCCGATTCCGGCAGCGCCGCCAGCGGCACGCCGGTTTCCGCCACTGCCTGCCACAAATCGGCGGCAAACGTGCCGGTTTCAGCGGCGTCAGCCGCCTTCTTGGTGGCTTTGTCCTCGAACAGCCGCCCCATGGTTTCGAGCAGCATCCGGGTTTCGTCGCGAATAGCCATGATGCGTCTCCTTACCGAAGGCCCAGACCGCGGGCGATGATGCCGCGCAGAATCTCACGCGTGCCGCCCTGGATGGAAAACCGCGGCGCGTTCATCGTGCTGCGCGCGATCATCGAGGCATAGAGATCCGCCGCCTCCAGTTCCGGTTCCGTCTGGAACAACTGGCGCGCCACGACCGGAATGTCCTGCTCATATCGCGTGCCCAGGTCTTTCACGACGGCGGCTTCGTTGTTCGGGTTCTCGCCTTCCTGCAACATCCCGGCGATCGACACCGACATGTTGCGCAAGGTGCCGAGTTGCGAAATCAGTTTTCCCAGCGCCGCCGCGGTCGCCTTGTCCGGGTTCGGCCCGGCCATCCGGACCATCTCCCGCAGCATCTGGAACAACACCAGGAAGCGGTCGGGCGCGCTACGCTCGAAGGCAAGCTCCCCGGTCACCTGGTTCCAGCCGTTGCCTTCCTTGCCCAACAGCCGATTATCCGGGATGAAGACGTCGGTGAGAAATATTTCGTTGAAGTGGTGTTCGCCGAGCAGATTGATCACCGGGCGGATATCGATGCCGGGCGCTTTCAGGTCGAGCAGGAATTGCGTGCCCCCCGCATGCCGATCGACATCCTGCTGGCCTTCCTGCGCCATCTTGCAGAACAGGATCGCGTAGTCGGCGCGATGCGCGCCCGAGGTCCACAGCTTGGACCCGTTGATCTTATAGCCGCCATCGACCTTCACCGCGCGGGTGCGGGTGCCGGCAAGGTCGGAACCGGAGTTCGGCTCGCTCATGCCGATGCAGAAAGTCATCTCGCCGGCGGCGAGTCTCGGCACGAAGGTCTGCTTCTGCTCCTCGGTGCCATAGCGCAGGATGGATGGACCGCTCTGGCGGTCGCCGGTGTAATGCGCGGACAACGGCGCGCCGGCCACCAGCATCTCCTCGATGATGACATAACGCTCGAACGCGCTACGTTCATGGCCGCCATATTGTTTCGGCCACGTCATCCCGATCCAGCCTTTCTTCCCCATCGCTCGGCTGAAATCGCGGTTGAACTCGCCCTTGGAGAATCCCATCAGGTGTTCGTGTTCCTTGATGAATTCTCGCACTTCCATCCGAAGCGTCTGAGCCTCGGGCGGCAGTTCGACCGGGTCGAACCGGAACATCGGTGTCGCCATTGTCGTTTCTCCCTACCAGTTCGTATTGAAGCCCGCGAAATCATGCGGGATGCGTTGGATGTCGGTGACGAGTTCTTTCGCCAACCCCACTGGGGTGTCCGCTGGAAAGTGGATGTCGATCGAGTCGGCCACGCCGCCGAACCGTGCCTCGACGGCGCGTGGCAGTTCCGCGAACGTGCCGCAGGCCGCGAAGATGCGCACCACGTCGTCCGGGATTTCCGCCGCCATGTCGTTCCAACGCCCCTCGACCGACATGCGGTGCAGTTTCAGGCCCAGATCGCGCAGCCCATGCAGGTCCAGGATCGGCAGATAGGTGCGGGTCGAGCCATAGAAGCCAATCCGACGCCGAACCTTGTCCATCTCGGCAGCCACGGTTGCCTGGTCCGGGCCGGTGCAGACAAACCCGCCGCCATGCACGTCGAAATTGGCGCGGTCGCGTCCGCTGCGCCGCATGCCTTCCAGCATTTGCGGCATGCAGACCTGCTCCAGATAAAGCCGCGAGCAGATCGGATGCAGCCGAACCCCGTCCGCCACCTGACCGGCAACCCGCAGCATGCCTTCGCCGACCGCGGCGATCGTGATCGGGATCATCGGCAGCCCGGTCGGCTCCGGCGAGAAATCCGGCGTCATGAGGGATAGCTTGTAGTGCGGGCTGTCAAAGGCGAGCTTTCCACCAGTTTCCCAGGCACGCCAGATGGCCCGCAAGGCCAGGATATAGTCGCGCATCCGCGGCGCCGGGGCGGTCCAGGGAATGCCGAAGCGGCGCTCGTTATGGCCCTTCACCTGGCTGCCGAGACCCAGCACGAAGCGCCCGCCGGAGTTGGCGTGCAGGTCCCACGCCTGACTGGCAAGCACCGTCGGGCTGCGCGGGAAGGCCACCGCGACGGACGGGGTCAGTTCCACCCGCTCGGTCGCCAGGGCGGCGAAGGCCAGTGGGGCAAACACGTCGTGGCCAAGCTCGACCGTCATGACGGCATCGAACCCGGCGGCTTCGGCCGAACGGGCGGCGGGGGCGGCATCGCGCCAGTGACGCAGCGGCAGGATGGTGAAGACGCGCATGGTCGATACTTCCCTCGCCTATACCATCGTCAACCCGCCCGAGACGCTGATCGTCTGGCCGGTCATATAGGCGGCGTCGTCGGACAGCAGGAACGCGATCATACCGGCATAGTCGTTCGGCTGGCCGATGCGTTTCAGCGGAATCGCCCGCGCCATCGCCTCACCGATCTTGTTCCCGGCGGGCGAGGATGCCTGGAAATTATCGAACAGAGGCGTGTCGGTGGGGCCTGGGCACAGCACGTTGAGCGTCACGCCCTTGCGAGCCAGTTCGCGGGCCAATGTCTTGGTAAAAGCGATGATGCCGCCCTTGCAGGCCGCATAGACGGACTCGCCCGACGATCCGACCCGGCCGGCGTCGGATGACACGTTCACCACCCGTCCGAAACCGCGTGCCGCCATGCCGCGCGCCACGACATGGTGCATGACAAGCGGTCCACGCAGGTTGATTCGGATCACCTTGTCCCAGAACGGCTCATCGGTATCGAGGAAGTTGATCGGCACGTCCCAGCCAGCGACATTGGCCAGGCCCTCGGTCGGGCCGCGGTCGCGTTCGAATTCCGCCATCGCCTGGGTCACCTGATCCCGGTCGGCGATATCGACCTTGTATGCACTGACCCGACCGGCCGGACACAGCGCGGCGGTTTCCCGCGCACCATCCAGGTTCAGGTCGAAAATCCCGACCACGCACCCTTCTTCGGCCAGCCGAACCGTGGCGGCGCGACCGATTCCGCTGGCGCCGCCGGTCAGGATGATTCGTCGATCAGGCAGACCGCGCATGGCCGATCAGCCCCTCGCCAATCGGCGCTGGACGAATTCCAGGCGGTCCTGACCCCAGAATATCTCGTCGCCTATCACGTAGCTGGGGGCGCCGAACACGCCACGGTCGAGCGCGGCCTTGCTATCCGTGGCCCGCATTTCGGCCCATTTCGGATCGTCCGCGAACGGCATCACCTTGTCCGGGTCCAGGCCGGCTTCGCGGATCAGGCCGATCAGCGTGTCCGTGTCGCCGGTGTTCTTTTCCTGCTGCCAGACCGCTTTCAGCACCAGATGCGCCAGTCGGATCGCCGGCTGATCGCCCATGGTTTCGCGCAGGCCAATGACGCAACTCGAAGCCGGTCCCTCGGGTGACGGGAAGTGCTTGGGCTGGATGTTGATCGGGATGCCCAGGTGGTCGCGCCAGCGCCGCAGTTCCTGCAACCGGTAGGCTTGGCGTTGCGGGGCGCGCTTCGGCAGCGGCAGACCACCGGAGGCCGGGAAAATGGTGCCGAAATCGACCGGCCAGATGCGCATGGTGGCGCCAGCGGCCATGGCCATCGCCTCAATCCGGGCCGCGCCCAGATGCGTCCACGGCGAATTGAGCGACGCGTAGTAGTCGATATGCAGGGCCATGTTGTTCCTCTCTCGATCGGGCGTGATCCTGATGGAGGCGGACGATCTGGGCAAGGGCGTTGGAAAGCGGGGGCTGTCGCGGCGGCGATAATCCGACCAACCGCGGTGCCCAATCATCGAAGTTGGCTGCTTCGGGGGATACATGACGCGCTTCCCTGGTGACGCCCCTTTGTGTCGCTTGACACCCTTCCGGGCCGCCATCAGCATCGATCCCATGGGCAAAGGGAAACGGCCATGGCGCAACTGAATCTCGAGGTCCGCCGCATCGCCGGCGCTCTGGGAGCGGAAATCCACGGCGTCGATCTGGCGGCACCGCAAGCGGGATCCACCATTGCCGCGATCCGTTCGTTGCTGCTGGAACACGGCGTGATCTTCTTTCGCGGGCAGCGGTTGGACGAGGCAGGCCTGAAAGGCTTCGCCGGCCAGTTCGGCACGTTTTTTCGTCACCCCTATTTTCTGTCCGAAGGCGATCCGGATGTGATCGTCATCCGCCGAGCGCCGGGCGACACGCGGATCGTGGGGGAGGGCTGGCATTCCGACACGCCGGCCGTTGCCGCACCGCCCATGGCGTCTCTACTGTACGGAGAGGATATACCGCCCTACGGTGGAGACACGCTGTTTGCCAACCAATATCTGGCCTATGAGGCTCTGTCGCCGGCGATGCAGCGCATGCTGGAAGGGGTTCGGGCCGTCTACAGCGACACGCGGGTCGCCGGCTCCACCGTTGGGCGCAACGCGCAAAGCGCCACCAAATCTCGGGAGGACGCGGGATTCCACCATTCGGAGGGTGTGCACCCGGTGGTGCGGACGCATCCGGAGACCGGCCGCAAGGCGCTCTATATCGTCCGCCCGTTGATGCTGCATTTCGACGGGATGAGCGTGGCCGAAAGCGACGGCCTGGCGGATTATCTGTATGAGCACAGTCACCGGCCGGAGTTCACCTGTCGGTTCCGCTGGGAAACCGGATCCCTGGCGTTCTGGGACAATCGCTGTGCACAGCATGCCGCGTTGAACGACACGGGCCCGTTCCACCGGGTGATGCGACGCGTGCAACTGGCGGGGGATCCGCCTGCCTAGGGTCCGACCAGCCCGGCGGCGCACCGGTTCGCCAACCGATGCCGCGTTCTCCCAGGACCGTGATCCCCCACACGCAACGCATATTCGATTTGCCGCGGCCGATCCGTTCGTCTCGTCCGATGCATTTGCGGTAGGCCGGCACCCATGCTGAAATACGCGCCGTCCCACGTGACGGACCATAATTGAAAGGAAACGCCATGAACATGAGCGGAAAGGCCGGAATCGTGACAGGTGCCGGCCGCGGGATCGGTCGCGCGGTCGCGATGTTGCTGGCGAAAGAGGGCGCCAGCGTTATCGTCAACGATCCGGGTTTCGGGCGTGGCGGCGAGGAAACCGAAGAAAAGCCCGCGGACGCGGTGGTCGCCGAAATCGAAGGATTGCAAGGCCGAGCAAGCGCGAATTATTCCTCGGTGTCGGATTATGCGGGCGCGGGGCGGATGGTCGCGCAGTGCGTCGACACCTATGGGAAGATCGATTTCGTGGTCAATGTCGCGGGCATGCTGCGGGAGCGCATGATCTGGAACATGACCGAGGACGACTTCGACCAGGTGGTATCCGTCCATCTGAAGGGGCATTGGAACATGTGCCACCATGCCATCAAGGTGATGCGTGGCGCGCGTTATGGCCGGATCGTGAATTTCTCGTCCGATGCGTTCAAGGGATCGGTCGGTCAGTGCAACTATGCCGCGGCGAAGGCGGGCATCATCGGCCTGACGCGTTCCATTGCGCGGGAAGCGGGCCGTTACGGCATCACCGCCAATGCGATGTGCCCGATGGCGGCGACCCGCATGACCGTGAACGACGCGGTGATCGCCGGCTGGAAGCGGCGGGTGGAGCGTGGCCTGCTGACCCAGGCACAGTATGAATCACGGATGGCGATGCCGGGGCCGGAATTCGTCGCACCGATGGTCGCCTATCTCTGCACCGAGGAATCCCGCGATGTGAACGGCCAGTTGTTCCACGCGGAACGGTCGATGATCCATACCTATCAGTATGGGGAGGAGGCAAAGGCCATCTACAAATACACCGACGACGGCATGTTCTCGGTCAACGAACTGATCGAGACGGTGCCAGCGTCGCTGATGGCCGGTATTCCCAACGTGGCGCCTCCAGACGAGGGCTGACGCGGGCTTCGGGGCTCCGCCCCGGTCGCCCCGCGAGGGCTTCGCCCTTCGAACCCACCAGGGGCTACGGCCCCTGGACCGCGATCCATTGGGTCAGGGGTGAAAGGGGGCAAAGCCCCTCGCGGGGTTTGGGGCGGAACTCTACGCCGCTTCCGCGATGGTCGAGCGTATGCCCGCGACCGTGGTACGATGCATGTCCCGCGGCTCGCTCGCGTTGAACGGGCGGGATCGGTGCATGGTTGCCTGATTGTCCCATACCACCAGGTCGAACACCTTCCATTCATGCGCGTAGACGAATTTGCGCTGCGTCGCGTGCTCGATCAGATCGCGCAGGAAGGCGCGGGCCTCCGGGACCGGCCATCCGACAATCGTTCCAGCATGCGACGCAAGATAGAGCGACTTGCGCCCCGTCGACGGATGCCGCCTAATCAGGCGCTGTAGCACTGGGGCGAACTGCCGGCGTTCCTCATCCGTAAAATCGCCGAAGCCGATCTGGGCGCGGGAGAACAACTGGCTGTGCTCGCACACCAGGCCCTCGCATTCGGCCTTGGCTTCGTCGTCCAACGTGTCATAAGCGGCCCGCATGTCGGCAAATTCCGTGTTGCCGCCCTGCGACGGAATGATGCGGGCCGACAGCAGAGAGTATTTCGCCGGCACGACCTTGAACGAGCTGTCGGAATGCCACAGCCTTGTGCCGAGGCTGAACAGCCGGCGCCGATTTTCCCGCGCCAGCACGTTGTTGTTGGCGTCGAGGTTCGAAATATCGGCGATATGCGCGCCCAGGCGCTGGTCCTTGCCATCGCGCAGATTGTTGGTGGCGAGTTCGAGTTCTCCGAAATTGCGGGAAAACGCCATCTGGGCTTCATCGGTCAGGCGCTGATCGTGGAAGACCAGGACGCCGAATTCGTCCATGCCCTTCTCTATCTGGATCGCCTGCTCCCCGGTGAGCGGCTTTGTGATGTCGATTCCAGACACCTCGCCGGCGAAAAATGGACGAGACACGGGATCGATCGCGCGGATGGACAATGTCATGGCTAACCTCCCATTCAAACGAGCCGTTGTTGCATTGAGCGGTAGCCAAGCACATCAGCACCCGCGACGCCAATGCCGCCACCTTGCCCGGTTTCCACCGTGCCGTCCGAATGTCTCGGGTTCTGGAATGGTCCGACTTCAGGCGCTTGATCGGAATTGACATGCCGATAGCGGTCGGGGGGCAGACGATTTTGGCATCGCGACGCTGCACGCAACCACGGCATGCGTAGGGCCGCGCCTCCGACCACGCTGCATATTCCAGCAATCATGCGTGATGGCCATCAGATACGCCCTTATTTTGCTCATTGATGGTGCAAAAGACCATTATGCATATTTATTAGTCATATTGGCATGCCTGCCTTGCGCTCTTTCGGCCCTTATTCTGGCACGCACGTTGCACTGCACCATGGGCATCTGCTTTGCCACGAGGAGCCCTCCCCTTGCGTACCCATTCCCACCTGACAGGACCACTTCGGGCCGGACTGGTTGCTCTTGCGTTTGCCATCGCCGCCCCTGGTCCGGCCGAGGCTGCCGGCACGCTGGTCGTCGGGATGACCGCGGGCAACATCCCGGTCACGACGGGTAACCCTGATCAGGGGTTCGAGGGTTACCGCTTCGTCGGCTGCAATCTTTACGACTCCCTGGCGCTCTGGGATCTGTCAAAATTCGACAAACCGTCCGACATCATACCAGGACTGGCCACCGGCTGGCAGATCGACCCCGCCAATCCCAAACGCTGGATCGTGAAGCTGCGGCCCGGCGTCAAATACCACGATGGGTGCGCCTTCAGTGCCGACGATGTCGTCTGGAACTTCCAGTTCCGCATGGACCAGAAGTCGCCCAAGCTTTACTGGGCGCCGGTGGGTCCCAACTGGGGTCACTACGCCCATCCCGATGGCGAAAAGCTGGTCGAGAAAATCTTCCACGAATTCGACCCGGCCAAGCAATTAGCCCTCCTCATCGCGCTCCACGAGCTGCTCGGCCGGGACGCGATGATGAACTTCGTGGTCCACGATCTGAATCCTCGGGCCATGTCGCCCAAGGTGCAGGGCTTCGTGCAGGCGCAAAGCTGGTTCCAGGACCTGACCACGGTCAGCGTCGCCACCTGATCCATCCTTAATCCCCGTAACCCGCGCCGTATCGCCGCCAGCGGCGCGGAAAATCAAGAGCGGTTGGAGACTTCGCGTGAGGCATCAAATGACGAAATCGAAATCAATGCGATTCGGCGCAACCGCGGCTGTTGCGGCCGGTCTGGCATTGCTGGCCCCGCAGGCCAACGCCCAGGGCGGCGGGACCCTGGTTATCGGAATGACCGCCGGCGACCTGCCGATCACCACGGGCAATCCCGATCAGGGGTTCGAGGGGTACCGCTTCGTCGGCTACAATCTCTATGACACGCTGATCGCATGGGACCTGTCCCAGGGCACCAAGGCGGCCGAACTGCGGCCCGGCCTCGCCACCGAATGGAGCATCGACCCCAACAACCCCAAGCGCTGGATTTTCAAGCTGCGGCCGGGCGTGAAGTGGCATGACGGCTGCCCGTTCAATGCCGACGACGTGGTGTGGAACATGAGCCGTTCCACCAACGACAAGGCGCCGGAATTCGATCCGAACCAGTTCGCCCAGGCCCGCGCCTATCTGACGAACTTCGCCAGTGTGGAGAAAATCGACGACCTGACAGTGGCGATGGAAACCAAGACCATCGACTCCTTGTTCCAGTTCAACATGAGCTACGTGATGATGGTCAGCCGCTGCCGAGCGCAGGAGGTGAAGTATAATTGGACGACTTTCGCGAACAGGCCGTCTGGGACGGGGCCTTACCGTTTTGAGAAGGCAACGCCGCATCAGCGGATGGAGATGGTTCCGAACAAGGACTACTGGGATACCAAGCGCATTCCGAAGCAGGACCGCCTGGTGCTGGTGCCGATGCCGGAAGCGTCAACCCGTACCGCCGCCCTGCTGTCCGGCCAGGTCAACTGGATCGAGGCGCCGTCCCCCGATGCTGTCGCGCGCCTGAAGTCATCCGGCATGACGATCGTGACGAATCCGTATCCGCACAACTGGACCTACCAGTTGAACTTCGTGAAGGGGCCGTTCACCGACAAGCGCGTTCGCCAGGCCGCCAACTATGCGCTGAACCGGTCTGACATGAAGGAGATGCTGAACGGGCTGATGTTGGAGGGCAATTCGACGGTTCCCCCATCCACGCCTTACTACGGCAAGCCACGCATCTACAGCTACGACCTCGCGAAGGCAAAGGCTCTGCTCAAGGAAGCCGGATGCCTGCCCTGCAAGGTGACGTTCGCGATTTCCACGTCCGGGTCCGGCCAGATGCAGCCGCTGCCGATGAATGAACTGGTGAAGTCCAACATGGAAGCGGCCGGCTTCCAGGTCACGTTGCAGACCATGGACTGGAACGCGCTGCTGGACATCACCCGAGCCGGCGTCGAGAAATTCCCGGAAATTCATGGCATTAACGTAAGCCGAGCGGCTCAGGATCCGTTCAATGCGCTGGTGCGACATGTGTGGAGCGCGGCCGCGGCACCGAGGGGTGCGAACTGGGGACACTACAAGACTCCTGAAATGGACAAGTTGATCGGCGAAGTCATGGGTGAGTTCGACTCGACCAAGCGCAACGTCCTGCTGACCAGGATGAACGAGATGATGAACGAGGACGCGGCCCTTATCTTCGTCGCTCACGATATCAACCCGCGGGCCATGTCGCCCAAGGTCAAGGGCTTCGTGCAGGCGCAAAGCTGGTTCCAGGACCTCACCCCCGTCACCGTCGCGCCGTAACGGAGACAATCCATGTCCCGATACATCCTGCAGCGGATCCTTTACGCCATCCCCATTGCCTTTGGCGTGAGCGTGGTGTGCTTCTCCCTGGTCTACCTCGCACCCGGCGATCCTCTGCAAACGGTTCTGCCACCCGATGCCACGGCGGAAACGATCGAGATCGTCAAGAAAGCCTATGGCTTCGACAAACCCCTTCCCGTCCAGTTCCTCATCTGGCTCGGCAAGGTGGTGACCGGCGATTTCGGGATGTCTATCGCGACACGCAGGCCCGTGCTGGATGAGATCATCATGGCACTGTCCAATACGGGCATGCTGGCGTTGTTTGCCATTCCCACGGCCTTTACGATCGGCTTCCTGATGGGTCTGCTTGCCGGGTGCTTCCCCGGCAAGTGGATCGATCGGGGCGTCACCGGCACCGCGGTGTTCGGGGTCAGTCTGCCCAACTATTGGCTGGCCATCGTGATGGTCATCATCTTTGCGGTGGAACTGTCCTGGTTGCCGGCCACGGGCATGGGGCCGAAAGGGTCCGCGGAGTTCAGCATCTGGCGCTGGAGCGATACCCAGTTCCTGGTGCTGCCCGTCATTACATTGTCGATGATCCCGATCGGCATCATCTCCCGCACCACGCGCGCCGCGATTGCCGAAATGCGCAATCAGGACTTCGTGCAGACCCTGCGCGCCAAGGGCCTGTCGGAACTGGCGGTCATCCGCCACGTGATCAAGAACGCCCTACCCGGCATACTGGCGGTCATGGGGTTGCAGTTCGGCTATCTGCTGGGCGGATCCATCCTGGTGGAAACCGTGTTCACCTGGCCCGGCAGCGGGTTTCTGTTGAGCAAGGCCATCATCAATCGCGATGTCCCGGTCTTGCAGGGTACCATCCTGACCCTGGCGATCGCCTTCGTCATGACCAACCTGATCATCGACCTGCTTCAGTCGATGATCGATCCGCGCATCCGACGTGGCTGACGGAAAGGTTCATACAATGTCTCAAACCGCGACACTGCCTGCTTCCCCAGAAACGTTCGAGGATCAGGCCGCCCCCGAGACCCGGATCCGCAGTTACTGGCAATCCGTCGGCTATCGGTTGCGCCATGACAAGATGACGATCTTCTTTGGGTCGATGGTCATCCTGATCGTCCTGGCCGCGATCTTCGCTCCGCTGCTGGCCCCGTTCGACCCGTACAAGGAGTCGATCATCGGGCGGCTGAAACCCATCGGGTGGCGCAACCACACATTGGGCACCGATGAACTGGGCCGGGATATGCTCACCCGGCTGTTATATGGCGGGCGGGTATCGCTGCTGATGGGGATCGTGCCGGTGATCTTCGCCACCTGTATCGGCGGGATGCTGGGCGTGATCGCCGGGTTCATGGGTGGTCGGGTCAATACCGGGATCATGCGGACCATGGACGTGTTCTACGCGTTCCCGTCCGTGTTGCTCGCGGTGGCCATTTCCGGTGCCATGGGTGGCGGCATGGCGAACGGCATGCTCGCCCTGACCCTGGTGTTCATTCCGCCCATGTGCCGTGTCGCGGAAACCGCGACGACCCAGGTCCGATCGCTGGACTTCATCGAAGCGGCCCGCGCCACCGGCGCCGGCACGTTCATCATCGTGCGGCATCATGTGCTGGGGAACGTGCTGGGGCCGGTGTTCATCTACGCCTCCTCGCTCGTTTCGGTCAGCATCCTGCTCGCCTCCGGCCTGTCCTTCCTGGGCCTGGGCGTCCGGCCGCCGACCGCCGATTGGGGCCTGATGCTGAGCACACTCCGCCAGTCGATCTATGTCGTGCCCCTGGTCTGCGCCCTGCCCGGTGTGGCGATTTTCATCACCTCGATCTGCTTCAACCTGGTCAGCGACGGATTGCGCACGGCCATGGACGTACGGATGTGAACACCATGCCCGACTCCCAGATGGAGGCCGCTACCGACCCGGCAACGGCCGCCGCCACCGTGGACCTGGACCCGCGCGACCGCGGCGGTGCCCTGCAGCCTCTGCTGATCGTGCGCGATCTGCTGAAGCACTTCCCGATCAAAGGCACGGGCGGCAAGTCCGTGCAGGCCGTGGACGGCGTGTCCTTCGAAGTGCAGAAGGGCGAGACACTTGGCATCGTCGGTGAATCCGGCTGCGGCAAGTCCACCCTCGCCCGCCTGCTGCTGCACCTGATCCGCCCGGATTCCGGCGAATTGGTGTTCGACGGTGACCCGGTGGACGCGCCCCACGGCATCACGGTGTCCGCCCTGCGCCGGCAGGTGCAGATGGTGTTCCAGGACTCCTACTCGTCCCTGAACCCCCGCATGCCGGTTCGCGATTCCGTGGCGTTCGGCCCCTTCGTGCAGGACACGCCCAAGCTCCAGGCGCGGGAGATTGCACGGGACATGCTGACCAAGGTCGGCCTGAACCCCGACCAGTTCGGCCCGCGCTATCCGCATGAGTTGTCCGGCGGCCAGAAGCAGCGGGTTAACATCGCCCGCGCCCTGGCGACCAATCCCCGCATGGTCATCCTGGATGAGCCGGTCTCCGCGCTCGACAAATCGGTGGAAGCCCAGGTGCTGAACCTGCTGCGGGCGCTGAAGCGGCAGTTCAACCTGACCTATGTCTTCATCAGCCACGACCTGATGGTGGTGCGCTACATCTCGGACCGGGTGCTGGTCATGTATCTGGGACGGGTGGTGGAACTTGGCCCGTCGGAGAAGATTTTTATCGCTCCCCAGCATCCCTACACCCGGGCTTTGCTGGCGTCGCAGCCATCGATGGATCCGGCCCGTCGGATGGAGGAGCCGCCGATCACCGGCGATCCCCCCAACCCGATCGACCCGCCTTCCGGCTGCCGTTTCCGCACCCGCTGCACATTCGCCGAAGCGGTCTGCGCGGCGACGTCCCCGGGTCTGGCCACCATTAACGGCGACACCAGCCATGTCGCGGCCTGCCACATGCTGGACCGGGCGTCCGGTCATAGCCTCGCCGCCGCCGGGAGTGCCTGACATGTCGAATATCGAACCACTGGCCGAAGTGCGGGATCTGCGGGTCAGTTTCGTCGGTCGGGAGAGCACGGTCCATGCCGTCAACGGTGTCAGCTTCACCGTCAACCCTGGCGAAGTCCTGTGCATTCTGGGTGAATCCGGATCCGGCAAGAGCGTAACACTCCGCGCCCTGATGCGCCTGCTGCCCCCGTACGCGAAAATCGAGGGCACGGTGCGTGCGGTTGGCCAGGATGTTCTGGCGTTAAAGGGCAAGGCGCTCCGCGATCTGCGCGGTGGCGCGGTGTCCATGATCTTCCAGGAGCCGATGACCGCGCTGGACCCGGTCTATACCGTCGGCCAGCAGATCGGCGAGACGATCCGCCGCCATACCGGGGCCAGCTATGCCCAGGCCCGGGCGCGCGGGCTGGAACTGCTCAATCTGGTGCGTATTCCGTCGGCCGAGCGGCGACTGGATGCATATCCGCATGAGCTGTCGGGGGGATTGCGCCAGCGTGCGATGATCGCGATGGCGCTGTCCTGCGGCCCGAAGCTGCTGCTGGCCGATGAGCCGACAACCGCGCTGGATGCGACGGTGCAAATCCAGGTGCTGATCCTGCTGCGGAAAATCCAGCGCGAGCTTGGGATGGGAATGATCTTCGTCACCCACGATCTGGGCGTGGCCGCCGAAATTGCGGACACCGTCGCGGTGATGTACGCCGGACGGGTGATCGAGAGCGGGCCGGTCGGACGCATCATGGCCAATCCACTGCATCCTTATACGGCGGGATTGCTCTCCTCGACGGTGCATGGCCAGCCTCGGGATCAGGACATCGACGCCATTCCCGGCAGTCCGCCGGACATGCGCCGCCTGCCCACCGGCTGCGCCTTCGCCCCCCGCTGTTCGCGCCGTCGTGACGGTTGCCGCACCGCGATTCCGGCGGAACGCTTCCCGGAGCCGGGGCGGATGGCCGCGTGCATAGCGGTGGAAGAGCCCGCATTGGCCTGACGGTGCAAGGGTCCAAAGATATCGTCGACTGATTCAATCCGCGAAAAGATCGACTCTCCGGTCGGTGCCTCCTCGTCATGCCGGCGCAGGCCGGCATCCACGAACTTCCTAGGCTGCAACAACGCACGTCGTGGATGGCGGCGCTCCGGCCGCCATGACGGAATTGCACTGCCGGTGGGTCTTTGTTTCGGCCGGCTGGTATTATTCAAGCCGCCCAAACCTTTGACGGATAGCTTCCCCTCACCCCAGCTTCACCAGCTTCTGCATGCACCGCACATCCTCTCCGTCCGGAACCGGCGTCCCCTTGTTCTTCATCGCCGTCCGGGCAACCTCCCCCACATAAATATCCCCGCGCGAATCAACCGCCACGCCATGTGGGGAGGTAAACTGACTGGCCTGTCCCCGCGACGCGTCCCCGACCTTGGCAATCCGCTTTCCATCCAAAGTCCACAGGCTCACCCGCGGCCCGATCCCCGGCGAATTCACATTCACCGCCATGCTTGGCCCACTCTCGCCAATATATGCGATCGGATTGCGCCCTCTCGTCATGCACAACCCGCATGGTCGATGCATATTGTGCCAATGCGTTTCGAACCGCCCCTTCCCATCAAACACCTGAATCCGATGGTTCTCCCGGTCCGCCACATAGACCCACCCGTCCTCATCGCAGCAGATGTTGTGGACGATATTGAACTCCCCCGGATCGGTCCCAGGCTCCCCCCAGGAAAACAGCAACCGCCCATCCGGGGAATACTTGTGCACCCGTGCATTGCCGTAGCCGTCGGACACGTAGATGTCGCCCTCGGGCGACAGAGCCGTGTGGGTGCACCGATGCAGAGGATCACCGCTCATGTAAGGCGCGGGTTTTCCGGGGACCCCGATTTCCAACAGCATGCGCCCCTCGGGCGTCATCCGCCGAACCGTGTGATCGCCGTCGTCCGTGCAATACAGCGTGTCATCGGGCGCCACATGCACGCCATGAGCGCGACTGAACAATCCCTCGCCCCAGGACCGCAGGAAATTTCCCGCCCGATCGAACACGATCATCGGGTGCTCGCCCCGGGTGAATACGTAGACATTGTCGCGGCTGTCGACGCCGACCGCCGCAACCTCCCCATAGCGCCAGCCGGGCGGCAAGGTGCCCCAGTTCTCGATCACTTCGTAGCGGTATTCGCCTTCACCTATGATGATCGCCATGGACATGTCCCCTGTTTCAGGTTTGCCGCAACGCTACGCCCGACCTTGCGAACGCGCCAGTCTCGGCCGAGCCTTGAAACCGTACTCGTGCTATTGGTGGGCAAACCAGCCAACCAGGACCCCGTCCACATGACCCTGCGCATCGCCATCGGCGGCTTCATGCATGAAAGCCACTCCTTCGCGCCTCGCCCGACCACTTACGCCGATTTCCTGCAACCCGGTGGACTGCCGCCCTTGCAGATCGGTGCCGCACTGATCCCCGGTCTGCGCGACCGCTCCGTCCCCAGCGCCGGCGCCATCGCCGTCGCGGAAGCGGCCGGCGTGACCCTGATCCCCCTGGCCTGGGGTTTTGCCAATCCCGCCGGCCCGGTGCAGGACGAAGCGTTCGAGCGGATTGCCGCCCTGAACTGCGCGCATCTGTCCATGGCGCTGGACCAAGGCCCGATCGACGGCGTGTATCTGGACCTGCACGGCGCCGCGGTGGTGGACAGCTTCCCCGACGCGGAAGGCGAACTCCTGCGCCGCGTCCGAGCCATCGTTGGGGCCGACATGCCGCTGACCATCAGCCTGGATCCGCACGCCAACCTGACACCGCAAATGGTCCGCCTGTCGGACGTGACAGTGCCGTTCCGCACCTACCCCCATATCGACATGAAAGACGCCGGCGCCCAGGCCATGCGCCTGTTATTGCAACGTATCGAGCGCCGCACCCCCTGGTTCCGCGCCTTCCGCCAGCTTGATTTCTGGATCCCGCTCGGCAGCCAATGCACGATGATGGCACCGATGGAACCCGCGATGACCGCGCGGTCCGCACTTGCCAACCAGGCCGGCATCGCCGAACTGGCCTTCTGCTTCGGCTTCCCCTATGCCGATTTCCTGGATTGCGGCCCCGCCATCGCGGCCTTCGCGGACACGCAGCAGGCCGCCGATGCGGCGGCCGATGCCATGCTGGCCGATCTGAATGCCCGAGAATCCACCTTCGTGCAGGACACGATGCCGGCCGCCCACGCCGTGGCCGAGGCGCTACGCCAAAGCCCGACCACGAAAGGCCCGATCGTGCTGGCCGACACACAGGACAACCCCGGCGGCGGAGGCCATGGCGACACCACGGAACTGCTATCCGAATTGGTGCGCCAAGGGGCGAAAGGCGCTGTCGTCTGCCTGATCAACGACTTCGAAAGCGCCGCCGCCTGCCACCAGGCCGGCACCGGCGCGGTGATAGATCTGGTGCTGGGAGGCAAGTCGGACGGAATGCCCTATGCGTGTTCGGCGCGGGTGGAGAAACTGACCGACGGCGCCTTCACCCTGACTGGCCCGATGGGCGCCGGCAATCCCGGCAATCTGGGCCCCACCGCGCTGATCGACATCCAGGGCGTGCGCGTGATCGTCACCACGCGGAAGATGCAGGCACTGGATCAGGCCATACTCCGCCATGTCGAGATCGAGCCCGCCGACTGCCCGATCCTGGCCCTGAAATCATCCGTGCATTTCCGCGTCGATTTCGCCCCGATCGCCGGCAATATCATCGTCGCCATCGCCCCCGGACCGGTGGTGGCCGATCCGGCGATCCTGAACTTCCGCCACGTCCGCGCCGATATCAGGCGCCGGCCACGGCTAAACTAGCGTCACTTTCCCCGTCGCCACGTCATAGACGGATCCGACGACCTTGACCTTGCCCGCCTTGATCGCGGGGGAAATCAACGGTTCGGATGCCGCAATGGTGGCGACGGTCGCGCGCACATTCTCGATGGTCGCCGCGACCAGCAGATTGGCCGGCTTCATCGCCTCGGCCTTCCGGACCGCGGGCAGAATCAAGTCGATCAGACCAGGCAAGTGACCCGGCAGAACGGTGTTTTCCCGTTTCACCTTGATCGCGGCGGCAACCGCACCGCAATTGGAGTGGCCCATGACCATGATCAGAGGAATACCCAGGATCTCTGTCCCGTACTCGAAACTGGCCAGCCCATCAGCGTTCTCGACATTGCCCGCCACGCGCACCACGAACAGGTCGCCCGGCCCCTGATTGAAGATCAACTCCGGCAAAACGCGCGAATCGGCACACGACAAGACCGCCGCGATTGGCGTCTGGCCACCCGCCCTTCCCGCTCGGCCGGCCCCGTAGTTACCGACCGACGCCTGACCTTGGAGATACTTGGCATGCCCGGCCATCAGTCGCTCCAATGCCACATCTGGCGTCAGGACTGGTTTGGCCGGATTAGCCGCGCGGGCCGGTACCGCACTGACGGCCATGCCGGCGGCCAACCCGGCGAACAAGCCCCGTCGGGACAACGCGGATCCGACCGTTCGATCGCATATTTGGCACATCGTTCCCCCTTGCAGGTCTCGACTTGCAAGACCGCGGCGGACATTGTTACGCCGGATCGGAGACGCACGCAATGGGGCAGCATGATCGTGCGGGACCATGATGTGATCCCCCGCGACTCTGCGCATTTCATCGACCGCGGGAGCCCGCTATTGGCCGACCAATAGCAACCGACGTAACGATTGACCGATGCGCGGCCCCACGGTCATTGCCCGGACCGGCACGGCGACCCACGCTTCAACGGCAGGGGCGGGCTGCAGGATCAGGTCCGGCAATGACGGTGAGGGTGCGCCTACGCCTATGAGTCAACGGTTACGTCGGTCGGCATCAGACGTGTTCCGTCAGCGTGCATCTCCACACCAGGCGAAACAGTCTCCGACCGGACGGCGCGCGCCTTGTTGCCGCCGTACCAGGACGAGCGGGCGCCCCTACGCCGTTGGCGCCCACATCGCCCGATGCTCAGACCCGCTTGTCCAGCGTATCATCCGCCCAACTCTCCAACTGGGTTGCCTGCTTATGAAGGTCGGCCACGTCCGCGCCCAACCTGTCCAGGCTGCCACGATAACGTTGCATGCTCAGACCCAGTCCCTGGGTGGATTTCTTGAGCTGATCCAGCGAATCGCGCCACCCCGCCATGGCCGCCTTCTGTTCCTTCATCGCCGTATCCAACGCGACCAACGCCTTGCGCAAACGCTCCTGCGGATCGGCTCCGGCCAGACCCATCGGCTGACGCACCGGGAATGGGATGATTTCCGCACCGACCGAACTCGACATAAACCATTCCTCCGCATTCGCCTTGGGCAATGGTTAACAAACAATGAATGCGAGTTCAAAAACAAAATGCGCTTTGAATACAACTGCATGAGCATTGGTGCGGATTAACGCGAATCGCAACGCATCAGAATACTAATGTCTTCCCAAACAATCGCAGCACCAGTACAGTCGTCATCATAGCCACCGCGACAATCGTGAATCCCCAACGCAACCACTCATAACGCGGGGGCAACGCGCTGTGCTGACCGGTCTGGCGTTCCGCCACCACCGTGATGACATAGCCCGCGATCAGCACGGCCAGCGCGGCCCAGGATGCCACCCATGCCTGCAACAGCAGCGCCGCCCACGCAACCAGCAAGGGCACGGTGCCGAACGCCAGTCGCACGCGATGCCCCCTCAAAGGCGATGGCGTGACGGGCGGCGATGGCAGAAGCGACAGCGCCCAGAAAATGCCGCCTGAAAACGCCAGGACCAACGCGGCATAGTCGATCAGCGCCACAAGCATGCGGTCCGCCGGCTCTGGGTTCGACCCAACCGCCGCCAGACCGCACGCAACGAACGGCACCAACCCCAACAATGTGATGAAAATGGCGACTGGCGGCATCGTCCCCTCCCGTTCCCGCGGCGAGCATCCCATCCCGTGCGGCACGGAACCGTGCTAGGAGTATCCTCGACCACAGACAAGCGGATGCATAGAGAACCCATGGGAATCGGTCTGGAAGCCATCGTTATCCTGCTCCTGATCCTGCTGAACGGGCTATTCTCCATGAGCGAGATGGCCCTGGTTTCAGTCAAGCGGGCCAGGCTGGCGATACTGGAACGCAAAGGGATCGCTGGCGCCACCGCCGCCCTGGCCCTGGCGGAAGAGCCACAGCGCTTTCTGCCCACGGTGCAGGTCGGCATCACCCTGGTCAGCGTCTTCGCGGGCGTGTTCGGCGGGGCGCGCATCGCGACCCAAATGCAATATTGGATGGTTGATACCTGGGGTGTCGCGAGCACCGTGGCCGAACCCCTCGCCCTGGCATTCGTCATTGTCATCACGACCTACCTGACTCTGGTCCTGGGTGAACTCGTGCCCAAGCAACTCGCGCTACGCCAGCCGGAGCAGGTGTCGGTGCGGGTGGCCCGCCCGATCGCCTGGTTCGCCCGCATCGGCGCGCCCGCCGTTTGGCTGCTCGGCAAATCGACCGGGTGCGTGATGCGCCTGTTTGGCCTGCCGCGGGCTTCGCAGGACAGCGTCACCGAAGAAGACCTTAAGGCGCTGCTGGCCGAGGGGGCACAGACCGGCGTGCTCGAACACGAAGAACGGGACATGATCGAACGCCTCCTGCGTCTGGCGGACAAGCCGGTCCGCGCGATCATGACGCCACGCACGGAACTTGCCTGGATCGATCGGTCCAGCCCGCCCGAGGAGATTGCCGCCGCACTGAAATCAGCCCCGCATTCGCGCTTCGTCGTGTGCGATCGGTCGATCGACAACGTTGTCGGCGTCGTGCAGGCGAAGGACCTGCTGGACCGCATCCTCAGCGGCCAGGATCTGTCGGTTGGCGCCGTCCTGCGTCAGCCAACGGTGATTCCCGACACCGTCACCGCCCTGGACGCGCTTGAACGCCTCAAATCCGACGAACTCGGCCTTGCCCTGGTGATGGACGAATATGGCAGCTTCGAGGGCGTGGTCACCGCCGCCGACGTGCTGGAAGCCATTGTCGGCGACCCCAGCGATGCGGCGTCACAGCAGGCCGAACCCGGCTTGGACGGCGAGGCGACCCTGGTAATGGATGGCATGATGCCAGTCGATGAAGTCAAAGCCCGCCTCAACCTGCCCGACCTGCCGGCCGAGGGAAGCTACCACACCCTGGGCGGCCTGATCCTGGCACTGCTGCGGCGCCTGCCCAGTCCCGGCGATCGAATCGTGTTCGCCGGGTGGCGGTTCGAGGTGCTGGAGATGGACGGCCGCCGGGTGGAACGCATTCGCGCCAGCCTGGAACCCGCCACCGAAACCTGAGCCTCCATCGCCCGGAAGATCGGCCCTATACCAACGGCCAGAGCCAGGCCGCACCCCGCACGCCTGACGAATCGCCATGCTGGTTTTTCAGGATAGGCGTCGCGATCACGTCGCTGAATACGTGACGCGGCAGCAACCGGGGCAGATCGGTGTAGAGATGCGTCATGTTCGACAGTCCCCCTCCCAGCACGATGGCGTCCGGATCGAGCAGGTTGATCACCTGAGCCAACCCGCGCGCCAGCCGGTCGGCATGGCGCAGCAAAGCCGAGCGGGCACGTTCGTCCCCAGCGGCGGCTCGCCGCGGCAGGCTGGACGCATCCCGCGCATCGGGGCCGTCGCAATCGCGCGCCAGGGCCGGGCCGGCAACATAGGTTTCCAGGCACCCCTGCCGGCCGCACCAGCAGGAATTGCCCGGGAATTCGTCCGGATTAGGCCAGGGCAGCGGGTTGTGCCCCCATTCGCCGGCGATCCCATGCGGCCCGCGATGGACCGATCCGTGCATGACCACTCCACCACCACAGCCGGTGCCGAGAATCACGCCGAACACCACCCCATAGCCGGCCGCCGCACCATCGGTCGCCTCGCTGAGCACGAAACAATTGGCGTCGTTTTCGATCCGCACGGTGCGGCCGATGGCATCGCTCAGGTCGCGGTCCAGCGGATGGTTGTTCAAGGACAGGGAGTTGGCGTTCTTGACCAACCCCGTCGCCGGACTGATGGCACCGGGAATGCCGATGCCAACGCTCGCACGGACGCCGAGACGCGCTTCGGCCTCCGCGACCAGGTCCACGATGGCTGCCACGGTGGGTGCGTAACCGGCGGGGGTTGCGATGCGGTGGCGCAGTGCCTCGGTCCCGTCCGGGGCAAGCGCCACGATTTCGATCTTTGTCCCACCCAGGTCGATGCCGATGCGGTATTGGCTCATGGCCGCAAGCATGCAACCACCCGCCCGCTTGCTCAACACCGCTTGCTCAAGTGGGCGCACCACCGCAGGATGAAGGGCATGAGCGAGACACTTCTGGACGTGAAGGGCATGAACTGCCCCCTGCCGGTGCTGCGGGCCAACCGATCGCTGCGATCGATGGCGGCGGGGGACCGGCTGCGTGTGCTGGCGACGGACCGAGCGGCGGTCGCGGATTTTCAGGCATTCTGCCGGGAAACCGGCCATGATCTGATCGCCTTCAGCGAAGAAAACGGGGTGTTGAGCTTCGTCATCCGCCGGCGCGCGGACCAGCCGGCTGCCAAAGACACCGCCGGCGCGGGAGATTCGCCATGACGACCACCCTCATCACCCACAGGGCCTGCCTGGATCACGATCCCGGCCCTTATCACCCCGAATCGTCCGAACGCCTGCGCGCGGTCATCGACGCCTTGGAGGCCGAGGTGTTCGCCCCGCTCTGGCGGGAGGAAGCGCCCCGGGCAACGGTCGAACAACTGTCCCGCGTGCATCCGCGACCCTTCGTCGAAGCCTTAATCGCGGTCCGGCCGGAACCGGGCGAAACCGTCGCCCTGGACGGTGATACCATCATGAGCGAGGGCAGCGCCGAAGCCGCCCTGCGCGCGGCCGGTGGCGCGGTGCGCGGCGTGGACGCGGTCATGGAAGGCAGTGCCCGCGCCGCCTTCGTCGCGGTCCGCCCGCCCGGGCATCACGCGGAGCCAGGCCGAGCGATGGGGTTCTGCCTGTTCAACAATGTGGCGGTGGCGGCCCTGCATGCCCGTGCCCAATGGGGCGTGCAGCGGGTCGCCGTGGTCGATTTCGACGTACACCACGGCAACGGCACGCAAGCGATGTTCGCCGCCGACCCGGACCTGTTCTACGCGTCGTCTCACCAGAGCCCCTGCTATCCCGGCACCGGTGACGTGTGGGAGCGCGGGGTGGCCAACAATGTCATCAACGCCCCCCTGCGCCCCAGGGATGGCAGCGCCGCGTTTCGCGCGGCCTGGTCGGAGCAGATTCTCCCGGAACTCGACCGATTCGCACCGGGACTGTTGATCATCTCCGCCGGCTTCGACGCTCACAAGGCCGATCCGCTGGCGCAGTTGCGCCTGGAAACCGAGGATTATGCCTGGATTACCGACGAACTGCTCGCGATCGCGGAGCGCCATTGCGGGGGGCGGGTGGTGTCCGTGCTGGAAGGCGGCTACGACCTGGACGCGCTCGCCGCTTCCGCCGCGGTGCATGTGCGTGCCCTGATGCGAGCCTGAACGGAGCCCGGACCGGATGTCCGACACCAAGACCCAAGAAAAGAAGAGCGATGTCAGCAAACTGTCCTTCGAGGACGCGCTGGCCGAATTGGAACAGATCGTGCGCGGCCTGGAAGGCGGCCAGCAGAAGCTGGAGGACGCCATCACCGCCTATGAACGCGGCGCCGCGCTCCGCAAGCACTGCGAGACCAAGCTGGCCGAGGCCGAGGCCCGGGTCGCCGCCATCGTGCGCAATGCCGACGGCTCGCTTGGCACACGGCCGCTGGAATAGGCGCGTTCCGGCCGACCGGTTCGCGGACTGATCGGCCCGTCGGCATGGACAAAGCCACCGCACTCCCCCGCGAAACTCGTCCACCGGCGGGCAAGCAGCGCGCCGATCTGGCGTTGGTGGACCGGGGACTCGCCGAAAGCCGCACCCGGGCGCAGGCGCTGATCCTCGCCGGCAAGGTGTTCAGCGGGGAAAAGCGCGTCAACAAGCCAGGCGACGTGCTGGCGGCTGGCGCACCGTTGGAGGTCAGGGGCCAGGACCATCCCTGGGTATCACGCGGTGGCCTGAAGCTGGACCATGCGCTGAGCCATTTCGGGTTGTCGCCGCAAGGCCGGGTCTGCCTGGATGTCGGGGCCTCCACCGGCGGCTTCACCGACGTGTTGTTGACGCACGGCGCAACCAGGGTGCATGCGGTCGACGTCGGGCACGGACAACTCGCATGGAAACTGCGGACGGATGCCCGGGTCGTGGTGCACGAACGGACCAATGCGCGCCATTTGACGCGGGAGGCGATCGCCGATCCGATCGCGGCCATGGTCTGCGATGCCAGTTTCATCGGCCTGGCGACCTTGCTGCCCAATCCGCTGAGCCTGTGCGACGCCGGTGCCTGGGCCATCGCGCTGATCAAGCCGCAATTCGAGGCCGGGGCGGACCTGGTCGGCAGCAAAGGCGTCGTGCGCGATCCGGCGGTGCACCAGGCGGTCTGTGAGCGGGTGCGCCACTGGTGGGACGCTCTGCCAGGCTGGCGCGTGCTCGGCATTGTCGAAAGCCCGATCACCGGGCCGGAGGGCAACCGGGAGTTCCTGCTCGCTGCGTCGAAGACATCAGGGACGTAGTGCCGACCGTCCGACCCATTGACCGATAGCGCGCGCGCCTCGTCATTGACCCGGCTCCCCCGCCGGCGGGGGAGCCGGATCAAGTCCGACAATGACGGTGAGGGGCGCCTGGGGCGGACGCCTTCAGGCGTCACCAACCACCGCTCTCGGTCGCAGCGTGTCCAGTGGCCAACGCGGCAACGGTGCGAAATCCAGACCGTTCGTCAGCCCCAGCCGCAACCGCTCAATCCCGGTCCAGGCGACCATCACCGCATTATCGGTGCACAGACGGATCGGCGGCGCGACCAACTGGAATCCGGCGATCTCCGCCACGCCCCGCAAAGCCGCGCGCACGGCGCCATTCGCGGCCACACCGCCTGCCACGACCAGAAGGCGCGCCGACGGCGAACGCGCCCGCATCATCGCCATCGCGTGTTTCGCGCGGTCGGCCATGACTGCAGCCACGGCAAGCTGAAACGACGCGGCGAGATCGGCCGCTTGCTGTCGCGGCAAAGCGCCTGCTCCGAGCCGAGTGATGGTCTGCGCGACGGCTGTTTTGAGCCCGGAGAAGCTGAAATCGCAGCCGGCCCGTCCCAACATCGGGCGAGGGAAATCATGCCGAGAAGCGTCGCCGTCCGCCGCCAGACGTTCGAGGGCCGGTCCGCCCGGCCATCCAAGCCCGAGCAGCTTTGCCACCTTGTCGAAGGCCTCGCCGACCGCATCGTCCACGGTTCCACCTAGCCGCGTGTGCTGCCCGACGCCCTCCACCGCGATACATTGGCAGTGTCCGCCGGACATCAGCAGCAGCAGATAGGGGAACGCGGCGCCGCCCTCCACCAGGCCGGGCAGGCGGGCGGTCAGCGCGTGCGCTTCCAGATGGTTGACGGCGACAAATGGCAGGTTGCGGGCGAGCGCGATGCCCTTCGCCATCTGGCTGCCAACGATCAACCCGCCGATCAGGCCCGGGCCGGTGCTGGCCGCGACGCCGCCCAGATCGGCAAATCCCAGGCCCGCGAGCGCCATGACTCGACCGATTTGTTCCGGTAGGTACGACAGATGGGCCCGGGCCGCGATCTCCGGCACCACGCCACCGTACGGGGCATGCTCGGTTTCCTGGCTGAGCACGGACTCCGCCAGAATGCGGCCATCGGGCGCCAGGATGGCCGCGGCGGTCTCATCGCAGGACGATTCTATGCCCAGAACCGGGCCCATCGGTCGGGATTCCATCGGTTAGCTCGGTCGACGGCAAAAAAATGGCTGCATGTTCATTCTCCGCTGCCCGGGGATGTAGCGGCCGGACCGGTCTTGTGCCAAGCAAGCGCGGTTACCGTGAGACCTGAAAACAATCCAAGGTTGCCCAGGGCCGCAACAAATCAACACGAGCAGGGAGACCATCGCATGTCGAACATAACAGGGACCGCGCGGGCGTTCTTCGACGCTTGCGAAACGGGAAAGGGATGGGACGGATGCCAGGCCTACTGCGCGCCGGATGCTACGTTCTCCGCCCAGGCCGAACCGCTGATGGACGTTAAAACATTGCGGGATTATACTGAATGGATGAAGGGCCTGCTGACTGTCCTGACCGACGGTCGGTATGTGGTAAAATCCTTCGCGACGGATGCCGAACGGAATAACGTCTGTGCCTATGGCGTATTCACCGGAACACATCTGGCCGGTGGCCCTTGCCCGCCGACGGGCAAGACGACGAACACCGACTATGTGTATGTGATGCAGTTCGCCGAGGGAAAAATCGTCCACATGTCAAAAATCTGGCACGCGGGTCTCGCGCTGAAGGAACTTGGCTGGGCCTGAACCCGCAAACGCAAGGGCTTGCACCGCACCGGCAACGCGGTGCATTTCGCGCCGACGTGAACGATGCCGACGTGAACGATGCCGACGTTACCGATGCCGACGTTACCGATGCCGAGATGGACGATACATAACAGTCTGATGAACACCCCGAACCGAACACAGCAGCCGATCCCGAACCCCGACGCGACTCGATCCCGTGTCCGCACCCATGCGCGCGCCCTGCCGCTACGGGTCGGCACCCGCGGGTCTCCCCTCGCGCTGGTGCAAACCCGCGCATTCCTGGACGTGCTGACCCGGTTGTGCCCTGTCCTCCGTGGGATGGACGTGTTCGAGGAACATGCCATCAACACAACAGGCGACGCGGTGCAGGATCGGCGTCTGGCGGATATCGGCGGAAAAGGCCTGTTTGCCAAGGAAATCCATGAAGCCCTGGCCGACGGGCGGATCGATTTTGCCGTCCATAGCCTGAAGGACCTGGAAACCGAGATGCCGTCCGGGATCGTGCTGGCGTGCACGATGCGGCGAGAGGATGCGCGGGACGCCCTGATCCTTGGGCCGGATTGCCGTGACTGCGATCCCGGCGATCCCTATGCCTGCCTCCCGGCTGGCGCCACGATCGGCACGTCCTCTGTCCGCCGGCAGGCCCAGTTGCTGCACGCTCGACCGGATCTGGTCATCACCACATTGCGCGGCAACGTCCAGACCCGCCTTGCGAAGCTGGCGGCGGGGGATTGCACGGCCTCGCTCCTGGCCCTGGCCGGGCTGCGGCGGCTCAACCTGGAGGATCGCGCGTCGGTCGTGTTGGACCCCGACGCCATGGTACCCGCCTCGGGACAGGGCATCGTCGGCATCACGGTGCGGGAGGCCGACCTTGAATTGCGGGAAATGCTGGGCGCGATCGAGGACCCGGAAGCCAACTCGGTCGCCACCGCCGAACGGGCAATGCTGGCGGAACTGGACGGATCCTGCCGCACGCCGATCGGTGGGCATGCCCGCCTGCTGCCAACCGGGGAATTGCATCTGACCGGGTTGGTGGCACGCCCCGACGGGTCTTTCCTGTTGAAATCCAGCCTGCATGGCTCGGTTGCGGACGCCGAACGGATTGGGCGGGAACTGGGGGCTTCGCTGCGTGCCGACAGCCCGCGAGATATCTTTGTGTGACGGATCGCGTGGCACGATCCTGATTACCAGACCGGAGCCTGCCGCGACCGAGACCGCCGCACGGGTAACCGCCCTGGGGTTCCGCCCGGTGGTTGCACCGATGATGACCATCCGGACGATGCCGCCGCTCCGTATGAAGCCGACATCCCAATCGGGGACCATCCCGGTCGGCATCCTGGTGACCAGCAGCAACGCACTGCCCGCGCTTGGGTCGGATTTTTTCGACATTCCGCTTTGGGCCGTCGGACACGCGACCGCGCAGCGCGCAAGCCGGGCGGGCTTTCGGACGGTGGCCAGCGCGGACGGCGACGCCACCGCTCTCGCCAGGTTGATCACCGAGCATATCCGCCCCGAGCAGGGCCGGCTGCTGCTGGTTTCCGGTCGTGGGCAAGGGATGCCACTGGCTGCCATGCTCCGGACGCTTGGCTTTCGGATCACACGCCGCGTTGCCTATGACACCCGACCAACCCAAATCCTTCCGGACACCGCCCTTCGCGCCTTGCGAGCCGGTTCCGTGAGCCACGCGCTGTTCTTCTCACCGGAGACCGCGCGCGTGTTCCACCGATTGGCCCAACGCCTGGTCCTTGGCCCGCTCCTGACCCGCTGTGACGCCCTGGCTATCAGCCAACGGACCGAAGTGGCATTACGAGGCCTTCCATGGCGGCGTATCAGCGTCGCCGCCGCACCCGACCAGGATTCCCTGCTTGCGCTCCTTTCATGTCTGACATCAAGGCCCTAGCGGCCCCCGAGGCTTCGGATCCGCCCCCGCCGCCGGCTCGACCATGGTACACGGACCGGGACCTGACGCACTGGCTATCCATCGCTGGGTTCGCGGTCCTGGCGCTGGCCATTTTTTATGTCTGGTTGACGCCACCGGTGCCGGCCGCCCCAACGGCGGAAATCGCCGTGCTGCAACAGCAGATTCGTGCCCTGGATAGTCGCATCGCCCGGGCGGAACAGCGTGCCCCATCAGCCCCCGTGGATTTGACCGGCCTGACGGCGCGGATCGAAGCCCTCGAAAAACGCCCGCTCCCCGACCAACGCCCCACCCTCGACCCCGCTCGGCTTGATGCCCTGGAAAAGCGCCCGATCGTGGACCAGGCCGCGTTGCAGTCCCGCCTGACTGCTTTGGAACAGCGCCCGGCCCCGGACCCGACAATGCCGACACGGCTGGATGCCCTGTCGGCACGCCTCGACGGCCTCTCCGCGCGCACCCAGACCGAGGATGCCGAGGCCGGCCGTCGGGTGGAGACCCTGGATGGGCGACTGACCCGGGCAGAAGCCGCGGCAAACCGGGTTTCGGCCATCGCCGAACGCGCATCTCGCCTGGCACGCATCCAATTGGCCGAGGCAGCCCTGTCGGCGGGCCAGAAGCTGGGCGATCTACCCGGTGCGCCCCCTGCCGTGGCGCGCTTCGCATCGGCGAACCCTCCGACCTTGCCGCATCTGCGTCTGACGTTCCCGGCGGCCGACCGGGCCGCGAGGGAAGCGGCGCAGCCGGACACCGATGGCAAGCCGTTTCTGGAACGCGTCTGGAGCCGGACGCAGGAACTCGTCACGATTCGCCAGGGCGACAAGGTGCTGATCGGCGTGTCGGTCGCCGGAATCCTGGCCCGGGCGCGCGTCGCACTGGAAGCCGGCGACCTGACCGCCGCGGTCGATGCCGCATCGACCCTGACCGGTGATCCAGCCAAGGCCATGGCGCCGTGGCTTGCCGAGGCACGATCCCTGCTCGACGCGCGGGCTGACCTCGCCGCGATGGCCACGAGCGGCTGATGCGCCGCATCATCGCGATCCTGGCCATTGGCGCGGCTACGCTTGCCTTTGCCTGGTTCCTCTCCGGGTTGCCGGGCCAGGTGGTGGCGGATATCGGTTCGATCACCATCGAGCTATCCACCCCGGTCGCCACACTCGGCCTGCTGCTTGTCTTTACCCTGGCCTATGTAACCCTGCGTCTTCTCGGTGGGTTGATGCGCCTGCCACGCACCTTGCGGCACATGAGGGAGAACCGCCATCGGCAGTTGGGAGACCTGTCGGTCACCAAGGCCCTGCTCGCTTTGGCGGCCGGCGAGAAAGCCGATGCCCGACGCGAAGCCGCACGGGCACGCCGGTTCCTGGGCGACACCCCCCAAACCTTGCTGTTGGCCGCCGAAGCCGGACGCCTGGCCGAACGGGACGACGAAACCGAAGCGGCGTTCCGCCTGCTGGCGGATCGCAAGGATGCCGCGTTCCTGGGCTATCGTGGCCTGCTGCGACAGGCGATCGCCCGGGGCGAATGGGCCGAGGCGACAACGCTGTCCAAACGAGCGGAGGCCGCGCATCCAGGCGCGCAGTGGTTGCGCCGCGAACGGGCGCAATTGGCGATTCGCGCCGAACACTGGGCCGAAGCACTGGAACTCGCGGATCAGAACGCGCCCCGGGCCGCCCTGGCCGCCGGAGCCGCCGCATTGGAAGCGAACCCCGAACGGGCCATGCGCTATGCGCGGGAGGCCTGGCGGGCCGATCCTGGATTGCCTCACGCGGCGCTGGCCTATGCGGAACGGCTGCGAGCAGGCGGACATGAACGTCGCGCCCAGACCGTGATCGCCCGTGGTTGGGCACGCCGGCCGCAGCCTGACCTCGCCGCGTTCGCGCTGGCACCGTTGGAGGACAAGCTGGCGCGCACCCAGGCGGCCCAACGGTTGACGGCGGAAAATCCCGAGCATCCGGAAAGCCGCCTGTTGCTGGCGCGCACCGCGTTGGACGCCGGCCTGACCGGCGAGGCACGCCACCACGCCGAAGCCGCCCGCGCCGCCGGACTGAACGAACGGCGGCTGTGGCTGCTGCTCGCCGATATCGAGGAAGAGGAAGGCGGCCAGACCGAGGCCGGACGTCTGGCTCAGCGGGACGCATTGCGCCGGAGCGCGACGGCCGATCCGGATCCGACATGGCGATGCGGCACCTGTCATGCGCAACACGCGACCTGGCTGCCGGCCTGCCCGGTTTGCTGGACCGGAGGGTCGGTCCGGTGGACGACGGGAGCGGGTGGGATACCGATCGCTCGCCGCCTGACCGCAAGCGAGTAGGGCGCGGGCGCGGTGATCGTCCCGCGGCGGACAGCGCAGTCAGGCGCCCAGGCTCATCCGCCAAACGCCAAACGCCAAACGCCAAACGCCAAACGCCAAACGCCAAACGCCAGAGCGGTTTATCCCTGACTGAAAACGGCAAACCGCTCAGTTCCTGGTTTGAGCGCATGATTCATACCAAGCAACCGAACCACTGATCTATGGGTGACTGCCGTCATTGCGAGCGCAGCGAAGCAATCCAGGGGTCTGGCACTATCGAATCTGTTGGTTGACCTGGATTGCGTCGCTACGCTCGCAATGACAGCGGCCGGAGTCGCCATGTCACTGGTCCGGTCGGTTGGTATCACGCGCTGTTACGCTCCGCTCCGCGTGATCATGCTCTATTGCTTGCGGCGCTTCGGCTCTGGCGCCATGGCTTCCAGGACCGTTTCCTGTTCGGTCCCTTTGGGGCACCGCGCAAGGGCCAGATACGGTTTTGGATCGACCGCCCGACCGTTCACCCGAACCTCAAAATGAACATGGGCCCCACGGGCTCGGCCTGTCGCCCCGACCTGGCCGATGATCTGGCCGGCGGCCACGGGAGCACCGCTGACGATCCCCGGGGCGAATTTGGACATATGCCCGTATCGGGTGATCACCGAGTCCGAATGCCGAATGTCGACGATATACCCGTAAGCATAATACCAACCTGCGTAGACCACGGTTCCGCCGGCGGCGGAGCGGATGGGCGAACCCATGGGTGCCATCAGGTCGATGCCGGAGTGGCCGCCAGTGAACCCACGTGAGACCTCTCGAAGCGCCGTGGGGGGCATTTCCATGGTCCCGCAGAGGGATGCCGCGTTCGCGGGACCAGCCATACAGGCCAGGGCAATCAGGAGTGCACGCATCCGTAAGCCTACCACATGCAGGATTAAAGTCGACCAACCAGGTCGGATAATCCGCATGGGGAACGTGATCGACGGAAGCCCTTAGCATCATCCGGTGGCGCGCCACCGGTGCGGGGCCGACCAATGATGCGCCGTCAAGCGCTTCCGAGCAGACATCCGTGGTTATCGCCACGAATAGGCCTGGCGCAAATGACGAGAGGCCCCGCCAGTGGTCCGCAATGGCCGCCATGTCGAGGATCGATCATTTTTTCCCGGCGCTTGCGGCCCCACCGGTCGATCCACAGGCGACGACGCCAAGCCATGGGGCGGGGTCGATTGGCTGACGGTCCACGAGCATGCCGAAATACAGATGCGTGCCGTAAGTGACACCCGTTCGACCGATCGTCGCGACCATATCCCCGGCTTGCACCGCGCGTTTGCCCTCCGCGATCGCCGGAGTCAGGCGCCCGAGATGGCTGTAAACGCCGATGAATCCCTCATGCTGGATCAGCATCTCGAATCCGCCCGGGCCTTTCCGCTGGGCGCGGATGACATGCCCACGCGCGACCGCCCGGACCGGGGCACCTTCCGCGGCCGGCAGATCGATGCCGGGGTGGAAGACACCGGCCTTGGGACGGCCCGCCAGGACACGTGGTCCGAACGGGGACGACACGCAGGCGGGCGATACCGGGTGGACCAGCGGGCCGAACGTCGGCGGAGGCGGTGTCGCTCCGGCCGGCACGCTCAGAAGGACGGCCAGTCCAAGACCCAACGTCGCCATTCGGCCGGTGAGTCTGCCATTGTGGCCGCCCCTGGATTTGGCCGTCGGGTCGGCACGCCGCGCTTGACCCACCCCTGGATCACGGGCTGGGATCAATCCGCGTAGAGGCGGATCGCGTCGGGATCGAAGCTGAACCCCCAACCGGGCCGGTCCGAGACGATGGCGTCGCCCTTGGCGTCAAGCTCGATCCGCTCGCGGTAGATCTTCTCGAACCAGGGCATGTGTTCCAGGTAGTAGCCGCCGGGCAGGGAAGCCAGCAGCGGCAGGCTCATTTCCGGGAACAGATGGCTGGCGCAGGGGATGTGGAACGCCTCACACAGGTGGCCGGCTTTCAGGAATTCGGTCGGCCCGCCCATGCGTTGCAGATCGGGCATCAGCACGTCGGCGGCGCGGGCTTCCAGCATCTTCAGGATACCGCGATGGGTGTAGACGGTTTCCCCCGACGCGATCGGGGTATCCAGCGCGGCGGCTATCTGGGCTTCGCCTTCGTGATCGTGGCAGATCACGGGTTCCTCGAACCATGTGAGGTTCAGGTCTTCCATCATGCGGCCGATGCGGATCGCCTGCTTGACGGTCATTTGCTGGTTGGCGTCCACCATCAGGGCGACGTCGGGTCCAACGGCCTCCCGCACCGCGGCGACGCGGGCGACCATGCCGTCGGGATCCGTCGGGCCGACGCGGGTCTTCATGGCGCGGAAGCCGCGGTCGAGGAAGCCCCGAGCCTCCTTCTGCAAATCGTCGAGCGAGCCGGCCAACCATAACCCGCCGCTGGCATAGGTGGGCACGGTGGGGCGGCAGGCGCCGATCAGATGGGCGACGTTCAGACCGGCGGCCTTGCCGCGCAGGTCCCACAACGCGTTGTCGATCGCGGCCAGGCCGACGATGGACACGCCCTCATAACCCAGGAAATTCAGGTCCTTCCACGCTTTCGCGTTCAGCGCCCCGCCCAGGCGGGGGTCGAGGCCGACCACCAGGTCTTCCAGGTCACGGATCATCTGGTGGATCACGCCCAGGCGGCGGTTGTTGATGGACATGACCAGCCCTTCGCCGGTCAGGCCTTCGTCGGTATCGAGGAAGGTCAACACGCAATCGGCGGATCGGATGGATCCCATGATCGAGGTCAGGATCGGCGGGTCGATCGGCAGATG